>NZ_JBEZKP010000006.1:0-188233 GCF_040706335.1 Streptomyces sp. NPDC048389 | reverse complement strand
GCGCCGGGCGCCACGCCGCCGTAACGGGCCCCGCGAGGCGTGTCCCCCGCGCCGCCCGCGCCCGGCAGCACGGGCACGGCGACGGCGTCTTCCCCGCCGTCCTCGACCCCGGCGAACCGGGCGCCGCCTCGGGGGCGCTTCTTGCTCTTACGAGTGGGTGCGGGGCTGCCGCCGGGGGCGCCGGGTGAGCCTCCCCCACCCCGCCCCTTCCCGGAACCCTGCGTGGCCGGGGGTGGCTGAGGGCCAGGAGGTACCGCCGGGGCGGGGGCAGGAGGGTGGAATCGGCCGGGAAGCGACGCCGTGGGGGACGCCGTGGGGGACGCCGTGGCCGGTCCCGGGGGCCGGTCGTGGGCGGAGGCCCGGTCGTGGGCGGAGGCCCGGTCGTGGGCGGAGGCCCGGCCGGGGTGCGGGCCCTGGACCGGGTGCCGGCCGTCATCGAGGACCGGTGCCCCGTCCGGGTCGTGGGCGGGGCGCGAAGATTCCCCGCCCCGCCCCTTCCCGAAACCCCGGGTGGCCGGGGGCCACTGCGGAGCGGGGGGCTCCGCAGTGGCGGGGCGTTGGGATGCCCCCGGGCCGGTAGCGGGTGTGCCGCGCCCCGGGGGCTCGCCGGGGCCGGGGAGCGGGGCCGTGGCCGGTCCCGGGGGCCGGTCGTGGGCGGAGGCCCGGCCGGGGTGCGGGCCCTGGGCCGGCATGGGTTGCGGGGGTCGGCGCCGCCCGGGGCGCGGCCCCGCGGGCGGGGGCGGGGGCGGGGCCGCGGGCGGGGGCGGGGCCGCGAGGAGGGAGGCCGCGCGGGACTCCAGTTCGCTCTGGCGGCGGACCGCGCGGCTGTGGTCGTCGCGGGTCCAGGCCAGCTCGTGGACGATGCGTGCCTCGTCCGGGGAAGCGGCCAGGTGCCGCAGCAGCTCCTCGGCACGGGCCTGCGCGCGCAGCCGCTCGTGGCGCATGAGTTCGGCGCGCTCCTCCAGCCTCTCCCGTCCGCCGGGAAGCCGGTCGTGCGCGGCGGCAGCCGCGGCATGGAGGCCGGCCGCCCGCGTGAACTCGGCCGCGTCCGTGGCCGGCAGGTCCTGGAGGAGGGACTCGACCACGTCCCAGGGCGGGATCTCACGGCCCTCACGGCACGCCCGCACGCCCTCCGGGTCGCGCTGCCGGAAGACCTCGTACCAGCCGCCGTCCGGGTTCGACCGCGTCAGCAGCTCGTTGAAGTACCGCGCGAACGCCTCAACGTCCACCGGGAGTTGATCCACCGTCATCGACCGCCTGCCACCGCCCGTCATGGAACGGGGCCCTCCGCTCCGAGGGCACCGCAGGCATTCGACCGCAGACGTGTTACGGCGCTGCTACCGCCCCGTTTTCAGAACGTGACCGCGATGCCCATATGGGGACGCCTGCCGAGGCGCGCGATGGTCGCCGGCCAGTCGACGGCCCGGAACTGCCAGGTGTACTTGCGCAACAGCAGCTTGCGCACCGCGCCGGTACCGGCGCCGTCGAGGAGCCGGGCGGTGCCCTCCGCGGTGGGCGCGCCCTCCTCGACCCTGCCGCGCGCGTCGCAGACGGTGACGACGACCCGGCTGTCGTTGCGCAGGCGCTTGACCTTCCACGAGTCGGTGCGGGTCCACACGAACAACTCACCGCCGTCGACGGCGAACCACACGGGTGTGGCCACCCCCGTCCCGTTCTTACGGAAGGTGGTCACGCTGACATACCTGGCGCTGGCGAACTTCTCGGCACTCACGCCCTTGAGGCTACGCCGCGGGCGCCTGCCTCACGCCACCGCCTCCGCCGGACCCGGCGCCGGTACCGGCACCGGCGCGCAGTGGACGACGAGTTCGTCCATGGACAGGCCGAGCGTCGCGGACAGCGCGGCGACCGTGAAGAAGGCGGGCGTCGGGGCCCGGCCCGTCTCGATCTTACGGAGAGTCTCCGCGGAGAGTCCGGCAGCCGCGGCCACCTCGACCATGCTGCGGCTCCCGCGCGCCTGGCGGAGCAACCGGCCGAGCCGTTCGCCGCGTTCGCGCTCTTCGGGGGTGAGGGGTGTGCGCACCATGCCGGTATTCTAATGCCGGTATTGAAATACCGGTCGAACCGGTATAGTAATTGGTCATGGTGGAAATCAAGACCGACACATCGATCGAGGCGATGCGCGCGGCCGGCCGCGTCGTGGCCCAGGCGCTCGCGGCGGCCCGGGAGGCCGCAGCCGTGGGCGTGAGCCTGCGCGAACTCGACCGCGCGGCCCGCGCGGTGCTGGACGGGGCCGGAGCCGGTTCACCGTTCCTCGGGTACCGGCCGCGCTGGGCTCCGGTGCCGTTCCCGGCCGTCCTGTGCGTCTCTGTCAACGACGCCGTCGTCCACGGCATCCCGGACGGTCGCCGGCTCCGCCACGGCGACCTGGTCAGCATCGACTGCGGCGCGGTCCTGGCGGGCTGGGTCGGTGACGCGGCCGTCACCTTCACCGTGGGACGCGCGGAACCCGCGGACGCGACGCTGATCCGCACGGCCGAGGACGCCCTGGCCGCCGGCATGGCCGCGGCCGTCGTCGGCAACCGCGTCGGCGACATCGCCCACGCCGTCGGCCGTGTGTGCCGGGCAGCGGGATACGGCATCCCGGACGGCCACGGCGGCCACGGCGTCGGCCGCTCCATGCACGAGGACCCCGGCGTGCCGAACGAGGGGCGGCCCGGCAGGGGCATGGTGCTGCGCCACGGCATGGTGCTCGCGATCGAGCCGATGGTGATCGCGAGCGGGCGCGACGACACGTACACCGCGTCCGACGGCTGGACGGTCCGTACGGCGGACGGCAGTCGCGCCGCACATGCCGAGCACACGGTCGCGATCACGGACGACGGCCCGCGCATCCTCACGGCGCCGTAGCTCCGTCAGCTCCCCCCGGTCCCCTTCGCACCGGCCAGGAAGCGCCGGACCAGCTCCTCGCCGAGTTCCACCGCCGACGCGTGGCTCTCGATCGGCGACACCTTCGAGTTCTTGAAGACGAGGTACGTGACCCCCGAGGCGACGCCGCCGGTCGCAGCGTCGGGATCGATCCCGAGCGCCTCGGCCGCCGCATACGACGCCTCTCCGATGATCCCGCTCGGCCCGATGCCGCCGACCACCCCGTACACCACCTTGTCCTCGTACATCATCACGGCGGCCGAGCCGCCGCGGATGCCCGACGCCCGGTAGTCCCAGATGCCGCTCGGGACCGGCACGACGACGAACGGCAGCTTCTCGGCGTTCAGGTATCTGCCGTCGGAGCCGGTGAAGGCGGTGGTCGACTGGTACGAGGGGTCGGTGTCGCGGTTGCACCGCGCCGTCCGCCGGCCGTCGCAGTCGATGTCCATGTCCGCCTTCCAGAACACGGCCCCGCCGCGCTCGCAGATCGGAATGTTCGCGGGCCGGCCCCGGTCGGTGGCGTACCTGCCCTTGGAGATCCGGGTGCAGTCCCCCAACTCGGCGAGCAGCGCCGCCGCGTCGGTGCCCGTCTCCGGTGCGGCGCGGTGGCCGCCCGGGGCGGGCGGCGGCGGGATCGGTCCGGGCTGCGCTGCCGCGGGCGGTGCCGCCGCTGAAAGCGCGGCGGCGCCGACGGCCAGGGCGAGAGCGGTGTGTCGAATGCGCACGGGGAGCCTTTCTGTTCGAAAGGCTCCCTACCCCTGCGCGCCCGTACCCCCTCGCTCGCACGGCCGGACGGGCTACCCGCCCTCCGCGTGGGGGCGCCGGGGTCAGCGGGAGGGGTGGACCACCATCGCGGAACCGCCGCCGCGCCGCTGCTTCTCGGCCGCCGCGAGCCATCGGCCGTCCGGCAGCCGCTGGACGGCGGTTGCCGCACCGATCTCCTCCGTGAGCCGGAACTCGTGCCCGATCGCCTCGAGACGGGCTCGCGACGGGCTGTTCCACAGGTCCGGTTCCAGTTGGGTCGTCGTCTGGTTCCGCTGGCTGGCCCGCGGCGCCGCGATGGCGTCCACCAGGGGCAGCCCGCGGTCCAGATGCCCCGTCAGCGTCTGGAGGACCGTGGTGATGATGGTCGCGCCGCCCGGTGAGCCGAGCGCCAGGACGGGGCGGCCGTGATGGTCGAGCACGATCGTCGGTGACATCGAGGAACGGGGCCGCTTGCCGGGGCCCGGCAGATTCGGGTCGTGGACCGCGGGGTCGGCGGGCGCGAAGGAGAAGTCCGTCAGCTCGTTGTTGAGCAGGAAGCCGCGCCCGGGAACGGTGATGCCGCTGCCGCCGGTCTGCTCGATGGTCAGGGTGTAGGAGACGACGTTGCCCCACTTGTCGGCGGTGGTGAGATGGGTGGTGTTCTCCCCCTCGTACGTCGTCGGCGCCGCCCGCCCCGACGACCCGCAGCGCTCGGGACGGCTCGGATCGCCCGGTGCGAGCGGGCTGGTGAGCACCGCGTCGTCCTTGATCAGGCATTCGCGGGAGTCGGCGAACCGCTGCGACAGCAGGCCCCATGTCGGCACGTCCTCGAACGCCGGGTCACCGACCCACCGTCCGCGGTCGGCGAAGGCGATCCGGCTCGCCTCGATGAACCGGTGCAGGTACCGCTCCTGCGAGGCGTTGGACAGGTCGGTGCGCTCGAGGATGTTGAGCGCCTCGCCGACGGTCGTGCCGCCGGACGACGACGGCGGCATCCCGTACACGTTCAGGCCGCGGTACGAGACCTTCGCCGGTGTGCGCCGCACCGTTTCGTACGCCCTCAGGTCGCGCTCCGTCAGGTCGCCGGGCCGCACCTTCCGCGCGGCGCCCTCGGCGACGGGCGGGGTGCGCACCGTGCGGACGATGTCGCGGGCGAGGTCGCCCTCGTAGAGCGCGCCCGTGCCCTTGCGGGCGAGTTCCCGGTAGGTGCGGGCCAGGTCGGGGTTCTTGATGACGGAGCCGACGACCGGAAGCCGGCCGCCTGGCAGGAACAGCTCCGCGGAGGCCGGGAAGTCGCGGAAGCGCGCTTCGTTGGCGGCGGTCTGCTCGCGGAAAGTGGCGTCGACGGTGAAGCCTCGCTTCGCCAGCCGCTCCGCCGGTTTCAGGAGTTCCGCCAGCGGCCGGCTGCCCCATGCGTCGAGGGCCGTGTCCCAGGTGGCGGCGGTGCCGGGGGTGCCGACGCCGAGGCCGCTGGTCACAGCCTCGGCGAACGGGACCGGTTCACCGCCCTCCAAAAAGAGCGAGGCGTCGGCGGAACGAGGAGCGGTCTCCCGGCCGTCGACGGTGTGCACGGAACGGGTTCTGGCGTCGTAGTGGACGAAGTAGCCGCCCCCGCCGATGCCCGCGGAGTACGGCTCGGTCACGCCGAGGGCCGCGGCGGTCGCCACGGCCGCGTCCACCGCGTTGCCTCCGCGCCGCAGTACTTCGATGCCGGCTGCCGACGCGTCCGCGTCGACGCTCGCGACCGCGCCTCCATGGCCGACGGCGACCGGGGTCTTGGCCGGCTGCACTGTCGGCGGCGAGGCGGTGTGCGGTGCGGGCGGTGCTGCCGCGCCGATCGAGACGACGGCCGCGGCAACGGCCACGGCCGTGACCTTCCCTGCGGTGGAGCGACGCATTCGTACCTCCAGTCAGCCGGTGTCGGCGCAGCGTAGCTTTCCGGGGCCGCCGCCGACAGGACCGGCACGGACCGACTCGAACAACCTTCCGCCGCACCGCTACCATGCGCGCCCATGACGGACGACGTACGCAACATCGTGCTCGGTGTGGTTGCCGCAGGAATCAGTGCAACGATCGGCTGGCTGGCCCGCACCTACTTCTGGCGACGCCGACTGCGGCGCAAGCAGGCGTTCTTCGGGCTGCCGGGGAACTCGGAGTCGCTTCTGGTCGTCAACCGGGAGGCGGGCCGGGACGGTTCCGTGCACCGCTTCGACGTCTTCGCGCTCATCGAACTGTCCGCGCTGATCAAGGACTGCGGGGCCAACGCGCAGATCATCTGGCACGACATCGCACAGCAGGGCTTCGGCGAGCGCACCGAGTTCTGTGTGGGAGGCCCCGTCTCGAACCGCCGGACCGCAGCTCACCTGCACAGCCTGCTGCCGGGCGTGAAGATGAACACGGATGCCGAGCCGGGGCCCGACCAGGGATCGTTCCAGATCGGCTCCGAGCGGTACCGCATGGAGCCGGGCATGGCCGAGTACGTACTGCTGGCGCGGCTGACCACCGGTCAGGAGGCCCGGCCGGTGTTCCTGTTCTGCGGGCAGCGCGCCATCACCAACCAGGCGGCCACCCGCTATCTGGCCCGGCACCACGAGAAGCTCGCCCGCAAGCACGGCAACGGCTCCTTCTGCCTGCTGCTCAAGGTGGTCAACTCGTCGGCGTACGGCCCCGATGTGGTCGAACTGGTGGCCGACGTGACACGGGAGGCCCAGACGGCGCTTCCGGCGGCGCGCACCTCTCACCGTTCGGCGAGCCGCCCTAGCTGACACCACGTCCAACAATTGTTACGCTGGCGTAACTTACCGGGGAGTTACCTCCAGTAGCACTTCACCCTTACCGTCGGGTCACTTCACAGGGACGAATGAGTCAGGAGTGACCCGTGGGACTTCCTCGCAAGGCTCTGCGCACCACCGCCGTCGGCACGGTCTCGGCCGTGCTGCTCGCCGGTACCACCACCGCCGCCGCTCCCGCGGCCCTTACGGCCGTCCCGGCCCCGACCCGACAGGACACCGCCGGCGGCACCGCCTCCGCCGGCGTCCGCTTCGTCGACATCGAGGGCCACGGCGGTACGGTGCTGAAGGCCAACGTCGTCACGCCCGCGGGCGCGGGCGGCGGCCGGACGTACCCCGTCGTCGTGCTCCCCACCAGTTGGGCAATGCCGCAGATCGAGTACCTCGTACAGGCGAAGAAGCTCGCCGACTCCGGGTATGTGGTGGTGAGTTACAACTCCCGCGGCTTCTGGCAGTCGGGAGGTGAGATCGAGACCGCCGGGCCGCCCGACATCGCCGACGCCTCCAAGGTCATCGACTGGGCGCTGGCCAACACCCCGGCCGATCCGGAGCGGGTGGGCATGGCCGGCGTCTCCTACGGGGCCGGCATCAGCCTGCTCGCCTCCGCGAAGGACAGGCGGATCAAGGCAGTCGTCGCGCTCAGCGGCTGGGCCGACCTCATCGACTCCATCTACAGCGGCCGCACCCAGCATCTGCAGGCCGCCGCGATGCTCAGCGGCGCCGGCTACCTCACCGGCCGCCCCAGCGACGAACTCCAGCAGATCATGTCCGACTTCCTGTCCTCCAACCTGGCCAGGGAGCAGGACATGATCGAGTGGGGGGAGAAGCGCTCCCCCGCCGCCCACCTCGACGAGATCAACGCCAACGGCGCCGCGATCATGCTCGGCAACGCCTGGGGCGACTCGCTCTTCCCGCCCAACCAGTACGCCGACTTCTACGAGAGACTCGACGTCCCCAAGCGGCTCGAGTTCCGTCCCGGCGACCACGCCACCGCCGAGGGCACCGGACTGCTCGGCCTGCCCAACGACACCTGGGACAGCGCCCACCGGTGGTTCGACCACCATCTCAGGGGCGTCGACAACGGCGTGGACCGCGAGCCGCCGGTACGGATCAAGAGCCGCTCCACCGGCGGGTACGAGACGTACCCGGACTGGAAGTCGGTGGGCGCGGACCGGCGGAAGATCGAGCTGGGCGGTAACAAGCGGATCTGGGCCAACGTCGATTCCGGGGCGAACGGCGGGGTCATCTTCCTGTCCAGCCTGCTCGACCAGTTCGCCGAGCTGCCCCCGATGGCATCCGTCCCGCTGCTGCCGCGCTCGTTCGCCGCCGTATGGCAGTCGGAGCGCTACGGGACCGCGCAGCAGGTCCGCGGTACCGCAGAGCTGCACACCACGGTCACCAGCACCAAGGAGAGCGGCACCCTCGTCGCATACCTCTACGACGTGGGCCCGCTCGGCCTCGGCAAGCTGGTCTCCCACGCGCCGTACACGTTCCACGGCAAGACACCCGGTCAGCCGTTCGCCGTAGACCTGGAGTTGTTCTCCACCGCCTACGACGTACCGGCCGGCCACCGTCTCGCCGTGGTCGTCGACACCGTCGACCCGCTCTACATCGAGCACAACCCGAGCGGCGCGCAGCTGACCTTCTCCTCGCCGGCGGCCGACCCTTCGTATCTGTCGGTCCCGCTGCGCCAGGAGTGATCACCGGCTGCTGCCGGCCGGGTCCCCGTGCTCGCACGGGGAGTGGGTGGTGCTCCATGATCCACTGGGCTGTCCCGTTCGCGCCCCTCGGGCGCCGGGACCCGCCGGCGGTCAGTGCTTGAGAATCTTGGACAGGAAATCTTTGGCACGGTCGGTCCGCGGGTCGGTGAAGAAGTCGTCGGGGCGGCGGTCCTCGATGATGCGGCCGTCGGCCATGAAGACGACACGGTTCGCGGCGGAGCGGGCGAAGCCCATCTCGTGGGTGACGACCACCATCGTCATGCCCTCCGCCGCGAGTTGCTGCATCACCTCCAACACCTCGTTGATCATCTCCGGGTCGAGCGCGGACGTCGGTTCGTCGAAGAGCATGACCTTGGGGTCCATCGCCAGGGCGCGGGCGATGGCCACCCGCTGCTGCTGGCCTCCGGAGAGCTGGGCGGGGAACTTCGACGCCTGGTCGGCCAGGCCGACCCGGTCGAGCAGTTCGCGGGAGCGTCGCTCGGCGTCCTCCTTCTTGAGGCCCCGGACCTTGACCGGGCCCAGCGAGACGTTCGCCAGGACGGTCTTGTGCGCGAAGAGATTGAAGGACTGGAAGACCATGCCGACGTCGGCGCGGAGCTTCGCCAGGGCCTTGCCCTCCTCCGGGAGGGGCTGCCCGTCGATCGTGATACGGCCGGACTCGATGGTCTCGAGTCGGTTCACGGCCCGGCACAGCGTCGACTTCCCCGAGCCGGAAGGTCCGATGACCACCACCACCTCCCCGCGGCCGACGACGAGGTTGATGTCCTGGAGAACGTGTAACTGCCCGAAGTGCTTGTTCACCTCACGCAGCTCGATCAACGGATCGACGGCCATACGCTGCCCTGCCCACTCGTCGATGTGTGTCGCGGTCAGCGCAAACTATCCAGCCCGCCAAAGGGCTTCGCACCCGACACGCATAAAGAGGGCATAAGCCGTACTAATACGGAACCCGGCCGAGCGGCGCCCGGCAAAGCCGCACGCGCCCCGCCCGCAAGACGGACCGAACCGGACACGGTCTAGGCTTCCGCCGCCTCGCCGTAGACCTGGGAGAGCTCCGGCGCCCCGTTGAACGCCCACTCCACACCCGCCTCCACCACACTGATCTCCCGCCCGGACGCCAACCGCACGACCGGGTGGCCGCCCGGCCAGATGTGCCAGACCGCACCGGGCACCGTGCGCACGATCACGGTGCCGAGGTAGAGGCCCGCGTCGTTGCCCAGCCACGGCAGTTCCTCCGGATCGTCGCGCCAGCGCGGTGGGAGCTGGTCCAGCCCGGTCAACGAACTCGGAGAGTCGTCCAGCTCCAGTCCGGCCTGTGCCGCTCTGGCGCGCAGCAGCTCACACTCGGACAGCAGCTCGGTGATGGCCGCCGCCCGCTCGGGGTCGTGCTCGGTGGCGGCCGCCTCTGCGCCCTTGTCCCGTTCGCCGTGGCGTCCCAGCCAATGGTCCAAGAAAGGGATGTTCATACCGCAAAGACTCCCATCCGGACACCCGGGTGCACCACAGGGCGCGCGCCGGTGAACCTCAGGTGTCCAGGTCGACGACGACCGGTGCATGGTCCGAGGCGCCCTTGCCCTTGCGCTCCTCACGGTCGACATAGCCGTCCTTGACGGCCTTGGTGAAGGGCTCGTTGCCGTACACCAGGTCGATGCGCATGCCGCGGTTCTTGGGGAAGCACAACTGGCGGTAGTCCCAGTACGTGAACGGGTGCTCGTACTTCAGCGGACGCGGCACCACGTCGGCCAGGCCCCGCTCGCGCAACGTCTGCAGAGCGGTCCGCTCGGCGGGCGTCACATGCGTCATGCCCTCGAAGAAGGACGGGTCCCACACGTCCTCGTCACTCGGCGCGATGTTGAAATCGCCGAGCACGGCGAACGGCCGTCCGGCCGCCGCGTCCTCGGCCACCGCGACGGACAGTGCCTCCAGCCAGCGCAGCTTGTAGTCGTAGTGGTCGTGGGCGACCTCGCGGCCGTTCGGCACATAGACCGACCAGAGACGGGCCGGGCCGCAGGTCGCCGAGATCGCCCTCGGCTCCTTCAGCCCCCCGTACTCGGGGCCGCCGGGCAGGCCGCGGACGACGTCCTCGATGCCCACCCGGGAGACGATCGCCACCCCGTTCCACCGGCCGTCGGCGTGGACCGCGGACTCGTAGCCGAGCTCGCGCAGCTCCGCGGCGGGGAACTGCTCCTCGGTGCACTTGGTCTCCTGGAGGCACAGCACATCGGTGTCGCTGCTCTCCAGCCAGGCCAGCAGCCGGGGCAGCCGGGCGGTGATCGAGTTGACGTTCCAGGTGGCGATACGCATGGGCAAAGCCTAACCGCGGGGTACGACAGTCAGCCGCCCGCCGCGGCCCTCACACCTCCCGCGACTCGCCGGGGGCCAGCCGGCCGTGGTCGGCGCCGCCGAGTTCGCCGATCTGGCGGTCGTAGATCGGCCGGGCCAGGTCGGTCAGCAGGGCGTCGTGGACGTCGACGGCCCGGCGCGGCCTCACCTCGCGCACGTAGTCGATGACCTCGGAGATCTTGTTCCAGGGGGCGTGCACCGGCAGCATCAGCGTGTCCACCGCGTGGTCGGGCACCGTGAGCGCGTCGCCCGGGTGGAAGACGGAGCCGTCCACCAGATATCCGACGTTGGTGATCCGCGGGATGTCCGGGTGGATCACCGCGTGCAGCTCGCCGTGCACCTGGACCTCGAAGCCGGCCGCCGTGAACGTGTCGCCGTGGCCCACCGTGTTGACGCGCCCCGGGAACGCGGCCGAGAGCTGCTGCGCGACGCTGCGCAGCGTCCACAGCACGGCACCGGGGTTCGCCTCGAGCGCTGCGCGCAGTCGCCCCTCGTCGAAGTGGTCGGGGTGTTCGTGCGTGACGAGAAGGGCGTCGGCCCCCAGAGCGGCGTCCTGTTCGCTGAAGCCGCCGGGGTCGATCACCAGCCGCCGCCCGTCCTTCTCGAGCTGGACGCAGGCGTGGGTCTTCTTTGTGAGCCTCATGGCACCATCCTGCTACGCCCGGGGCGCCGTCTCCTCCCGGATCACGCTCTGCGCCACCTTGAAGGCCGCGTTCGCCGCGGGGACACCGCAGTACAGGGCGGAGTGGATCAGGACCTCCCTGATCTCCACCGGGGTCAGTCCGTTGCGCAGCGCCGCGCGGGTGTGGACGGCCAGCTCCTCCAGGTGCCCGCCGACGACCAGCGCGGTCAGGGTCACACAGCTGCGGGTGCGTCGGTCCAGACCCTCACGGGTCCACACCTCCCCCCAGGCGTAGCGGGTGATCAGCTCCTGGAAGTCGCCGGTGAAGTCGTCGCCGTCGGCCATGACCCCGTCGACGTGCGCGTCCCCGAGCACCTCGCGGCGCACCTTCATCCCGGCCTGGTACGGGTCGGGCCTGCCCGACCCGGTGGCGTGCGGCTGCTCGGGGGCGGGCGGGGCGATCTCCGCCACCGGCGTGACGGGCGCGGAGGCGGCGGGCGCGGCCGGTGCGGGGAACGCGGTGAGGGTGTCGTGCCAGGCGGTGGCGAAGTGGTGCGCGAGCAGGTCCGTGACGGCGGCGGGCTGCTCGACGGGGGCCAGATGGGAGGCACCGGGTACGAGCGCCAGCCGGGCGTCCGGTATCCCGGCGACCAGCGTGCGGGCCTCCGCGGGTCCCGTCACCTGGTCCTCCGACCCGACCACGACGAGTGTGGGGGCACCGATCCGGCCGAGTTCCGCGCGGGCGTCGAAGGCGGCGAGGGCCTCGCAGGCGGCGATGTAGCAACCCGGGTCGGTGGTGCGGACCATCTGGACGGCCCACTCGACGATGGCGGGTTGCGCGGCGGCGAACGCCGCCGTGAACCAGCGCTCGGGCGCGCTGTGGGCCATCGGGTCGAGCCCGTTGGTGCGTACGACGACACCGCGCCGTCGGAACTCGTCGGCCGTACCGAACCGCGGCGAGGTGGCGACCAGCGCCAGGGCCGCCACGCGCTGCGGATGGCGCAGCGCCAGCTCGATGCCGACCGCGCCGCCGATCGAGCAGCCCGCGTAGCCGAACCGCTGCACGCCGAGCCCGTCCAGGGTGGCCAGCAGCCGCTCTGTCAGCTCGCCGACGGAGGCGGCGGAGTGCGCGGGCGCGCCGCCGTGGCCCGGCAGGTCGAACCGGATCACCCGCCACCGCTCGGACAGCTGGGGGATCTGCCGGTCCCACATGTGCCATGTGGTACCCAGTGAGGGACCCAGGATCAGGACAGGTGCGTCTTCCGGCCCGTCAAAGCGGTATTGCAGGCTGTTCATCGGTGTCTCACTCACCCGCCTGAGCCTCTCATCTGTCACGAGATGTCACATCGCCGGGGTGGACGTAGCGGGCCTTGCCTCGCTCCGCCACTGCCGGACCGCCGAGAGCCCAGGTATACGCTCTCCGGCGTGTACTCGTGGCCCGTGTCGGCAGTGGGCCCTCCGGGCACGTACCCTCCTTCAGTCGCTACGAGCAACGCTTCCCTATTGATCACGGCCTCCAGGCGGCTCGCGGTGCAGCATCAAGTGTGGTGGCACAGACGAGGCTCGGTGTGACTCACCTGGAAACCTTCCGGAATCCCACCCAACAGCAGCTTGAACACCGTACGGTGAACGCTCGGTAGAAGGCTCGGCCGCAGCCGCATACTCTGAATCGCCCCGGGTTTGATGGAGACGTCGAAGACCCGGAAGGATGCCGATCATGGCTGCTCCCCGTAAGTACCCCCAAGAACTGCGTGAGCGTGCGACGCGTCTGGCGGCCGAACCCCCTGCGTCACTCCAGGAAACCAGCTGACTCAGTCTCCACGAAACCCGGGGCTTGACACTCCCCTGGCCGGCCTCACACCGAGAACTCGCGTATCACCGTGTTACGGAACACCGCGCTGCCGCCGATCGTGAACAGTGCGAGCCGGGTGTCCAGCAGGTAGGGGAACACCTGGCTGGTGTGCACGTAGTGGCCGTCGTCGACGAACATCTCCACCGAGGTGCGGTCCACCAGGATGCGCAGCTTCACTGTGCCGGCGGACGGGTCGAACGGGGTGCGGCTCTCCTGCCACTTGCCGGAGGTGTCGGCGTTCACCGTGTTGCGCCGGTTGAGGAAGGCGTAGTTGTCGTAGATCCCGGCGTCGATGTGCCGGCCGCCGTCCGGAGAGCGCCTCAACTGGAGTCCACAGCCCGTAAGTTCGGACCAGGCGATGTCGGTCGTCACCTCGTAGGAGATGCCGGTGTAGTCGAGCACCTTCGTGCCGTCCACGGTCACGTCGCCCAGGTTCACGGTGCGGGAGACATGCGAGTCGAGGCCGGAGACGGGCCGGGAGGCGAGGTGGTAGGTGCCGTCGGATGCCTTCTTCAGGGTGACCTCGCGGACGATGGAGTCAGCGCCGTTGAAGCCGTCGCAGTCGATGGTGGGGGTGGTGTTGGCGTAGTCCCAGTTGTTCACCCAGCCGATCGCGTACCGGGCAGCCGCGTCCACCGCGCCGCTCGCGTCCCGCTTCTCGAAGGTGACGGCGGCGTACCAGTCCCAGCCGTGGTCGAGCCATTGCGGGTCACTCGTGTCAGCGGCGAATGTGCTGCCGTCGAAGGAACCCGGCCAGTAGGCGTACGTGTTGGGCAGTCCCGCGTTCTTGCCGTTGGCGCTCGCGCCGAGCACCCACTTGACGGTGCCGTCGTCGGCGGTGATGCGGAACAGGTCGGGGCACTCCAGGACGCCGATGCCGTCGTGGACGAAACCGTCCACGTATGTCCAGGACTTGAGGTCGTCGGAGTGGTAGAAGCCGATCTTGTCGTTCTCGGCGAGGGTCATCACCCAGCGGCCCCGGTCCTCGTCGCGGATCACCTTGGGGTCGCGGAAGTCGGCGACGCCCGGGTTGGGCAGGACGGGATCGGTCCCGTAGTTGCTGAAGGTGAGTCCGCCGTCGGTCGAGTAGTACAGGAACTGCTCCTGATGGTCGGTGCCGCCGCCGGGGGACATGGTGACGATGACGACGACCGCGCCCGCGCCGAAGCCGGCCGTGTTGCCGGTGTCGACCACCGCCGAGCCCGACCAGAGGTCGCCGTTGGGCGTGGTGTCCTTGGGCACGGCAACGCCGCGGTCGGTGAAGGAGACCAGGTCCTTGGTGGTGGCCAGGCGCCACGCGGTGCCGACGACGCCGGTGAAGTAGTCGGCGTTGTAGAGGTAGTAGTAGTGGTACTCGCCGTCGATCCAGACGGGCTGCTGCGGATCGTTCTTCCACTGGTCGGGGACCGTGAAGTGGTACGCGGCGCGGTAACTCGCGCCACTCACCGCGGCCTTGGCCTTGGCGTCGTCCTTGGTCGTGGCCTTGGGCTTCGGGGCGGCCGTGGCCGTTCCGGTGGGCAGCAGCGCGGCGGCGCCCACCGCCGATCCCGCGAACAGTGATCTCCTGGAAATCCCTGACGTTCCGGGCATGACACATCGTTCCTCTCGTGGCGGCCCATGAGGGCCCGTGGCGGCTCGTCACGCACGTGCGGCTCATAACGCGGAGGGCGTGAGAAGAGCGGCTCGTGTGAACGAGGACTGTAGACCTAACTCGTTAAAGGTCAAGCGTTCCCGACTCTTGACAGGTGCATGGCCCGGTTCCCATCACCTGGGACATCAATCCTGAACTAACACGAGTTAGGGCCCCTCGATGACTGACTCGAACTTCCCCCGCCGCACGCTGCTGCGGTACGGCGCATACGGGGCGGGCGCAGCCGCCCTGGCCGGTACCGCTGCGAGCTGGGACCGGCTCACGGGAGCCGACATCCCCGGCCGCGACGACGGCTCCCTCGTCGTCGCCACCCTCGGCTCCGCCTTCGATCCGGCCACCGTCGACGCCCTCACCAAGGGCTTCCACCGCATTCACCCCGGCATCCCGCTGCGGGTGAACGCGGTGCAGGCTGTCGACTGGTCGGACTTCTTCGCCAAGATCCTCACCCAGATCGCCGCGGGCACCGCACCCGACCTGGTCTATGTGGCAACCGAAGGCGTGCAGTTGTTCGCCCGGAAGCTCGGAGTGCCCCTGGACCGCTGGGTGCGCCGGGACGCGGCGGAGCTGCGGGAGTACTTCGCCGATGTCCACCCCTCACTGGTCGAGTCGATGATGTACGAGGGGAGCCTCTACCAACTCCCCATGGAGTTCAACGCCGCCGACATGTACCTCAACAAGCAGGTGCTGAAGCGGGCGGGCGCGGACTTCCCGCCGGCCGACTGGAGCCGCGACGACTTCACCACGCTGCTGCGCGAGATGAAGCGGGCCGGCGGCACGCACTTCACGCCGTACTTCTGGACCAACCGGCTGTGGGGCGGCGTGGTGCCCTGGCTCTTCGCGAACGGCACGAACCTGCTGAAGGAGTCCAAGGCGCCCGGTGGTTCGTGGCTGTGGGACAGCTTCTACCCGGCCGCCGACCGGCGGGGACGCGGCGGGGGCTTTCGCTGGACGACCCCGCAGGCCACCGCCGACCGGGTCGAGGAGGCGTACGACTATCTCGCCTCCCTCGTCCAGGACGACCTGTGCTCACGTCCCGAGGGCGGCAACGGCAGCAACCTGGTCGGCGTGTTCTCCACCGGCCGCGTCGGCGTCACCCCGGCGGGCGGCTTCTGGGCGGGCGGCCTGCATCTTGCCGGCATGCGGGCGGCCGACTACGACGTGCAGTACTTCCCACGCTGGCGCACCCAGCGCCACCAGTTCGGCGCGGCGGGCTACGCGCTGCTGCGCACCTCCAAGAAGCAGGAAGCCGCCTGGGAGTTCATCAAGTACACCGCCCGCAAGGACACGATGACCCAGCTGTTCCGGAGCAACCAGACGACCCCCGCCCGCCGTTCGATGCTGACCGCCGCCCGCTACGCCGAGACCGGCCCGGCGCACTGGCAGGTCTTCTACGACACCCTCGACCGGTTTCCCGACACCGGCCCGATCCCGGCGCCGCCGCAGGTCGCCGAGGTGACCGACGTCCTGCTCAAGTACACCGGCACCGCGCTGGCCTCACCCCGTGCGGTAGGTCCCGCACTGCGCCGGATGCAGGGCGACCTGGAGAAGGCCATGGAGCGTGAGGTATGACGAACACTCAGATGCGGCAAGTGAGTTCACGGCCCGCCCCGCCACCCGCCGTCACCGCCCGGCCCTCCGTCCGTGACCGCGGCACCCGGCTGCTGGCCGCGCTGTTCCTGGCACCCACGGTCGTCGGCATCGTCGTCTTCACGGTCGTGCCGATCATCGGGTCCATCGTGCTGAGCCTCTTCCACTGGGACGTGATCGACCCGCCCCGCTTCGCCGGCGGCGCCAACTACCTCACCACCTTCACGGATTCGACCGTCCTGGTCTCCTTCCGCAACACGCTCCTCTTCATGGTCCTCGCGGTCGCGCTGCAACTTTTGATCGCGCTGGCGCTGGCTCTCGCGCTGAACGGGCGGATGCCGGTGTGGCTGCGGTCGGTGTTCCGTTCGGCGTTCTTCTTCCCGCTCGTGCTGTCCGCCGCATCCATCTCGGTGGTGATGAAGTACCTGTTCAACCAGGACTTCGGGGTGGTGAACTGGCTGATCGGCCTGGTCGGCGTCGCGCCCGTGCCCTGGCTGACCTCGGAGCACGCGGCGATGGCCACGGTGATCCTGGTCTACGTCTGGCAGCAGTTCGGCTTCTCCTTCCTGCTGTTCGTCGGCGGTCTGAACAACATCCCCAAGGAGATCCACGAGGCCGCCGCCCTCGACGGCGCGACCGGCCTGCGCAAGCACCTCGGCATCACCCTGCCGCTGCTGTCGCCGACCCTGCTCGTCGCGTCGGTGGTCGGCATCATCAACGCCCTCCAGGTCTTCGAGCAGCCCTACGTCCTCACCGACGGCGGGCCCGGCGACGCCACCCGCACGGTGGTGATGGTGATCTACGAGAGGGCCTTCGAGCAGCTCGACTTCGGCGAGGCGTCCGCGGTGGGCGTGCTGCTCTTCGTGCTGATCATGGCGGTCACCGCCTTCCAGTTCCGGCTCAGCCGGCGTTTCGTCCACTACCAGTGAGCCGGTGAGCCGTATGAGCCAAGCAACCCCGTCCCTGCGCCGCGTACGGTACTCGCTCGCCCCCTGGGCCCGGATCGCCGGACTGGCCGTCTGCGCCCTGGTGACGCTCGGTCCGGTCATCTGGACCATCGCCACCTCCCTGCGCACCCCGGCCCAGTCCTTCGACCTGCCCCCGCAGATCATCCCGGTCGACCCGACGACCGCCGCCTACCGCGGGGTCTTCCAGCAGATCGACGTATGGCTGCTCGCCCTGAACTCCACGCTGGTGACGGCGCTGATCGCGGTCGGCCAGATGATCACGGCGGGCCTGGCCGGATACGCCTTCGCCCGCATGGAGTTCCGCTTCAAGAAGCCCCTGTTCGGCCTGGTCCTGGCGACCATGATGGTGCCGTTGCAGGTCACCATCGTGCCGGTGTTCCTGGTGCTGAAGTCGATGGGCCTCACCGACACCCTCCTCGGCCTGATCATCCCGGCCTTCCCGACCGCCTTCGGCACCTTCCTGATGCGCCAGTACTTCCTCGGCATGCCGAAGGACCTGGGCGAGGCGGCGATGCTGGACGGCGCGGGGCCCTGGCGGATCTTCCGCTCGGTGTACGCGCCGCTGGCCACACCCGGCCTGGCGATCGTCGGCGTGCTGGCCTTCAACTACCACTGGAACGAGTTCTTCCGCCCGCTGATCCTGGAGACCTCCAGCCAGAACTACACGCTTCCGCTGGGCCTGGTCTCCCTGCAGGGCAACCTCGGCACCGGGTCGATCTCGGTGGTCCTGGCCGGGGTCGTGCTGTCGATGCTCCCCGCCGTCGCAGTGTTCGTCGTTGGCCAGCGCCCGTTGCGCGAGGGCATCACCTCAGCAGGAGTCAACCGTTGAGCCACACACCCCGCTTCAGGATCCGTCCGTCCGCCGGCTGGATCAACGACCCCAACGGACCGTTCCGCTGGTGCGACCGCCATCACCTCTTCTACCAGTACAACCCGGGCGCCCCGGTGCACGCCGACATCCACTGGGGCCACGCCTCCAGCCGCGACCTCGTCCACTGGGAGTACCACGCGATCGCGCTCACACCGACACCCGGCGGCCCGGACGAGGCCGGCTGCTGGTCGGGCTGCGTCGTCGACGACGCCGGGACACCGACCGCCGTGTACACGGGCATCGACCGTGACCACGCCGGTCTCGGCACCATCTGCCTGGCGCGAGCGGCGGACCCGGAAGACGAGCGACTGACCGAGTGGAAGCCGCTGCCGACGCCGGTGGTGGCAGGGCCGCCGCCAGGACTGGACGTGGTGATGTTCCGCGACCCGTTCGTCTTCCGCCACGCGGACCGGCGCTGGGCCCTCGTCGGGGCCGGGCACGCCGACAGCACGCCGTCGGTCCTGCTCTACGACTGCGACGACCTGACCGACTGGCGGTTCGCCGGAGTGCTGCTGGACGGCAAGGACCCGGTGGCCACGGGCGCGTTCGGTGACAAGGCGGTGGGCTGGGAGTGCCCACACCTGTACCGGACAGCCGGCGGCGACCACGTCCTTCTGGTGTCCCTGTGGGACGGAGACCCCTGTTCGACCGCCTACCTGACCGGCCGTCTGCAAGTCGACGGCCGGGAAACGTTGAGGTTCGAGACGCGCACCGGCGGTCGGCTCGACCAGGGGCGGGACTTCTACGCTCCCGCCGTGCTCCAGGAGCAGGACCGCGCACTGCTGTGGGGCTGGTCGTGGGAGGCCCGTCCGCACGAGGAGGTGCACCGAGCCGGATGGGCAGGCGTACTCACCGCGCCACGCGTCGTCGACGTGCACCCCGACGGTACGCTGCGCGTGAGTCCGGCCCCGGAGCTCGACCTGCTGCGCCCGGCCGAACCGTTCGTCACCGCGCCGGGCCGGGCTCCGCTTCCAAAGACGTACGACCTGACGATCACCGCATGCGAACCGACCACGGTGAGCCTGCTCCGGGACGCGTCCGGCCGGGAGCTGACCGTCCGGGTGGACCCCGCCAGGGGAACCGTCCTCCTCGACCGCAGCGCCTGGCCCCGGACCGGCAGGGAAGGGTCCGCCCCGATCACCGTGCACGTACCGAAGGGGCCGGAACTCGCGCTCCGGCTGCTCGTCGACGGCTCGCTCCTCGAACTCTTCGTCGCGGAACGGGCGATGGTCACCGAACGCGTCTACCAGCGCCCCGGCGACATCGCCGAGCTGACGGTCGACGGGCCGGGTGCCCGGGTCACCGGGTGGGCGCCGGTCCCACGGAGGCTCGGCTGACCACCGGGCAGGCCAGACGCCGGACGGTCGCGGGCGGCGTACGGCCGGCGTCGATGGCGTCCAGGAGCAGCCGGGCCGCCGCCTCCCCCATCGCCCGGTGCGGCAGCGCGACCGAGGTGAGCGGCGGGGTGAGGAACGCGGCCATGTGCTCCTGGTCGTCGTAACCGACCACCGACAGATCGGCGGGCACATCGATCCCGAGCCGGGTCGCGGCATGCAGGACGCCCGCCGCGACCCGGTCGTTGTAGCACAGGACGCCGGTGGGGCGGCGGCCCGGATCGACCCCGTCGAGCAGGCGCAGTGCCCCTGCGTACCCCGCGGAGATCTCCCCGCCGCCGCGCACGATCCACTCCTCGGGCACGGTGACGCTCTCGGCGCGCAGCGCGTCCCGGAAGCCGCGGGTACGTTCCACCGAGGCGATGTCGTCCACACCGCCGATCACGGCGAGCCGGCGGTGGCCCGCACCGAGCAGCAGCCGGGCCGCGGTACGGCCGCCGGCGCGCTCGGCGGGGACCACGGCGGGCAGGGAGTCGTCCTCGGGCAGGCAGTTGGCCAGAACGGAGTGGGTGCGGTGCAAGCCCTCGGGGACCCGCACCCGGCGCAGCGACATGGCCGCGTAGATGATGCCGTCCACCCGCCGGTCGAGCAGTTCCGCGACGGCCGCGTCCTCCTTGGCAAGGTCACCGCCGGAGTCGACGGTGAGCACGAGGTGTTCGCTGTCCCAGGCGGTCTCCATTGCGCCGCGCAGCAGCCGACCGGCGAACGGCGAGGACGCGATCTCGTCGGTGACCAGCCCGATCACGGCCGTACGGCGACGGCGCAGACCGCGGGCGACGGGGTCGGGGCGGTATCCCAGCTGGACGGCGGCCTGCCGGATGCGTTCCTGGGTCGCGGGCGAGAGGTTGCCCTCGGCGCGGCCGTTGAACATGAAGGACACCGCGGTGTGCGACACGCTGGCGAGCCGGGCGACGTCCCGCGACGTCGGGCGCCCGGTGCCCGTGCTCCTGCTCTCCTCGGCACCACCCACGCCGTCCTCCGCCCTCGCCCGGCCCGTCCCTGTCGATCACCGTCCACTCTATCCGCGGCGAGGGCCACGGCATACGGGAGATCCCCAGGGCCCCGAGGGGAGCCTTGATCGTCCGGCTTGATCACGGGATTCCGTGGAGGGCGAGGACGGTTTCGGGTTGGGCGTGAGCACGTCGGCCGCAGGCGATGCCGGCCCAGCCGGCCCGGTGGAGGGTGGCGCGGGCCAGGTCGCGCTGGGCGCTCATGACGACCGGGATGCGGGGGCAACAAACCTGGCCGGCGTCCTCGCCGAAGGTGACGTCTTTGGTCCGGTGGACGGTGCTCTCGATGATCCGGTGCCCGCGTGCCCAGGCCGCGGTCTCCTTCGCGATGGCCTGCTCGGCGCACAGGTCGGTGACTGCGTAGGCGGTCTCGGTCTGCCGCTTCTTCCTGCTGATGCCGCGGCGCTTGCGGCGAATGCGCACCATCTGGCGGGCATACGGGAAGAGCAGTGCGCTGACAGTGACGACCTTGACTTCGCGGATCTCCTCTCGGCCGTGCCCACGGTCGCGGGAGCGGTCCGGAACGGGGACCGACTCCAGGGCAGCGTACTCAACTGCCCTGCGGGGATGGCTGGTCGTTCTTCACCGACACCAGGTAGTGCGCTCGGCGGTCTTCAACGAGACAGCGGGCGTGGTCCTTCTGGGCGCGCAGGGCGTCCACCGCGGATTGCGCCCGTCCTGTGGGGAGCCCTGGACTCCGTCACGCGGGCGGTCCTGCGGCGCTACGCGGTGCCGGCTCCCTCCACGGTGGACGGCGTTCCTCCGGATTGCCGCGTCGTCCTTGTGGACACCCACGGCCCCGGCCGCCCTCGGTCGTGAAGTCACGGGGGCATCGGTCGCACCCGTCTCCGGACCGTCCGTCGGACCCGCCGGACCGGAAGGCGGGAGCCCGTCACCTCTCACACCCGTTTCACGACCGGCGTCGACGCACCTGGACCACCATGGTCTGAACCGGTCTACGCGCCTCATGTGGACCACCTGTCGACTGAGCGGGCTTCCTACGGGTTGGCCGTCGAGACGACGTAGACCCACGGATGGTCCGGTTCGGTCAGATCGACCGTGATGTCCTGGCTGGGGCGCGGGTCCTTCTGGGTGTGCACGGTGCCCGCCCACGCGCGGTCCTCGAGCCCGAAGTTCCAGCCGACCACTCCGGCGTCGCGGTCGCCGATGGTGACCTTGCCCGCCTCCAGCGCGCCGCGGCTCGTGCCCACGCCCTCGAGGAAGGCGTCGAGACCCTCGGCGGAGGTGCGGAACTGCACGTACAGCCGGCTGGTCTTCCAGTTGCTGGTCTCGAAGTAGGCGACCCGCGTGGAACCCTCGGGGATCGGCACCTCGAAGATGCGGCGCTTCATCAGGGAGGGCCAGAAATCGCGCAGGCCCTCCGCGGCGGACTCAGCCTGCTTGTCGCGGCCGCTCGCGCGGCTCTGCTCGGCGGAGATCACCAGATAACCGGCCGGGATGCCGATGAGGAGCACGATGACGATCGCGGTGATCCAGCGGCGCACGATCATGTGGCGCCGGCCCTCGGGGGTCGGCGGGGTCTGCGGTGTCGGCCGGCGGGTGGTCAGCGTTGTCATGACGGGGGTTCCTGGGTGAGGCGTGCGGAGCTCGGACTGCGCAGGGCCTGCGCGTAGCGCTCGTAGCGCTCATGGCGTTCCACTCGGCGACGGTTGGTGCGACGGAAGCGGCGCGCCACCAGCCGTGCGAGGTCGGCCGCGCCGACCATACCCGCTTCCGGGCCGAGCTGGGCCTTGGCGATCCGCGCCTCCGGGCGGTAGCCGCGGCCGGTCAGGTGGCGGCGGAACGCGTCCCTTGCGGGTCCGATCAGCAGGTCGTCGGCGGCGCTGACGCCGCCGCCGATGACGAAGCAGGAGGGGTCGAGCGCGGCGGCGAGATTGGCGATGCCGACCCCGAGCCACTGACCGATGTCCTGGAAGAGCTCGACGCACATCGCGTCGCCCTCACGGGCCAGCTCGGTGATCAGCGGTCCGGTGATGTCGCCGACGTTTCCGCCGACCCGCTCGATGATGCCGTACGCGACCGGGGAGTCGGCGGCGGCCAGTTCGCGGGCCTCGCGGACGAGGGCGTTGCCCGAGCTGTACTGCTCCCAGCAGCCGCGGTTGCCGCAGGGGCAGCGGTGGCCGCCCGGCACGACCTGCATGTGGCCGAACTCGCCGGCGACGCCGAACTTGCCGCGCTTGACCTGTCCGTCCTCGAGGATCGCGCCGCCGATACCGGTGCCGAGCGTGATCATGACGATGTGGTCCTCGCCGCGTCCGGCGCCGAAGCGCCATTCCGCCCATGCGGCGGTGTTGGCGTCGTTGTCGACCAGCACGGGAACGGCGAGGCGGGCGGAGAGCGCGTCCCGCAGGGGCTCGTTGCGCCAGGCGAGATGGGGGGCGAAGAGGACCTTGGAGCGGTCCGCGTCGACCCAGCCGGCCGCGCCGATGCCCACGGCGTGCACGTCGTGGCGGTCGGACAGGTCGAGGACCAGCTCGCAGATGGTGTCCTCGACGACCTTGGGGCTCTTGGACTTGTCGGGCGTCTCGGTGCGGACCTTCTCCAGAATGATCCCGTCGGCGTCGACGACGCCCGCCATGACCTTGGTGCCGCCGATGTCGATACCGACCGTGGGGACGCGCGGCGCGGTGAGATGCGAGCGCCGCTCCCGTGTGCCGACCGTCTTGAGGAGGGTGGCGCGTGCGGTGCCTCGGTTCGTGAAGTCGCGGTACGTACTCAAGTCGTCCCTGCGGGTCGTGGTGGCCGGTCCGGGTCCTCGGCGGGTGGGGTCCGGGCGGGTGGGGGTCCGCCCCCTCGATGCTAGTAGGCGGGCGGTCCCTCCCCCGAACCGTGCGTCACCCGGCGTCCCGGCCGCCGCCGGCCGGGTGGCCGCCGAGCCGGGTGGGCTCGGGGGCGCGTTCCAGCTCGTGGCGCAGGTCCTCCAGCTCGCTGCCGCCCGCCATCTGCCGGGTCAGCTCGTCGAGTGTGACGGTCTGCTTGGTGTGGCTCGCCGACATGACGCCGCGCTTCAGCAGCACGAAACGGTCACCCACGAGATAGGCGTGGTGCGGGTTGTGGGTGATGAGCACCACTCCGAGGCCGGCGTCACGGGCGGCGGCCACATATTTCAGCACGACGCCGGACTGCTTCACGCCCAGTGCGGCGGTCGGCTCGTCCAGCACCAGCACCTTGGCGCCGAAGTAGACGGCGCGGGCGATCGCCACGCACTGCCGCTCACCGCCGGACAGCGTCCCGATGGGCTGGTCGACGTCGCGCAGGTCGATGCCCATCCGCAGCAGCTCGGAACGGGTGGTCTCGCGCATCGTCTCGACGTCGAGACGCTTGAAGGGCCCCCTGCCCCTGGTCGGCTCCGAGCCGAGGAAGAAGTTCCGCCACACCGGCATCAGCGGGACGACGGCGAGGTCCTGGTAGACCGTGGCGATGCCGCGGTCCAGCGCCTCGCGCGGGCTGGTGAGCGAGGTCTCCTCGCCCTCGATGCGCAGCGAGCCGGCGTCGTGCCGGTGCAGCCCTGCGATGATCTTGATCAGGGTGGACTTGCCCGCTCCGTTGTCCCCGAGGACGCAGGTGATCTCACCGGCGCGGCACTCGAGCGAGACGCCTTCGAGGGCCCGGATGTTGCCGTAGTACTTGCTGACGCCGTCCAGCTCGACAAGGGCACTCATCAGGTGGTCGCCTCCGCACGCTTGCGTACCCATGCGTTGAGCAGGGTGGCCAGGAGGAGCATCGCTCCGAGGAAGAACTTGAACCAGTCCGGGTTCCACTCCGCGTAGACGATGCCCTTGCTGGTCATGCCGAAGATCAGCGCGCCGACCGCGGAGCCGATCGCCGAGCCGTAGCCGCCGGTGATCAGACAGCCGCCGATGACCGCCGCGATGATGTACGTCAGCTCGTTGCCGACGCCCTCACCCGACTGCACCACGTCGAACGAGAAGAGCAGATGCTGCCCGGAGACCCAGGCGGCGAAGGCGACGCCCATGTACAGCAGGATCTTGGTCCGCTTGACGGGAACGCCCACCGCGCGGGCCGCGTCGGCGCCGCCACCCACCGCGAAGATCCAGTTGCCGAAGCGGGTCCGCAGCAGGATCCAGGTGGCGAGCGCGATGAGTACGAACCACCACACGATGGTCGCCTTGACGGTCGTGTCGCCGACGGTGAACTCGCCGAAGACGCTCGATGCCGACCCGAAGCCCTCCATGTCGCCGATCGCCCTGGTGGAGACCGTGCCGCTGATCAGCTTGGTCAGGCCCAGGTTCAGGCCTGTCAGCATCAGGAACGTGCCGAGGGTGATGATGAAGCTGGGCAGCCCGGTGCGGGTCAGCACGAAGCCGTTGAAGGCGCCGAGCCCGAGCGTGAGCAGCAGCGAGACGAGCGCGCCGACCCAGACGTTGGCGGTCATCTGGTAGCTGAACATCGAGGAGATCAGCGCGGAGCTGGTCACCATGACACCGGCGGAGAGGTCGAACTCGCCGCCGATCATCAGCAGGGCGACGGGCACGGCCATGATGCCGAGCGTCGAGGCCGCGTACAGGACGGTGGCGAGGCTGGACGGCTGGAGGAAGGCGTCCGCGACGATCGAGAAGAAGACGAAGACGGCGAGTGCGCCGACGACCGAGCCCAGCTCGGGCCGGCCCATCAGTCTGCGCAGCGGCGAGGTGCCGAGCAGCCGCTCGTCCTGTCTCTGAGGTGTCCTGTCGGGTGTCGCCGGTGGTGCGACCTGGCTCATCGGGTCCCCCGCTCCGTGTATTCCTGAAGCTCGGCGGCGTCCTTCTCGGTGATGATCTGCGGTCCGGTCAGCACCGGCCGTCCTCCTCCGAGTACGTCGCCGTTGTACCGGTACAGCCACAGCAGGTCCACGGCCTGGTAGCCCTGGAGATAGGGCTGCTGGTCGACGGCGAAGCCGAGCGAGCCCTGCCGCAGTGCCCCGGCCACCCTCGCGTTGAGGTCGAAGGTGTCGATCTCGGCCTTCGACCCGGCGCTCTCCTTGGCCTGCACGGCCGCGTCGGCGAAGGGCGCGCCCAGGGTGACGACCGCGTCGATGGACCGGTCGGTCTGCAGCTTCGCCTCGATGGACGCCTGGACGTCGGGCATGTTGGTGCCGTCGACGTACAGGTTCTGCATCGTGCCGTCGAAGGTCTTCCTGGCACCGGCGCAGCGCTGCTCGTGGCCGACGTTGCCCTGCTCGTGCAGGACGCACAGGGCCTTCTTCCGGCCGCGTGCGTCGAGCTCGTCGCCGACGGCCTCGCCGGCGATGTTCTCGTCCTGGCCGATGTGGGTGAGGGCGCCGTACGCCTTGGACTGCTCGGAGCCGGAGTTCACCGTGATCACGGGGATGCCGGCCTTGCGGGCCTTGGCGACGACGGCCTTCATGGCGTCGGGTTTGGCGAGGGTGACGATGAGGCCGTCGACCTTCTTGGCGATGTAGGAGTCGACGAGCTGCGCCTGCTGCTGTCCCTCGTCGCTGTGGGCGTAGAGGAAGTTGATGTTGTCCTTGGCCGCGGCCTGCTCGGCGCCGTTCTGGACGATGTCCCAGAACGTGTCGCCGTCGCCCGAGTGCGTGACCATGGCGAAGGTCCAGCGGGGGGTGTTCACTGCGGCCTTCCCGGCTGCCGCCTGCGCCTTGCGGGCGTCCTCCGCGCGCTTTCCGCCGGTGCTGCTGCATCCCCCCGCGAGGGAGGCTCCGAGCACCGCCGCCAGCACCGCGCCCAGCGCGCGTACCCCTGTCCTTGCCCTTGCCACGGTGTGGTGCCCTTCTTGCCGTACTCGCCGTGCTGCCTGCCGCGGCCGGCTCCGAGGCGGAGCCGGCCGGCCGCCCAAGTATCGGTCATCGCTGGTCGCGGGGGAGGCGGCGGGGGCGGGGAGGCGGCGGCGGGGGCCGTGCGGGGCACGTCGGCCGCGTGCGTTTCGCGCGTTCACCGCGTGCGTTCGCGCGTTCACCGCGTACCGTCGGCCGTGAGCTTCTCGAGGGCGGGGACGTCCTTCTCCGTGACCAGGGCCGGGCCGGTCAGGACCGGCTTGCCGCCGCCGATCACGTTGCCGTTGACCTTGTTGAGCCACAGCTCGTCGACGGCGAGGTACCCCTGGAGGTAGGGCTGCTGGTCGACGGCGAAGGTGATCTCCTTGGCCTTCAGCCGCTTCACCACCTCGGCGTTGAGGTCGAACGTGCTGATCTCGGCCGTGGAGCCGGCGCCCTCCTTGGCCTTCACCGACGCGGCGGCGAACGGCGCGCCCAGGGTGACGACGGCGTCGATGTCCTTGGCGCTCTGCAGCTTCGCCTCGATGGAGGAGGTCGTGGCGGGCATGTTCGTGCCCTCGACGTTGAGGTTCTCCACCGTGCCGCCGAACGCCTTCTTCACGCCGGCGCAGCGCGCCTCGAGGGAGACGTTGCCCTGCTCGTGGATGACGCAGAGCGCCTTCTTCTTCCCCTGCTCGCCGAGCTCCTCGCCGACGGCCTCACCGGCCACCGACTCGTCCTGGCCGATGTGGCTCAGCGCGCCGAGCCCCTTGGAGAACTCGGCCCCGGAGTTGATCGTGACGACGGGGATACCGGCGGCGACCGCCTTCTTCACCACGGCGCCGACGGCTTCCGGCTTGGCGAGGGTGACGATGATCCCGTCGACCTTCTGGTCGATGTACGTCTGGATCAACTGTGCCTGTTCCTTGCCCTCCGGGTGCGCCGCGTAGAGGAAGTCGACGTTGTCCTTGCGTGCGGCGACCTCGGCGCCGGACTGGACGATGTCCCAGAAGGTGTCGCCCTGACCCGAGTGCGTCACCATGGCGATCTTCATACGGGGCGTCTTCGCGGCTTCGCCGCCGCCCCCGGCCGGCTTCCCGTCGGCCTCCTTGCCGCCGGAACTGCTGCATCCGGCGACGACGGCCAGGGCACATGCGGCGAGCAGGGCTGCTGCCGTGCGGGTGGTACGCATGGTGGGTCCGCCTTCTCTCCCGGCCGCCCGGTTGCGGCTGGGTGAGTTTCTACGGCCGCCCCGCGACCCCGTCAAGACTTTGTCCGAACATTCTTACCCGTGGACGAGGGGTTACGGGCGCACCAGGAGCTGGAACTCGAAGGCGTATCGCGAGGCCCGGTACACATGGGAGCCGAACTCGACCGCCCGCCCGGTGTCGTCGAACGTGGCGCGTTCCATCGTCAGCAGGGGCGCGCCGGCCGGCTCGCCCAGCAGCTCGCCCTCCTCCGGCGTCGCGGCGCGGGCGCCCACCGACTGGCGGGCGCTGTGCAGGGTGATACCGGCGGCGCGCATCATCCGGTACAGGCCGGTGGCCTCCAGCCGCTCGGTGCCGCAGTCCAGCAGGCCGGCCGGCAGATGGTTGCGCAGCCGGGCCATCGGCTCGTCGTGCGCGTAGCGCAGCCGTTCGATCCGCCGGACGTCGCTGCCCTCCGGTACGCCGAGCGCCGCTGCGACCTCGGCGCTCGCGGGCTCGACGAGGTTGTCCAGGACGACGGTGGCGGGCCGCTGACCGGCCGCGTCGAGGTCGTCGTAGAGGCTGCTGAGCTCCAGCGGGCGGCGGACCTGGCTGTGCACGACCTGGGTGCCCACACCGCGGCGGCGCACC
This sequence comes from Streptomyces sp. NPDC048389, assembly GCF_040706335.1. Classification (NCBI taxonomy): domain Bacteria; kingdom Bacillati; phylum Actinomycetota; class Actinomycetes; order Kitasatosporales; family Streptomycetaceae; genus Streptomyces; species Streptomyces sp. NPDC048389. Next base: position 160,205 of record NZ_JBEZKP010000006.1, on the reverse strand, counting down.
AGCAGCCCTTTGTCGACCAGGGACTGGATGGCCTGGCGGACGGTCGGCCGGGACAGGCCGAGCCGGCTCGCGAGTTCTATCTCGTTGCCGAGCAGGCTGCCCGGGGTGAGGACTCCCCGCTCGATGGCCGATTCCAGCTGCTGCGAGAGCTGGAAGTAGAGCGGGACCGGGCTGGTCCGGTCCACGCCGAGCTGGAGCGACAGGGACGGTTCCGTCTCGTGTCTGGGCTGCTTTGGCACGTGAGGGAGCGTAGTCGCACCCCATGTTGACGGGAAGTCGTGAGGTTCGGTTGTCAGGACAAAGCCTTGACAGCGTGGCGGCCTCGCCTCCACCTTTGGGCCATGCGCATCGGACTCATCGGTACGGGCCGTATCGGAAGCTTTCACGCGGGCGTGCTGAGCCGCCATCGTGAGGTGGGTTCACTGGTCGTGGCGGACACCGACGCGGCCAGAGCCGCCGACGTGGCGGACCGCTGCGGGGCCACCGCCGCCCCCAGTGCCCATGAGATCTTCACCTGGGGCGTGGACGCGGTGGTGATCGCCTCGGCGACCTCCTCGCACGCCGAGCTGATCGCCCGCGCCGCGCGTGCCGGGCTCCCCACGTTCTGCGAGAAGCCGATCGCCCTGGACCTGCCGGGCACCCTGGCGGCACTGCGCGAGGTCGAGCAGGCGGGTACCGCGCTCCAGCTGGGTTTCATGCGGCGGTTCGACGCCGGGTACACCGCGGCCCGCGAGCTGGTGCGCTCCGGCCGCCTCGGCAGGCTGCACACCGTGCGGGCCATCACCTCCGACCCGGCGCCGCCGCCCGCCGCGTATCTGCCGCTGTCGGGTGGGCTGTACCGGGACTGCCTGGTCCACGACTTCGACATCCTGCGCTGGGTGACGGGCCGGGAGATCACCGAGGTGTACGCGACCGGCTCGGACGCGGGACACGCCATGTTCCGCGAGGCGGGCGACGTCGACACGGCCGCGGCGCTGCTCACGCTGGACGACGGGACCCTGGCCACGGCGACCGCCACCCGCTGCAACGGAGCGGGCTACGACGTGCGGATGGAGCTGGCCGGCGAGCTCGACCAGGTCGCCGTCGGCCTCGACGACCGTACGCCGATCAGCTCGACCGAGCCGCACGGCCTGCCGCCCGTCGACAAGCCGTGGCCCGGTTTCCTCGAGCGCTTCGCCCCGGCGTACAAGGCGGAGCTGGACACCTTCGTGCGTTTGGTGGCAGGCGAGGCGGAGAACCCCTGCGACGGCCGCGAGGCGCTGACGGCGCTGCGCGTGGCAGAGGCGTGCGAGCTGTCCCGCCGCGAGCGGCGGCCGGTCCGGCTGGAGGAGATCCCGGCGGACTGACTCGGCGCCGCCGTCACCGGGCCTGAAGCGGTCGCGCCGGTGGGTGGGAAGAGGTCATGCCGGCGGGGTGAAAGCGGTCGCGCCGGTGGGTGCAAAGAGGCCGTGCCGGCGGGAGAGGCCGCGCCGGCGGGAGAGGTCACGCCGGCCCGGCGGACAGGACCGTGCCCTGCGCGACGGCGCAGAGGGTCTCGTCACCGTCCGCGCCGGCGGTGAACAGATCGCAGCGGACGACGGCCTGCCGGCGCCCGCTGTGCACGACGGCGGCACGGGCGACCAGCGTGCGCCCGGTGGCGGGCCGCACGTACTGCACGGAGAACCCGCCGGTCAGTACGGCCGGACCGAGCGTCGTACCGGCGGCGAAGGTGATCGCGTTGTCGGCGGCGTAGGCGACCACGCCTCCGTGCAGAAAGCCGTTCTGCTGGTGCAGTTCCTCGCGGATGTCCACCTCCAGCACCGCCTCGCCGTCCCGGAAGGCGGAGATCCGTGCCCCGACCAGCCTGCTGAACGGCTGGCTGTCGAGTACCTTGCGGGCGGTCTCGATATCAAGTCCGTTCATGCGCGCGCTCCTTGGCCGAGTCGGTGCGGGTGGTCCGGCGAGCAGCGTACGCAGCCCGGCGGTTCCCTACCAGCGCACCGGCAGCCGCCGCACGCCGCGCATCAGGAGGCCCGGGAGCCATTCGTACGCGTCCGCCGTCTCGTCCAGCGCGAGGCCGGGACAGCGCTCCAGGAGGGATCGGACGGCGATCCGGGCCTCCAGGCGGGCCAGCGGCGCGCCGAGGCAGAAATGGATGCCGTGGCCGAAGGCGAGATGCCCGCGGGCGTCCCGGCGGATGTCGAAGCGGTCGGGGTCCGGGTGGCGGGCGGGGTCGCGGTCGGCGGCCGCCAGGCTGATCAGCACCATTTCACCCGGCGGTATGACCTGGTCCCCGACGGGTACGGGGGCGGCGCTGAAGCGGGCCGTGGCGGTCTCGACGGGGCCGTCGTAGCGCAGCATCTCCTCGACGGCACCGTCGAGAAGGGAGAAGTCGGCGCGCAGGGCGGCGAGTTGATCGGGGTGGGTGAGCAGGGCACGTACCCCGTTGGAGATGAGGTTGACGGTCGTCTCGTGGCCGGCGATGAGCAGGAGGTAGGCGAGGGCGCGCAGTTCGGCGAGGGAGAGGCGGTCGCCGTCCTCGTCCTTGGTGCGGATGAGGGCGGAGAGCAGGTCGTCCGTGGGGCCGGCGCAGCGCTTGTCCGCGATGAGCTCGTCGAGGTAGGCCCCGAGCCGGCGGACGGCGTCCTCCCCCGTCTCCGGGGAGGTCGGGGCGACGACCTCGTTCGACCAGGTGCGGAAGGCGTCACGATCGGCCGCGGGGACGCCGAGGAGTTCGCAGATCACGACAATGGGCAGCGGGAAGGCCAGCGCGTCGAGGAGGTCGGCCCGGCCGGCCGGGACCATCGCGTCCAGGAGGTGGTCCGTGATCCGCTGGACACGGGGCCGCAGCGTCTGCGCGCGGCGCGGGGTGAACTCCCGGCTGACCAGCTTGCGCAGCCGGGTGTGGTCCGGTGGGTCGACCACGAGCAGGTTGGGGCCGATGACCTGCTCGTCGAGCATGGTCGTGCCCATCGTCGCCGGGGACTTGGACAGCCGCGGGTCGGCGAGCGCGTCCCGCGCCTCCTCGTGGCCGACGATCAGCCAGAACTCCCCGCCGTCGGCACCGCGCACCCGGTGCGCCGGGGCCGAGACACGCAGCCGCTCGTAGTACGGATACGGGTCCGCGGTGAAGTCCGGCCCGTAATCGGCCAGCTCGACGATGGTCATGGCCTCAGGGTACGTCGGGCTCGTCGTCGACCGGCCCGGCGTCGTGCGTCAACAGCGCGATCCGGACACGGTGTTGAGGTCCGGTTCGGCCGGGACGCCGGAGCCGGGCGTCGTGACGACGGCCGCCCTCTCAGGGATGGCGGCGTTCTCCGCGCCGGACCGGCCCCGGCCCACGGCGAGGGCCACCTCCTGCTCGCGGTCGGCGAGCATGGCGAGACGGCCGGACGCGGCCGCTCTCCCGGTGCGAACCGCTGCCCGGCGCCCGAACCGCTGCCCGGTGCGAACCGCTGCCCGGCGCCCGAACCACTGCCCGGTGCGAACCGCTGCCCGGTGCGAACCGCTGCCCGCCATATGCGCATCCCCGGCGGGTGACCGCCGGGGAGAGCACCGGATCACCCGCGGCCACCTTGCGCACCGCCGCGACGACCTCCGCCGGGGCGTGTCCTTCGGCGCGAATCCCGCCCCCCGGCCCGCAGCGCCCGCAGGGCCCGCAGCACCGGGGGGACGGGCGCGGCTTCTCTCAGTAGCTGCCGTACGTCGGCCGGCCCGCCAGCTCGTACGTGTGGATCGCCGCACCGCTGCCGGTGGTGCGCGCCTCGACGTGCGTGAACGCGGTGGGTGTCGCGCCCTCCGGGAAGAGGCGCATGCCCGTGCCGAGCACGACGGGGAAGACGACCAGGTGCAGCGTGTCGATCAGGTCGTGCGCCATCAGGGTCCGCGCGAGTTTGCCGCTGCCGTGCATCTGGAGCTCGCCGTCGGTACGCTCCTTGAGTGCGGTGACCTCCTTGACGAGGTCGCCGCCGATGACGGTGGTGTTCTCCCAGTCGGCCGACTCCAGGGTGGTCGAGGCGACGTACTTGGGCAGGGAGTTGAGCTTGGACGCGACCGGGTTGTCGGGGTCGGTCTGCCGGGGCCAGTAGCCCGCGAAGATCTCGTAGGTGCGGCGGCCGAGGAGGAAGGCACCGACCTTGCCGAAGACCTCGTCGATGAACCGGCCGAAGTCCTCGTCCCCGTAGGGCACGGACCAGCCGCCGTGCTGGAATCCGCCGGTGGTGTCCTCATCGGGGCCGCCGGGGGCCTGGTAGACGCCGTCAAGGGTGAGGAACTGGGTGAGGCTGAGCTTCGCCATGGTTCGGTTGCCTTTCATCGTGTTTCATCGCGTTTCATCGGGTTCCGATGAGTGTCACAGCTCTGACCGCGCCCGGCCCTCGAACTCATCGGTGTGCCGAGCGCGATGTCCGATCACCGCCGGAACCGGGGCGCCGGACCCGGTGTGATGGAAGCCGCAACGACGTGGCGGATGGAGGCTCGATGGACGGCAAGGTGGCTCTGGTGACCGGCGGCAGCCGTGGGATCGGCGCGGCGACCGCGCTGCGGCTGGCGCGCGGCGGCGCCGATGTGGCGATCACGTATGTGGCGGGGAAGGACGCCGCGGACGACGTGGTCCGGCGGATCGAGGCGACGGGCCGGCGTGCGGTGGCGCTGCGCGCCGACGCGGCCGACGCGGCCGAGGCCGCAGAGGCGGTGGCCCGCACGGCCGATGTCCTCGGCGGGCTGGACATCCTCGTCAACAACGCGGGCGTCGGCGTACTCGGCCCGCTGGAGAGCATCACGGTCGTGGATGTGGACCGGGTGCTGGGGGTGAACGTCCGGGGCGTGTACCTCACGTCCCGCGCGGCCGCCGCCCGGATGGGGAGCGGCTCGCGCATCATCACGATCGGCACCTGCATGACCCGGCGCGTGCCGGGCCCCGGCGGCACGCTCTACGCGATGAGCAAGTCGGCGCTGATCGGTCTGACGAAGGCCCTGGCACGGGAGTTGGGCGAGCGGGGCATCACGGCGAACATCATCCACCCGGGGCCGGTCGACACGGACATGAACCCGGCGGACGGCCCGTACGCGGATGCGCAGAAGGCGGACACGGCACTGGGCCGCTTCGGCACCCCGGACGAGATCGCGTCGATGGTCGCCTATCTCTCGAGCGGCGAGGCGGCGTACGTCACGGGTGCGGAGTTCTCGGTGGACGGCGGGCACGCGGCCTGAGAGCCGCACGTCCGGGACGCCGCCCCGGGACGTGCGTGCGGGGCGCACCGTTGCTGTCGGCCGGTGCGCCCCGCAGGGAGGGAGGGTGTCGTACCTCCCCGTCCGTGACGGCTGGTCAGCCGCCGAGCTCCTGGTGGCGGGCGGTGAGACGGGCCGCGCCCTGTTCGGTCGGGGAGCCGAACAGTCGCAGCCGGGAGATGCCGCCGTCGGGGTAGATGTCGATCCGCACGTGGGTGCCGACCGCCGGGGCGTCCAGCACGAACCGGTGGTTGGTGTCGGGCTGCAGCCGGGTGCGTGGCAGGACCTCGCGCCACTCGGAGCCTTCCGCCCCGTCCCGTACGGACAGGGCCGCCCAGCCCGCGCTGTTGCCCTTGAGGTACGCGGTGTCGATCTCGACGGCGCGGATCTCCGAGTGGCCGGCCAGCCGGTAGCGGATCCAGTCGTTGCCCTTGTCGCGGCGGCGGCGGGTCTCCCAGCCGTCGTCCATCTTGCGGGAGCGGCCGGGCTGGACGGTGTTGGTGGCCGGCGAGTAGAAGCGGTCGGAGGCGTCCTCGACCTGGCCGCCGTTCTCCAGGGCGACGAGGTCGAAGGTGCCGAGGGCGGCCAGCCATGTCGGGTCGGGCACGACCTCGCCGTACACCCGCAGGCGGGCGATGCCGCCGTCGGGGTGCTGGTTGACACGCAGGTGGGTGAAGCGCTGCTCGACATCGACGGCGAAGCCGTTGGCGGCGTGGCCGCCGACGGCGGTGCGCGGGACGAGCGTCGTCCACTTCACGTCGTCGCCGAGGAGCTCCTCCGGGGAGGGCGAGCCGGCGACGGACGTGCCCTCGACCGACACGGCCTGCGGGTAGTTGCCCCGGAAGTGCGCGGTGTCGATGACGATGCCGCGCACGACACCGGGGGCGCCGAGGCGTACGAGCGCCCAGTCGTGGTCCTCGGCGGTGGGATGGGGCTGCTCGGCGGACACACCGCGGCGGCGGCGGGTCTCCCAGCCGTCCATGACCTTGCCCTTGTGCCCGAAGTGCTCGGGGTCGAACTCGGCGGGCTCGGGCTTCAGCAGGTTCTCGCGCTCGGCGAAGAACTCGTCGTTGGCGGCCACCACACCGGCGCCGAGGCGGCGGTCGGCGAGGTCGGTGTACCGGGCGAAGGGGAACCCCGACGGACCGGCGGTGCGGTAGTCGGCGTACGGATCGCCGCCGCCGTACGGGCTGGCGTCACCGGTGAAGGAGGGGATGGAGGATGCAGACACGGTTCAGTTGTTCCTTTCGAGCAGCCGGCCCATCGGCTCGGCCAGGTTGCCGTTCTCCATGATCCGCTCGCCGCGCAGCCACGTCGATCTGACGACTCCGTACAGTGTTCTGCCCGCGTACGCGGTCACCTGGTTGCGGTGGAACAGCTCTGCGGGGTCGACGGTGAAGGTCTGGTCGGGCGCGAGGACCGCGAAGTCGGCGTCGCGGCCCGCCTCGATGGCGCCCTTGGCGCTCAGACCCGCCAGGTCCGCGGGGGCCTTCGCCATCCAGCGGACGACGTCGTCGAGGGTGTGGCCGCGCCCCCGGGCCTCGGTCCAGATCGCGGGCAGGCCGAGCTGGAGCGAGGAGATGCCGCCCCAGGCGGATGCGAAGTCCGGGGTCTTGAGGTCGGTGGTGCAGGGAGAGTGGTCGGAGACGATGCAGTCGATGGTGCCGTCGGCGAGGCCCTGCCAGAGCGCGTCCTGGTTGGCGGCCTCCCGGATGGGCGGGCAGCACTTGAACTCGGTGGCGCCGTCCGGGACCTCCTCCGCGGTGAGCGTGAGGAAGTGCGGGCAGGACTCGACGGTGACGGCGACCCCGTCCCGCTTGGCGGCGGCGATCAGCGGCAGGGCGTCGCTGGAGGACAGGTGCAGGACATGGACGCGGGCGCCGAGCCGCTTGGCGTGCGAGATCAGGCCCTCGATCGCGGTGTTCTCCGCGTCCCGGGGCCGGGACGCGAGGAAGTCGGCGTACTTGGGGCCGCTCTGCTGCGGGGCGGCCGCCAGGTGGTGCGGGTCCTCGGCGTGCACGATCAGCAGTCCGCCGAACCCGGAGATCTCCGCCATGGAGCGGGCGAGCTGCTCCTGGTCGAGCTCGGGGAACTCCTCGACACCGGACGGCGACAGGAAGCACTTGAAGCCGAAGACTCCCGCGTCGTGCAGCGGACGCAGATCCTCGACGTTGGACGGGATCGCGCCGCCCCAGAAGCCGACGTCGATGTGCGCCTTGCTGCGGGCGACGTCCCGCTTGGTGGCGAGGTGGTCGGCCGTGGTGGTCGGCGGGAGCGAGTTGAGCGGCATGTCGAGCAGGGTGGTGATGCCTCCCGCGGCTGCCGCGCGGGTGGCCGTCCAGAAGCCCTCCCACTCGGCGCGGCCGGGGTCGTTCACATGGACGTGGGTGTCGACGAGGCCGGGCAGGACGACGTCGTCCCCGAAGTCCTCGAGCCGCGCGCCGGCCGGCACGTCGGCGTCGTACGGCCCCACCGCGGTGATCCGCCCGCCGGCGACGGCGACCGTCGCGGCACGCGTCCCCTCGGGGGTGATCACCCGCGTCGAGCGCAGGACCAGTTCCACTTCCACCTCGGACACGTCGGACACCCGCTCCCCTCACTTCCACTGCTCAGCGAAAATTCAACGAACTGTTGAAGGAGTCTTCCCCTCCGGCGTACGGCCGTCAAGACCCGCCCGATTCGGGCAGTGAGTCTTGTATGTTTCCACAAAGTGGAAGTACAATTCCATTTCAGGATGGTCGCTTCAACCGGATGCAGGCTCGCGCAACACCTCAGACACACGGACAAACATCCCCTGACCGGCCAGTACGCCCCTCGGCGGCCGATGTCCCCCCACACCTGCGCCCGGTAGGCTGCTGACTTGCCCTGCCTGCCCGAAAGGACCGCCGACGTGCCGACGTCCAGCGCCAGCGCCACCGACGCAGCCAAGCCCGCCGCCAGCGGCGGTGTGCAGTCCCTTGAGCGCGCCTTCGACCTGCTCGAACGAATGGCCGACGCCGGTGGGGAGGTCGGTCTCAGCGAGCTTTCCGCCAGCAGCGGTCTTCCGCTGCCCACCATCCACCGGCTGATGCGCACCCTCGTCGCCTGCGGATACGTACGGCAGCAGCCCAACCGCCGCTATGCACTCGGCCCCCGCCTGATCCGCCTCGGCGAGTCCTCGGCCCGCCTGCTCGGCACCTGGGCGCGCCCCTATCTCGCCCGCCTCGTCGAGGAGACCGGCGAGACCGCCAACATGGCACTCCTCGACGGCGACGAGATCGTGTACGTGGCGCAGGTGCCCTCCAAGCACTCGATGCGCATGTTCACCGAGGTCGGCCGCCGGGTGCTGCCGCACTCCACCGGGGTGGGCAAGGCTCTTCTCGCGCACACTCCGGCGGAGGAGGTGCGGGCGCTGCTGGCCCGTACGGGCATGCCGGCCGCGACCGAGAAGACGATCACGACGCCCGAAGGCTTCCTCGACGCGCTCGAGCAGGTCCGCCGGGCCGGCTACGCGGTGGACGACAACGAGCAGGAGATCGGCGTCCGCTGCCTGGCGGTCTCCGTCCCCGACTCCCCCACGGCCGCCGCGGTCTCCATCTCCGGTCCGGCGGGCCGGGTGACGGAGGCGGCGACCGAGAAGATCGTGCCGCTGCTCCAGGAGGTCGCCCGCGATCTGTCGGCGGCGCTGGCGAACACCAACGGTCAGGGCTGACAGGGGCGCGTGGCGCCTGCGGCGGGGTTGTCCCCCCACCCGCCCCTTCCCGAACCGGGTCCGGGCGGAGCCCGGTTCGGGTACCGCCCGGACCGGCTGATTTCGCGCAGCGGAATCCAGCCTCGCCGGGGGCACCTCCCACGGCCGCAAGGCCGTAGGGGGAGATCGAGGCACGGGGGTCCGGGGGCAGAGCCCCCGGTTACGGGAAGGAGCGGGGAGGGCAAACGGCCCGCCGCAGGCGCACCCGCACACGGCCGGGCGGTGTCACCGTCACCCCACCCGCACCCCCAGCACACCGTCCCGCATCGACGCGACCGCGTCCGTCCGTTCCAGATGTGCCCGGTCGTGCGTCACCAGCACCGTCGCCGTCTCCCGCTCCCGGGTCAGACGCACCAGCAGGTCCAGGACCGCCGCGCCCCGCTCATGGTCGAGCGCGCTGGTCGGCTCGTCGACGAGGAGCACCGCCGGATCGTTCATCAACGCGCGGGCGATGTTCACCCGTTGACGCTGGCCGCCCGAGAGCTGGTGCGGTCTGCGGCCGGCCTCGTCCACGAGCCCCACGGCATCGAGCAGTTCCAGGGCCCGGCCGCGTGCGGTGCGCGCGGCGCGACCGGACATGTGGGGCATGACCTGGAGCTGTTCGGCCGCCGTCAGCGCGGGCAGCAGGTTCGGCTGCTGGAAGACGATGCCGATGCGCTCCCGTCGCAGCTCGGCCCTGGCCGCCGCCGTCAGCCCGGCCGTGTCGGTGCCGTCCACGACGACCCGGCCGCTGTCGGGTGTGACCAGGGTCGCGGCGACCGCCAGCAGGCTGGACTTGCCGGAGCCGGAAGGTCCGACGACGGCGGTCAGCGAGCCGGCCGGCACGTCGAGCGAGACCCCGTCGAGCGCGGTGAGCCTGCCCCGGCCGTCGGGGTAGGTGAGGGTGATGCCGTCGAGCAGCAGGGTCATCGGGCGCTCCCGAGTGCGGTCAGGGGGTCGACGGCGGTGATCCGCCGGATGGACAGGGCGGCACCGGCCGCGCCGAGGACGATCATCACGGCGGCGGGCACCAGCACGGTGGGCGCGTCGAGCACGAAGGGCACGTCCGCGCCGCTGATCAGCGCCCCGGCGCCGGCCGTGAGTGCGGTACCGAGCAAGGTGCCGGCGGCGAGCATCACCACGGCCTGCCCGAGCGCGTCACGCAGCAGATGGCGGGTGGAGGCGCCGAGCGCTTTGAGCACGGCGACGTCGCCGCTGCGCTGGATCGTCCACACCGTGAAGAAGGCGCCGACGACGAGCGCCGAGATCACGAACAGGAAGCCGCGCATCAGCTGCAGCGAGCCGTTCTCCGCCCGGTAGGAGCCGATGGCGTCCAGGGCGTCGTCGACGGTGCGGGTCTGCGTACCGATCGCCTCGTCGGCCGCGGCGGTGTCGGCGCCGCCCGTGGTGGTCAGCGCGATCACGGTCGCCGCCGGCCCCTGCGCGATGCGCTGCCAGTCGTCGAGCGCCGTCCACACCACGGGGGTGTGGGAGTACGAGGCGTCTCCCTCGACGGCTGCGACCTCGGCGTCCAGGGTGCCGAGCCGGACGCGGTCACCGGCCCGCAGCCCCAGCTCGTCCGCGGCCGGTTCGGAGAGCACCACCTCACCGGGCCGCACGGGACGCGGCGCGAGCCCGGCCGACGGCTCGCTGCCGAACGCGGAGACGGCGGCCGTACGCCCCCCGGCGGTCGCGTCGAGGGTGCGGATGCCCAGCGGGGCCGCGGCCGTGACGCCGGGGCGCGCCGCCCAGTCGTGCCACTGGCTCTCGGTGACGGCCGAGTGCGCGAACGACACCGGCCGACCGCCCGGCGGCGCGGCGAAGACGATGCGGTCGGCGGGAAGGCCGGTGAGGGCGGAGGTGTTCTCCCCGGCCAATCCGGCGGTCAGCCCCGACAGCAGGCCCACCAGCAGGGTGATCAGCACGACGACCGTGCCCATCAGTGCGAACCGTCCCTTGGCGAAGCGAAGGTCTCTCCATGCGACGAACATGGCTCCCAGCCTGGTGCGCGCGGCGCGGCAGGGCATCGCGCGCCGGTGTGCATCCGTCTCAACCTTTTGGTTGAGCCGCTCGCTCCGCGCCCTGCTTACGCTGGAGTGACCATGGACTCCTCCTCCCGGGCCCTCACCCCCGTCGTGCGCGTGCTGCGCCTGTGCCTGCACGCACTGCTCGCCGGGCTGCTGGCACTGGCTGCCGTACGGGCCGTCACCGGCGGCGCGCCGCAGGCGTACGCGGTGGTGGCCGCCGCCGCGCTCGTCGCCGCGGTGTACGCGGCCGGGGTCCTCACCCCCGCCGTGCACCGCTCGCCCCGCGCCGCCGCACTGTGGCTGGCGGCGCTCGGCGCGACGTGGCTGGCGCTGCTGGTCCTGTCCCCGGAGGCCCTGTGGGTGGCCTTCCCGCTGTACTTCCTTCAACTGCATCTGCTGCCGGTGCGGTGGGGCCCGGCCGCCGTGGCCGCGACGGCCACCGCCGCGATCGCGAGCTTCCTGCTGCACGGGCAGGCCGTGACCCCGGGCACCTTCATCGGACCGCTGCTCGGCGCGGCCGTCGCGGTGGCGACCGTGCTGGGATACCAGGCGCTGTACCGGGAGAGCGAGCGCCGCCGCCGGCTGATCGAGGAGCTGGTCGCCACCCGCGCCGAGCTCGCCGCCGCGGAACGCACGGCCGGAACGCTGACCGAACGGGAACGGCTCGCCCGTGAGATCCACGACACGCTCGCGCAGGGGCTGTCCAGCATCCAGCTGCTGCTGCGCGCCGCCGAGCGCGTGCTGGACGAGGACGCCCCGGCGTCACGGCATGTCCGGCAGGCGCGGCGCGCCGCGCAGGACAACCTGGCCGAGGCCCGCCGCTTCGTACGGGCCCTCTCCCCGCCGGATCTCGAACGCGGCTCGCTGGCCGGCGCGCTGGACCGGCTGTGCGCCGGCGCCCACGGACCGGCGGTGCGGTTCGGCGTCAGCGGCACTCCCGTCGCACTGCCGACGCCGTACGAGGTGGCGCTGCTGCGCACGGCGCAGTCGGCGCTCGCCAACACCGAGCGGCACGCGGCCGCGTCCCGTACGGAGATCACGCTCAGCTACATGGACACCTCCGTGTCGCTGGACGTCGTCGACGACGGCCGTGGGTTCGACCCCGAGGCGACGCCCCGCGGTGACGGCGGGAACGGCGAGGACGGCGGGGACGGCGGCTTCGGGCTGCGCGCGATGCGCTCGCGTGCGAGTTCGCTCGGCGGGACGCTGAGCGTCGAGTCCGCGCCAGGCCAGGGAACGGCCGTCGCGCTGATCCTGCCGCTGCCCGCCCAGATCCCTGAGCGCGCCGCGTGAGCGGCCCCGTCCGGCTGCTGCTCGCCGACGACCACCCCGTCGTACGGGCGGGGCTGCGGGCCGTCCTCGACACCGAGGCCGACTTCGAGGTGGTCGACGAGGCGGCGACCGCGGACGCTGCGGTGCGGCGCGTGGCCGTGGGCGGCGTCGACGTCGTGCTGATGGACCTCCAGTTCGGCACCGGCATGCACGGATCGGAGGCGACGGCGGCGATCAGCGCGCTGCCGAACGGTCCGCGGGTGCTGATCCTCACCACGTACGACACGGACGCGGACATCCTCGCGGCGGTGGAGGCGGGGGCAGCGGGCTATCTGTTGAAGGACGCGCCACCGGAAGAGCTGGCCGCGGCAGTCCGCACGGCGGCGGCCGGCCGGTCGGCGCTGGCCCCGGCGGTGGCGCACCGGTTGATGGACCGTATGCGGACGCCGTCGGCGGCGCTGACCAAGCGGGAGCTGGAGGTACTGCAACTGGTGGGCGACGGCCTGTCGAACCTGCAGATCAGCAAGAGGCTGTTTCTGAGCCAGGCGACGGTGAAGTCCCATCTCGTGCACACCTACGCCAAGTTGGGCGTGGACTCCCGCACGGCGGCGGTGGCCGCGGCAACGGCGCGGAGGCTGATCAGACGCTGAACCCACCGGCCGGAAACCGGCGCCGGGGACCGGCGCGGCCGGGGGCGTACGCCGTCCCAGGCTCGTGCGACGCGATGGGTTTCCGCTCCCGCGGCTCGGGCAGCCGGGTGGATGCAGCCGACGAAAGGACCGACATGAGTGCCGGAGAGAAGGCCAAGGCCAAGGCCGAGCAGGTTGTCGGCAGGTTGGTGCGGAAGGCCGCCCACGCCATGGGCAAGGAGACCACCGCCGCCAAGGGCGCGGCCCTGGAGACGCGGGGCAGGGCGCGCGACGGCAAGGAGAGTGCGAAGCGCGGCTTCAGGCGCTGACCACGTCACCGAGTGCGGCCGTGTGCCCCTGCGGCGCACGGCCGCACTCGGTGAACCCGCCACACCGCTGCCGACACACGGCGTACCGGATCCGTGCGGAGCACGAAGCGGTACGAGGTGCGCATGGTCGCACAGACCGTGGACTCCGACGTGGACGGGTTCATCCCACCGACGGGCGGGGCATCCGTTGTTCGGCCGCACGACGGGGGCGTCCCACCGACCGTGGGGGGCACCCGTCGTGCGGCCGCAAACGGCCGTTCACGGGCGCGCCTCGGACGCCGGAAACCCGGGCACCGACACCGCAGGCTCAGACGCGCTGCTGCGGCGGGACCTCGCCGAAGAGGTCCACGGCCGCGCGGACCTGCATCAGTGCGGGCGACAGTGCGCTGACGGACCCGATCGCACCCGCGATCAGCAGCAGCGAGCGGCGCATCCGGGGGACCTCCGGGTCGCCGGCCGCCACCATCGCCGCCAGTACGGCCAGTTCGTCCTCGGCGATGCCACGGTCGCCGAAATCGGCGGGATGCCCGGCGAGTTCACGCCGGAGCCTGGCGACCGCGGCCCGCAGCTCCGCCGCCCTCGGATCCTCGCCACTGCCTCTGCCCGTCACCCGCGTCTGCCCCACGCTCCGCAACAAAGCCCAGCCCCTCGCACGTCCTTGTGCACGTCCCTCGGTTCCCCCGGGGACGCGTTCGACCGCCCGCGGGGTGCGGGCCAGTTAACGCCATCCGGCCCTCACCGCGCCACCTCGCGGACCTAATTCAGGACTACGGAACGGGGTCCATCGTGTTGCGCCACACCGTCACGTCGACGGTGATGAACCGGCTGGCGTCGTTCTCCGAGGACTTGCCCTGGTACGTCACGAGCCCGACATGACCGGAGTCCGTGAGGACGCAGATCTGGGAGCCCTTGGAGAGCAGCCCCATGTCGATGGTCCTGGTGTAGCGCGTGTCGCTGCGGCAGGTGTCCAGGTCTCCGGTCTGGCCGGTGCGCAGCAGGATCATCCTGGCGTTCTCGGTGTCGATCCGGCTGATGCTGCCCTCGTACTCGAGGTCCGGGTTGGAGTCGTCGTCGAGCGGCTTGACCGGATCGTGGTCGAGGAAGATGTGGTAGTTGTCCACGATGTCGAGCCCGGTGTACGTCTTGGGCTCCGGCGCGGGCACCGTGTCTCCCGGTGCGGTGTCCAGATCGTCGCCGTCCGCATCCGGCGCGGGGGTGTCGCCCGAAGGGGTCTGCTGTTCGGGAGTACCGTCCGCCGACGCTCCGCCCTTGCTCTCGCTCTGGCTCTGGCTCTGGTCGCTGTTGTCCTTGTCGTCGCCGGAGAGCGCCAGGTACGCGCCGGCTCCTGCCGCGCCGCCGACGGCCAGGGTGACGAGGACGGCGACGGCGAGGTTGCGGATCTTGTTCTTCTTCTTGGGCGGCGTGGCGGCGGGGACGGGCGTGGCGACGGTGCCGTACGGCTGCGGGCCGGTGTGCTGCTGCGGGTGCGGCCCCGTCTGCGGGTACCCGTAGCCGGGGGCCGGCTGAGCCGTCTGCGGGTAGCCGTACGTCGGCTGCGTGGGCGGCTGCTGATGTGCGGCGGGCTGCTGCGGCTGGACCGGCGGCTGCTGGTAGGTCTGCGGCGCGGGCCCGAAGCCGGCCGGCGGGGTCTGCGGCGCGGCGTGCGCGGTCGGCGCGTGGGTCGGTGCGGCCGCCACGGGTGCCGGGGCCGCCACGGGCGGCTGACCGCCGGCAGGGGTGGCCGGCGGGGAGGGCGCGGCCTTGCGGGTCGTGATCTCGGCGGCCACGACGCTCGGCAGCCACTCCTCCGGGCGGCGCAGCACGGTCTCGCCGTTGGCGGCCTGGCAGATGGTCAGGATCTCGGCGACCGACGGCCGGCTCTCCGGCTTCTTGGCCATGCAACGGGTCACCAGCTCGCGCAGCTGCTCGGGGAGTTCGGTGAGGTCCGGCTCCTCGTGCACGATCCGGTAGAGCACGCCGTGCGAGGTGCCCTCGCCGAACGCCGCCCTGCCGGTCGCCGCGTATGCCGCGATCTGACCGAGGGCGAAGATGCCGGTGGCCGGGGTGACCTGGCTGCCGGCCGCCTGTTCGGGGGCCATGAAGGAGGGCGTGCCGATGGTGACGCCGCTGCTGGTCAGCGATGCGGCGTCGGCGGCCCGGGCGATACCGAAGTCGATGACGCGCGGGCCGTCGGCGGCGAGGAGGACGTTGGCGGGCTTGAGGTCGCGGTGGACGATGCCCGCGCCGTGGATGATCTGCAGCGCCTCCGCGATGCCGGCGACCAGCAACAGCACCGTCTCGACGGGCAGTTTCCCGTGCTGGGCCACCGCGTCGGCGAGGGAAGGACCGGGCACGTAGGCCGTGGCCAGCCAGGGCTGTTCGGCCTCGGCGTCGGCATCGATGACGGGTGCGGTGAACAGGCCCTGCACGCGCTGTGCGGCCTGGACCTCCTGGGCGAAGCGGCGCCGGAACTCGGCGTCCTGGCCGAAGTCCGGGCGGATCACCTTGATGGCGACCGCGCGTCCTCCGGGCGTGTACGACAAGTACACCTTGCCCATACCGCCGGCGCCGAGGCGAGCGGCGATCCTGTATCCGGCTACATGCTTCGGATCGTCCTCACCCAGCGGCTGGAAGACCGTTCCCCGGTGTGCGCGGCCACTCATCGACTCTTGATCCCCCATGACGAACCTCGGTGTTGACGGTGCACCTTGTCCAAGGCGGCACCCCGCTCTCCACGTCGGACGACCGGCACCGCGGGGCCGGTCGCACGATCGCGCGGCCGGCCTCCGTCCGGCGCAGCGCCGAAGCCGCGCCGTCCGCGTATTCGCCCGCTTTCGGGATAGGAAGTCCTCATGCCGTCTTCTCGGACCTCGTCCGCGCCCCAAGGACCGGCCGTCGCCGGATTGTTGCTCGCGGCGGGCGGTGGCCGACGTCTCGGCGGCCGGCCGAAGGCGCTGCTGGAGCACCACGGCAGACCGCTCGTCGAGTACGCGGTGCGGGTGCTGCGCGAGGGCGGCTGCGATCCCGTGCACGTGGTGCTGGGCGCGGCGGCGGACCGGGTGCGGCGGGAGGCGGATCTGTCCGGGTGCGTGGTGCGCGACAACCCGGACTGGGAGGAGGGGATGGGCTCCTCCTTGCGCGTGGGGCTCTCGTCGCTCGCCCCGCCCGGCCCCGTGGACGCGGCGCTGGTGCTGCTGGTGGACCAGCCGGGGATCGGCGCGGAGGCGGTGGCGCGGGTGCGGGCGGCGTACCGCTCCCGTGCCTCGCTGGTGGCGGCGGCGTACGGGGGGCGGCGTGGGCATCCGGTGCTCTTCGGTGCGGACCGGTGGGCCCGGATCGCCGAGAGCGCCGTGGGCGACCGGGGCGCGCGGAGCTATCTGGCGGCGCACGCCGACGACATCACGCTCGTCGAGTGCGCCGACGTGGCAGAGGCGTACGACATCGACACCCCGGAAGACCTGCGCCACCTTCGGTGAGCGGCGTGGCACGGTGCGCCACCTTCTGTCGACCCGGAGAATCTCGATATCAACAAACCATTGAACTTCCACTATGCGGTAACTACTATCCACTGTTCAGAAGCGCCTGACCGCTCGGACGGCGCCCTCGGCCGTACACCGGAGCCCCTGGCACTCAGTGCCGTCCAGCGGCGAACCGGCGGCCGCACGGCGGGTCCGCGCACAGCCCGTGAAGCTCGCGAAGGAAGTGACAGCTCATGTCCGCACCAGCGCCGTCCCCGCTGGCAATCGTCGATGCCGAGCCCCTGCCCCGGCAGGAAGAGGTCCTTAACGAGGCGGCCCTCGCGTTCGTGGCCGAGTTGCACCGGCGCTTCACCCCGCGCCGTGACGAGTTGCTCGCCCGCCGCGCAGAGCGCCGCGCCGAGATCGCCCGTACGTCCACGCTGGACTTCCTCCCGGAGACCGCCGCGATCCGCGCGGACGACTCCTGGAAGGTCGCCCCGGCGCCCGCGGCCCTGAACGACCGCCGCGTGGAGATCACCGGGCCCACGGACCGGAAGATGACCATCAACGCCCTGAACTCGGGTGCGAGGGTCTGGCTCGCCGACTTCGAGGACGCGTCCGCCCCCACCTGGGAGAACGTCGTCCTCGGCCAGCTCAATCTCATCGACGCGTACGAGCGCCGGATCGACTTCACCGACCCGAAGTCCGGCAAGTCGTACAACCTCAAGCCCGCAGAGGAGCTCGCGACGGTCGTGATGCGGCCCCGCGGCTGGCACCTCGCCGAGCGCCACCTGACGCTCGACGGCACACCCGTGCCCGGCGCCCTGGTCGACTTCGGCCTGTACTTCTTCCACAACGCCAAGCGGCTGCTGGACCTCGGCAAGGGCCCGTACTTCTACCTGCCGAAGACGGAGTCGCACCTCGAGGCCCGGCTGTGGAACGACATCTTCGTCTTCGCACAGGACTACGTGGGCGTCCCGCAGGGCACCGTCCGCGCGACCGTCCTGATCGAGACGATCACCGCGGCGTACGAGATGGAGGAGATCCTCTACGAACTCCGCGACCACGCCTCCGGCCTGAACGCCGGCCGCTGGGACTATCTGTTCTCCATCGTCAAGAACTTCCGTGACGGCGGCGAGAAGTTCGTCCTCCCGGACCGCAACGCGGTGACGATGACCGCCCCGTTCATGCGGGCGTACACCGAACTGCTCGTGCGCACCTGCCACAAGCGCGGCGCGCACGCGATCGGCGGCATGGCGGCCTTCATCCCCTCGCGCCGCGACGCGGAAGTCAACAAGATCGCCTTCGAGAAGGTCAAGGCCGACAAGGACCGCGAGGCCGGCGACGGTTTCGACGGCTCCTGGGTCGCCCACCCGGACCTCGTGCCGATCGCGATGGCCTCCTTCGACGCGGTCCTCGGCGACAGGCCGAACCAGAAGGACCGGCTGCGCGAGGACGTCACCGTCGCGCCGGGCGACCTGATCGCCATCGACTCGCTCGACGCCGACCCCACCTACGAGGGCCTGCGCAACGCCGTCCAGGTCGGCATCCGGTACATCGAGGCGTGGCTGCGCGGCCTCGGCGCCGTCGCGATCTTCAACCTGATGGAGGACGCGGCGACGGCGGAGATCTCCCGCTCCCAGATCTGGCAGTGGATCAACGCGGGCGTCGTCTTCGAGAACGGCGAACTCGCCACGCCCGAACTGGCACGGAAGGTCGCGGCGGAGGAGCTGGCCGCCATCCGCGAGGAGATCGGCGCGGAGACCTTCGAGGCAGGCAACTGGCAGCAGGCCCACGATCTGCTGCTGAAGGTCGCCCTCGACGAGAACTACGAGGACTTCCTCACCCTTCCCGCGTACGAGCAACTCGCCGGCTGACCCGGCCCACCGCCTGACGCACCGCCCCCGGTACCGCACAGCACCGGGGGCGGTGCGCCGGGCGGCCCCGGTGCTGTGCGGTACCGGGAGCGGCTACGAATACCTCGACCGGGCGCAGCCGGCGACAGCGCACCGCTGACCGCGGCGCGGGGCCGGGATCACGCTGACCGGCGGGGCCGGGGCGGTCAGAGCCGGCAGGCCCCACGCACGGCGCACGGTGTCGATCACGATGCGCGTGCTGTGCGGGGAGACGATGAGCTCGAGCCGCGCCTCGGCCAGTACCTGGGGGTGGCCGTCAGGAGTGCTGCGCAGAGCGGCCGTGCTCCGCTGCTCGAACGCCGGCGGCGTGAACACCTGGAGCAGTGTGAGGGCGAAGTACACGTAGGCCGAGGCTTCGTCGATGAGCTGCCTGGCCGCCTCGGGCAGTGGGGGCGCGCCGGAAGTCCCCGACGACCCCAGAGCGGCGAAGACCTCCAGTGTGTGCAGCAGACCCTCCGTCCGGTGCGGACAGCTATGACGCAGGTGCTCCATGACGTTGCGGCAGCCGGTCAGCACATCGGCGTTCAGGGCACTCAACGGCTGCTTCGCCAGGAGCGCGCGAAAGCCGGTCAGGGTGTCCGACAGCTCTTCGACGACGATGAGGCAGGAGATGTCCGCCAGTTCGACGGAACGGGTGCTCTCGTGCAGTTCGATGATGCGCCGGCCGTAGCGGATGAGGTCGCGCGGCACACCGCCGGACAGTGCGTGGGCCAGCAGCACATACGGCCGGGTGAGCCCGGGCGCCCGCCTGTCCATGATGGCTGTGGACTCCTCGAGATCCCCCGGTCGCACATGGACGACGTCGTCCAGCGAGCTGTCCGTCGCATCACGGTGGGGCATTCCTCTGCGGACGAACGCCGCTCCCACGTCCTCGGCGACGGAGATCACGTAGTGGACTCGGGGAACACCGAGGATCGCCTTGACCTCACTGAGGAAGGCGAGCGCCTGGAGGTCGGAGCCCAGACGGTCGAGCTCGTCGATGCACACCAGCGTCCTGCCGCCCTGCATGTGCGTCTGGACGGCTATGCCCGTCAGCACGGCCCGGAAGCCGTCGACCAGTTGGGGAAAACTGGGCGGGACGCTGGAGAGTGCCGACGTGTGCGCACCCGCCGGGCTCGCCATCTGCGCAACACCGAGGGTGAGTGCGGCCGATGTGCTCTGAACGGTCCTCAGCTGGTACAGCTGGTCGCGGCACTGCCTCACCAGCGCAGGCTCGGCGGCCCTGGTCCGCCACCGCGAGAGCCGCAGCAACAGCAGACCGACGACGAAGGACGCAAGCCGGACCGGATTCCCGCCCTCGACGAGCAGCGCGTACGAGTGCTGGTTCCAGAGCAGCAGGAATCCGGCCAGGGCCGCACAGCCCAGTGCCGCCGCCAGGGCGAACCGGTGGACACGGATCCGGTGTCCCTGGATCTCCACCTCAATACCCAGGGAACGGATCAATCCGAAGAGCGCGGTCAGCAGCAACACGAACACTTCGCCGAGGACGAACTGCGGTCGGAGAGCGGCCACGTGATCCCGCACAGCGGGGTCGAACCCCAGGCTGACGAAGGGACCGGCCAGCAGGACCAGTCCCGCCAGGAGCAGAAGCAGCCCCGGCACGGCGCGCAGCCGGTGACGCCACCTCTCGGACGTCCGCAGATGCCAGAGGAAGAGGCCGGCGCAGGTGACGAGCAACCCGGCGCCGACGCGCTCCCCGTGCCAGACCGCCTGGATCTGCCCGTCGGACCAGTGCCACAGCGTCTCGGTCCACGCCCCCAGGGCGCCGTGGTGCCGGTCCCACGCCGAGCGGGCCGCCGCCGCAGAACCGAGGACGACGAGGGCGGCCGCGGGCACGGCGAAGAAGAGCCGGCGCCGCAGGGAGCGAACCGCGTTCCCGGCCCGGCGCCGTAAGCGCACCCATCCGGAGAGGCGCGCGAGCTGCGGCACCTCGTAACCGGCGTGTCTGATCCAGTCCTCGCAGGTCCGGATACAGACGGCGAGCACGAAGTCGTAGGGCGTGTACGCGGCGGGCACGGCGACCCGCACGGCGAAGTCGTGTTCCCGGACACAACCGTCGAGCAGCGTGGTCTTGCCGACACCCCGGGGTCCGCAGAGTGCGATCGTCCCGCCCGAGAGGAGGGACAGCTTGTGTTCGAGCTCCCGGGCCGCGGCGGCAGGCACCACGTACTCGGCCCCGTGCGAAGACCGCAACCCATCGTAGTTCTCCGGCAGCAGGACCGAATGCGGGTCGTCACCGAGGAGTGCCTCGGTCACCAGAAGCATGACGGGCCGGGTGCCGTTGTTCTGCAGGTCGTAGGCCCACTGCGCGGTCGCCATTCGCAGACGCACGGCGAGTAGGGGGATACCGACGCCTCCGACCAGCACGACCAGCTGCGCCGCCAGGTTCCAACGTGCCGGCACACTGCTCCAGACCCAGAGGGCAGGAGGTGCGAGCAAGACGCCCACACCCAGGGCCACGAGCGCATCCAGCTCTTTCGGCAAGGTGCTGAACAGAACGATCCAGCCGACCGTGGTCAGCGTCGCCAGCAGACAGAACCAGGCGCAGTAGGTGCGCAGATCCAGCACGACGTCCGCCCGAGCCCCGGCCACCCCCAGTCTGGCCTCCGCCAGCACTTGCTTCACCTCCCGGTACGTCAGGTGACTGTTGCGGCACCGCCCCAGCGCGCGCTCCACGTTGGCGTTCAGATGCATGGCCGCTCGGACCGTCTCCGCGGTGACGGTCGGCCGCGCTTCCAGCCGGCGCCCCATCTGCGGGCTGTTCAGGCAGGCGTCGACCGCCTTCCGGTAGACAGCCTCCTCAGCGGCGTCCTCCCAGCCCGTGAAGGGAGGATCCGGCGTGACAGAGCGTTGTGTCATGACACCCTCCCCGTAATCGCGGGGGCCGAGTGTAGTGGCCTGTACTCGTCGCCGACGGCCGTAACGGCAAACCGTGTTGCGGCCGGATCGCCGGCGGCGGGTCGCGGCTCGGAAAAGCCGGCGCACATCCGGGTACGTCCGCAGTACCGTGCCGGCCATGGACGACGACAACGACGGTCTTTTCGGAGCTCGGGTCGCCACGGCCTACGACGAGTCGTCGGCGGACATGTTCGCCCCCGGCCGCGTGGGCCCGGCGGTGGACGTCCTGGCGGGACTCGCCGGTGACGGCCGGGCCCTTGAACCGGGCGTCGGGACGGGCCGTATCGCGCTGCCGCTGGCCGCCCGCGGGGTGCCGGTCCACGGGATCGACATGTCGCGGGCGATGGTCGCCCGCATGCGCGCCAAGCCGGGCGGTGACGCGATCGGCGTGACGATCGGCGACTTCGCGACGGCGCGGGCGGACGGCACGTTCTGTGTCGCGTACCTCGTCTTCAACACGATCATGAACCTGACGACGCAGGCGGCGCAGGTGGCATGCTTCCGCAACGTGGCGGCTCATCTCGAGCCCGGCGGCTGCTTCATCATCGAGGTGGGTCCCGGATCTGCGGAGCCTGCCGCACGGCCAGGACACCGTTCCGTTCCATGTGAGCCCCACACGGTGGGCGTTCGACCTCTACGACACCGCCACGCAGGCGATGAGCTCGAACTACGTCGAGGTCGTCGACGGTCGCGGCGAGTACCGGTCGATCCCCTTCAGACACGTCTGGCCGGCGGAACTCGACCTGATGGGCGAGCTCGCCGGTCTGCGGCTGCGCGACCGGTGGGACGGCTGGACGGGCGAGGCGTTCACGAGCGAGAGCCGTCAGCACGTCCCGGTCTGGGACAAGCCCGCCGGCTGACCTGCCCTGCCCCGCCGGCCGGCCCGCCTCAGCCCTCCCCCGGGCTCTGCGCCCCACCGTCGGGGAGCCCCTGTTCCGTCCAGATCGTCTTGCCGGAGCGGCTGTAGCGGGTGCCCCACCGCTGGACCAGCTGAGCGACGATGAACAGGCCCCGGCCGCCCTCGTCCTCGGCCGAGCTGTACCGCAGATGCGGGGAGGTGTGGCCGGCGTCCGCGACCTCGCACAGCAGGGTCCGGTCGCGGATGAGGCGGATCTGCAGCGGCCCCTCGGCGTAGCGGACCGCGTTGGTGACGAGTTCGCTGACGACGAGTTCGGTCTCGAACGCCATCGCGTCGAGGCCCCACGCGTCCAGTTGCCCGGTGACGAGTTCCCGTGCGTGACCAACCGCGACCGCTTCCGCCGCCAGTTCCCACACCGCCACCTGCCCGGCGTCCAGCTCGCGCGTGCGGACGAGGAGGAGGGCCGTGTCGTCGGCGGTCGTACCGCCGGGCAGCAGAGCGGCCACCACCCGGTCGCACAGATCCTCAAGCGGCACGTCGCGGTGGTCGGCCAGGACACGCCCCAGAGTCTCGAGCCCCTCGTCGATGTCGCGGTCCCGCGTTTCCACCAGACCGTCGGTGTACAGGGCGAGCAGACTGCCCGCCGGCAGCTCCAGGTCCGTCGCCTCGAACGGCAGTCCGCCCAGCCCGAGCGGCGGCCCCTGCGGAAGCTCGGGAAAGGAGCACGAGCCGCCGGGGCGCACGACCGCCGGCGGCAGATGCCCCGCCCGGGCCATGGTGCAGCGCCCGGACACCGGGTCGTAGATCGCGTAAAGGCAGGTCGCGCCGGTGGTCACGTCGGGATGCGGTCCCCCGGCGACCGGTGTGCCCGCCGTCGTACCGGGGCGGTCGCCGCCGGACTCCGCCGGTTGTGTGTCCGGCGCGGGGACCACCAGGTCGTCCAGCCGCGTGAGCAGCTCGTCCGGGGCCATGTCGAGTTTGGCGAGAGCTTCGACCGTGGTGCGCAGCCGTCCCATGGTGGCCGCGGCGGGCAGTCCGTGCCCGACGACGTCACCCACGGCCAGGCCGACGCGGGCTCCGGAGAGCGGGATGACGTCGAACCAGTCGCCCCCCACCCCGGTGACGTCGTCGGTGGGCAGATAGCGGTGGGCGAACTCGACCGCCGAGTGCCGGGGCAGATGCTGCGGAAGGAGTTCGCGCTGCAGGGTGAGGGCGGCGGTGTGTTCGCGCGTGAAGCGGCGGGCGTTGTCGATGGACACCGCCGCGCGCGCCACCAGCTCGTCGGCGAGCGCCACCTCTCCGTTGTCGAAGACGGCCCCTGGCCCCGTACGGGTGAAGGTGACGAGACCCAGCAGCCCTTCGCCGACGCGCAACGGCACGACGAGCACGTTCTCCACGACCACCCGGCCGCCGGAGGACAGGCTGCGCAGCTGGGGGGAGCCGGGCGGGTATTCGACGACGCGACGCGACGCGCCCCCCGACCTCGACGTGACCCTGAGGAAGCCGCCCCGCTGCCCCCAGCCGTCCGCCGGGTCCCCGCCCTGGAGCACCCACGGCGCCAGATCGACGTCCACCTCGGGGGCGAAGCCCGGGACCGCCACACCGGCGAGCTCCCGTGCCGTGACCACCGCGTCCAGGCTGGTGCCGACACTGCGTCCGGCCGCCACCAGCAGGGCGAGCCGGCTCTGCGCCTCTTTGCGGTCCGTGATGTCGAACGCGTCCTCGCAGACGCCCAGCACCCGGCCGTCGGCGTCCTGCAGCCGGTAGTACGAGCACGACCACAGGTGGTCGCGGCCGGGGTCGCTGGGCACCTGGCCCAGGAAGTGCACGTCGAGGACGGGTGCGCCGGTCTCGAGGACCTGGCGCATGACGCCGTCCAGTGTCTGCGGGGGGCCCTCGGTCACCAGTGTGCCGCCCGGGTACAGCTCGTCGGCGCGCATTCCCCGGTACTGTTCGAGGGGCCGGCCGATCTCCTCGCCCGACGCGGCGTTCGCCCAGGTCAGCCGGAGATCGGTGTCGTAGATGGCCAGCCCGATCGGCGACTGGGTGGCCAGTCCGTCCAGCATCGCCAGCCGGGACTCCCACAGCCGCAGCCGCTCCGACTCCGCGAGGACCAGGATCCGCGCCGCGGCACCCCCGCCGGCCAGATCGCACGCAGCCGCCTCGACCGGGATGACGCGGCCGTCGCGGTGGCGCGCGAGACGGGTCTCGTGGCCGGGGACGGCGGCCAAGGGCAGCGCGCCCTCACTGTCCGGCTCACCCCGCGCACCCTCACGGTCCGGCTCACCCCGCGCACCCTCACGGTCCGGCTCACCCCGCGCACCCTCACTGTCCAGCTCACCCCGCGCACCCTCACTGTCCGGCTCACCCCGCGCACCCTCACTGTCCGGTTCGCACAGGAACACGTCGGCGGGCTTCCCGACGATCTCGTCCGCCGGGTATCCGAGCAGTTCCGCGGCGGCCGGGCTCCAGCCGATCACCGTGTCGCGGGCATCGAGCACCACCGCAGCGGCGACGGCGACATCGAGGGGGCCACGGAGGTCTCGGTCCTCCGCCGCCTCCCACGCCCTCCAGGCACTCGCCACGTTCCATGTGCTCGCAGCCTGCACAGCACGGTTCATCATCTTCAGAATCTGCCCGCCCCTGCCGTTGCACAAGGCGGCGGGCGGGCGGCGGGGCCGGTCACCGGCGGTGCTCGTCCTCCTCCACGAGCCGGGCCGGGCCGGGTCGGGTCGGGTCGGAAGAACCAGTTCTCCTCGGACACGAGCTGAGGTTCGGTTCCGTAGTCGGGGCATCGGCCGTCGACGAGGTCCTCCGTGGCGTAGAACTGCTCGCAGCCGACGCAGTACAGCCCCTCGTAGTGCTTGCGGTAGAGGTCGCCGGCGTCGGCGCACCGCCGCCACAGGCGCTCGACGCCGGCCCGGTGGCGGGGATCGCTGCTGGTGCGGATGAAGTCGTCGAACGACAGCGCCAGCGGCTCCCGCAGCCCGGCGAACGCCGCCGCGTTACGGTCCACGAGCTCTTGTACGCCGACGCCCTCCGCCTCGGCAGCGAGGACGTTCTTCAGGGAGTTGTCGTCCGTACCGGTGAGGAAACGGACCTGGTCCCCGGCCTGTCGGCGATGGCGTGCGAGCACGTCCGCCTGCACCAGTTCGAGGGCGAAGCCCAGGTGGGGGCGGGCGTTGACGTACGGGATGGTCGTGGTGATGTACGTACGTGTATCGGTGGTCATGGGAAGCTCCTCCTCTCCCGAGGCGGGCTCCGGCCTACACACACGCAAGAGGCCCCGTCCTCGGGGCCTCGGCACGTCACTCGTCCGTCTCAGCAGCCCCGTCTGCGGGGCATCATGCGGAACGCGTGCGTGATCATGCGGGGAGGTTAGCAGCACGGCGGCCGGTACCGGGAAGGCTTTCCCGGCGAGTGACGGCAGACGGGCTCCACGGCAGGTGACGGCGGCCCGGTCCGTCCCGGTACCGGGCCACTCATCAAGGACCGGCGTTCATGCCCCGGCCCGTTCACAACAGACTCCCCGCTCATGCCCCGGCCCGCATAACGTCGGCGCACAACGGACTCGAGCCCTGTCGACCGGGCCCGTTTGACCTGTCCCTGAGACCGCTGAAAGGGTCGGGCCATGGCCACGTTCCACGCCCCTGACAACACCGTGCTCGCCTACCACGTCTTCGGTGACGGCGTGCCGCTGATCTGCCTGCCGGGCGGCCCCATGCGGGCGTTCGCGTACTTCGGCGACCTCGGCGGTCTGGCGGCAAAGGGCCATCAGGTTGTCGGGCTCGACCTGCGTGGGACGGGCGCATCCGAGGCCGGCGCCGACCCGGCGTCGTACCGCTGCGACCGCCAGGTCGGCGACGTCGAGGCGCTGCGCACGCACCTCGGTCTGGACAGGATCAGGCTCCTCGGCCACTCGGCCGGGGCCGAGTTGGCGACGCTCTACACGGCCCGCCACCCGAAGCGCGTCTCGGAACTGGTGCTCGTGACGCCCGGCACCCAAGCCGTCGGCGGGCAGGTCACCGCCGAGGACCGCTTGGAGACGGCCCGGCTGCGGCGGGACGAGGAGTGGTTCCCGGCTGCCTACGAGGCCCTGGAGGCGGTCACTCAGGGGCGGGCGACCCAGAGCCACTGGGAATCCGTCGCACCATTCACCCACGGGCGGTGGGACGCGGCGGCCCAAGCGCACCGGGCGGCGGGCGCGCACCAGCGGAACCAGGAAGCCGGGGCGCTGTACGACGCGGAGGGCGCCTTCACCCCGGCGGCGACCCGCCAGGTGCTGGCGGGCTTCGAAGGGCGGACCCTGTTGCTGGCCGGGGAGTTCGACGTGGCCGCACCGCCGCGGGCGGTGGCCGCGTCCGCCGAGGCGTTCCCCCGGGCCGAGACCGTCGTCCTGCCCGGAGCCGGCCACTTCCCGTGGCACGACGACCGTGAGCGCTTCGTGCGCGCTGTCACGGATTTTCTGGGCTGAGCGCTGCAGCGGCGGCGGGCGCACCGCCGCGTAGGCTCGAAAACCACGTACGGCCCGGAAGGAAGGTGACCATGCCCCGCCCCGCCCCCGCACGCCCAACCGCACCGCAGTCGGTCGACCGCGCCCTGGAGATCCTCGACGCCGTGGCGGACGCTCCGGGACCGGTCGGGGCGAAGGCCCTGGCCAGGCAGCTGGGCTGTTCGCTGTCGACCGTGTACCACCTGCTGGGACCGCTGACAGCCCGCGGCCACCTGGTCCGGACCGCTGCCGGCTACGCTCCCGGGCCACGGCTGGCCGCGTTGCACCGGTCGTACCGGAGGCATCTGGGGATCGGTCCGCAGATTGCCGAGCTGCTGCCCCGGCTGCGGCGGGCCACCGGAGCGGAGGCGTACTTCACGGCCTACCGGGACGGCCGGATCGTCATGATCGACAGCACGGTGCCGGTGACGGACCTGAACCACCCCTTCCCGCCCGGACCCGAGACCCGGGCACACGCCACCGCACACGGCAAGGTGCTGCTCGCCGCCCTGCCGAAAGCGGCGCGGCGGCGCTACCTCGCCGAGCACGGCATGGGCCGGTTCACCGACCGTACGATCACGACGGCCGAACGCTTCGAGGGGGAAGTCGCGCAGGTACGGGGACAGGGTCTCGCGGTGTCGATGGGCGAGGCGGACCCGGAGTTCACCTGCCTGGCGACCACGCTGCCGCGGCCGGCCGACGGCCCGGACGGTGTGGTGCAGGCGGTGTCGGTGTCGCTGCCCACCTCGGACTTCCGGCGCCGGCACGCAGAGATTCGGGCGGCACTGGCACGGGCCGCGGCGACCGTGCTGCGCTGAGCGGAGAGCCGTTTTCCGGCAGAGCCGGAATCCGGCGCGCCGGAAGTGGCCGTCCGGTGTCTGTGGCGCCACTGTGGACGGCATGATCTTCATCGCCGTCAGGTTCACCGTCCGTCCCGAGTACAGCGACCGCTGGCTCGACATCGTCGACGACTTCACGCGCGCGACCCGCGCCGAGCCCGGAAACCTCTTCTACGACTGGTCGCGCAGCGTCGACGACCCCCACAGGTTCACGCTCCTGGAGGCGTTCGCCGACGCCGACGCGGGCGCGGCGCATGTGGCCTCCGACCATTTCCGGGCCGGCATGGAGTCGATGGCGGCGGCGATCGCCACCACGCCGGAGATCATCAACGTCGAGGTCCCGGGCCAGGGCTGGAACGAGATGGCCGAACTCAAGCCGGCGCGGTAGGCCACGGCTTCAGGCGCCGCCTGCTCCGGCCACGGCGGCGGTCCCGCTCCCGGCTCCGGCCGCGGTCCCGGCGGCTCCGGCTCCGGCTCCGGCTCCGGCTCCGGCTCCGGTGGGACCGTGCCGCATCGGCCAGAGCAGTGCCTGGGCGACCACGACCCGCTTGCCGTCGAAGGTGACGTCGGGGCCTTCGTGCAGTTCGTAACCGAGGGCCGGCGCCTCGCTCACCCGCCGGCAGAACGACTCGTCGTCCGGGCCGGTCAGTACGCGGTACACGGGCAGCCCGTCGGGTGGTGTGCTCATGGGCGCAACGATTTCAGAGGTCCTGGATCCGCCGGAAGGGACGGTCCGCCTCCAGCGCGAACGCGACCTCCAGCAGGGTGCGTTCGTCGCCGGGACGGCCGGAGAACATGACGCCGATGGGCAGCCCGTCCTCCGTCGCGCTCGTGGCGGGTACCGAGACCGACGGCGTGCCGACGACGTTGTTGACCGGGGTGAACGCGACGTACGCCAGGATCCGCTCGATCAGCGCCGGATAGGGGACGACCGGGCTGAGATGGCCGATCGGCGGCGTGGTGTGGGCGAGCACGGGCGAGAGGACCAGGTCGAGACCGCGGAACGCCGCCGCGTACGCCTCCCTCGTGCGCTTCAGTCTCCGCAGCACGCCCGGAGTGCGCTGCCAGCCCTTCAGATACGTTTCACGCAACCCGCGGCTGAGGCCGTCCATGCGGCGCCGGTCGAAGTCCGCGCCGAGCGTGCGGCCCGTGACACCGATCAGGAACGACAACAGGCCCCAGTAGGCGAGGAAGTCCTCGGTGAAGCGGGGGTCGAGCTTCAACTCCACCGGTTCCACGGTGTGTCCCAGCCGCTCGAGCGTCGCCGCCGTCTCCGTGACGGCCGCGCGGGTGGCGGCGTCGGATCGCACCCCGTTGGGCGAGTCCAGCAGAAGACCGATGCGGAGCCGCCGTTGTGAGGGTCCCTCGACCGGGCCGAGGGGCGGCAGCTTCGGGTTGCGCCAGTGCGTCTCCGCTGCGGCGAGGAACGCGGCGGTGTCCCGCACGGACCGGCTCACGATGCCGTCGGCGACGATGTCCAGCGGCAGTTGACGGCCCTGCGCGTTCGCCACGACCCGCCCACGCGTCGGCTTCAGCCCGACGAGGCCGCAGCAGGCGGCGGGGATACGGATGGAGCCGCCGCCGTCGTTGGCGTGCGCGATCGGCACCGCTCCGGCCGCGACGAGCGCCGCGCTGCCGCCGGAGGAGCCGCCTGCCGAGTGGGCCGTGTGCCACGGATTGCTGACGGGCGCGGCGTCCTCGTACTCCGTGGTCGGACTGAACCCGAACTCCGGGAGCCGGGTCTTGCCGAGCACCGTGACGCCGGTGCTCAGGAGTTGCCGCGTGAACGGCGCGTGCCTGCGTGCGCCCCTCGGCGCGAACGCGGCGCTGCCGTGCCCGGTGGGGAGCCCCGCGTAGTCGGTGTTGTCCTTGACGAAGGTCGGCACACCGGTGAAGACACCGCCCGCCCCGTAGCCGTGCGCCGGGACGTCGAGCTGCACCTGAACGGCGTTCAGCCGAGCCTCCACGTCCCTGACCCGCGCCGCCGCGTCCCGTGCGACCTCGACGGCGCCGATCTGGCGGCGACGGATCGCCTCGGTGAGCCCGACGGCATCGTGCTCACCGAGGGCGTCGTCGCGGAAGGCGTGCACCGTGGTCGGTTCCTCGGAAGTCGTCACTGCTGGCTCCGCCCGTGAACGCGTCGATGGTTGCCCGCCATCATTCCCTACCGGCGAGTAGCGCGCGAGGTTCCGGAGAACACGATCGCGACGGCCGGTGAAGCGGCTTCCGCCGTGCCCGGCCGGCGGAAGCAGTGGCCGACGTCCACCGCCGGCACCGGTCGCCGGCCCGCGCTGCTGCTCGGCCTCGCCGTTCGCGAGTACCGCTCCGCGGCGTCGGCCCTGTGGATGGGGGTCGGAGTTGTGATCTTCCCCAGTGCGTGTACGCGGGTGCCGTGTACACGCGCGCCGCGATCTCGCCAAGCCGGTGAAGACGCCGGATGTGCGTATCGAGGTGATCGGGGCGGAGCAGGCGCACGTGCCAGGCCCGGGTTGCTCGAACCGATGGGCGTACACCGGGAGCATCGCCGTCACGGCTACGGCAAGGCGATCACCGTCGCCTCGGCGGCCGCACTCCGGGAGCTGGGCTCCTCGAGCGCGATGGTCTGCACCCCGAGCTCCAACGTCGGCGCCGTCGCCACCTACACGTCAGCCGGCTTCCAGCCGCTCCCCGAGGTCCGGGACCGATTCCAGGACGCCGTGGCCGCGTTGCGCTGACCGACGGCATCGCGTCGTCCTGCGGCGTACCCGGCTCGCCGAGGGTGCGGCAGGTGCTGCGCATCGGTGCTCAACCCGGCGCGGGGTGCGGGCTGTCACGGGGCCCGCTCCCAGCGCGGCGGCGTCGGTTCAGCGTGGTGCTCGGATGCCGTCGATGATGCGGGTCCAGTTGTCTCCGCCGTTTCCG
This sequence comes from Streptomyces sp. NPDC048389, assembly GCF_040706335.1. NCBI lineage: Bacteria > Bacillati > Actinomycetota > Actinomycetes > Kitasatosporales > Streptomycetaceae > Streptomyces > Streptomyces sp. NPDC048389. The sequence goes on along the minus strand of NZ_JBEZKP010000006.1, from coordinate 129,668 downwards.
TCGTCGATCGCGCGCCGGTGGTGGGCCTGGACGGCCAGGGGGAGGGCGAGGTCGAGGCCGAGGGACCTGCCGGTGTCGACGATGTGGTCGGCCGTCGCTCCCATCATGGTGACCGTGCTGAGGTCACCGGGGGTGCTCTCCGGCGTCCAGTGCGGTGCCCGGGGTCTCTTCGCCGGCCGTCGTCATGGCGCCGATCGACGGTGAGGGCGAGCAGCTCCGGTAGCGCTTCCTGGGCCTTCGGCGTCCGTCGGCGCCGCACCCCCGCGTCCGTCCGACACTGCTGCCGGACGTGCGCAGCGTGCGGAGCCGGAGCCCGCCGGGGCCACCGGCCTGTTGGCTGACGGCGGGCTGGGTGCAGGACAGTTCCCTGGCGACGGCGCTGAGGCTGCCGGCGCGGCATACGGCGACGAAGACGCGCAGATCATCGAGAGTCATCAGAGTGCCAAGGTATTCCTCGGGTAGCTTCCATGAGCCTCTTCAGCGGCCACTCCACAGGGTGAACGGCGCCTTGAGGGTGACTGCTCTCCGGCCTGCGGCAAGACCGGATGCATGCGGTCGCAGTCGTCACCCGATCGGTGGCCACTCTGAAAAGGCTCAATAAGACCCTAGGATTGACTGGGGAGTTGGGACTCGCGAGGATCCTCGTGGATCCAGGGCGCCAACCTGGACCGCGTGACGGCGCGCTCCAGGTGCCGACCCACCCGCGTACGCCCAGGGTCTCCGGGGCCCCGGTCCGGGCCGGTGTCCCGTGCCCGTTCGGGACGCCGTGTGTGCAAAGTGCCGAAGAACTCAGGAGCGCCGGAGCGCGCGCGGCTCTTATGATCACGAGCGGGACGGGGCTCGTAGCGCAGTGGTTGTCGCGCCTTCACCGCATGTGGGAGGACGCCGGTTCGAATCCGGCCGGCCCCGTTCCGTTGCCCGTCGCGGCACAGCGGAGGGTCCCGGACCGACCCTGTATCTCCGCACCCCGTCAGTGGTCCCAGTAGTCGCGCCGCGGGAGTGCGGCCCACATGTCGGGCGGGCCGACGACGGGGCGAGGGTCGGTCGGGCGCAGGCCCGCGTAGGCGCAGGAGTAGGCCACCGCGTGGTGATGGCAGACATAGGAGGCGAGCACCTCCTCCGGCGTGTCGCCCACGTCCGGCGCACCGCCCGGGTGAAGGTCCGATCCCTCGATGACGCCGTCGCGGGCGGTACTGCCCTGGTCGCCGCTCTTGGGGTTGGCGTAGAGGCCGTAGCAGACGGTGCCGGCGGACAGCCGGATCAGGACGCCCGTCATCGCCGGTGCGTACCCCCACGGCTGGGTGACGACGCAGCCGCCCGGCACGGTCGTCACACCGATGATGGGGAGGATCTCCTCCAGGTCGTACTCGTACGGGTCCTCCAGCAGGCCGGCCACCTCCGCTGCGCGCGCGGGCCTCGCCTCCAGGCGCCGTATCGCCTCTGCGGCGTCGATACCGGCCACGCACGCCAGGCCCGTGCCGTCGTAGTAGAGGTCCCCCAGTGCGGCGACGAGCCTTCTGCCCTCCTGTGCCGTCGCGCGCTCCGCCTCCGTCAGCCCCCGCTCCCCCTGCGGCACGGCGAACAGGTCCGGCGTCGGTCCGGCCAGACTGAGCCGCCCCGGCGACCAGCCGCCCATCAACGGCCGCCAGGGATCGGCTCCGGCGTCGACGAGAGCACGCGCGTTGTCCGGCCGGCCGGCGACGACGGCTTCCCACAGGGCGGTGCTCCCGGCGTCGAGCGCGTCGACGTCCGCGACACGTCCGGCCAGTTCCGCGACGACTTCCGGCGAGCCGAACACCGCTGCCCGGTGCAAGGCCCGTCCCCCGCCCCACCGTTCCGGGTCCGCCCCCTCGTCGAGGCGCCGCCGGATGTCGTCGTGGTCCTGCCAGCTTCTCCAGTCCGTGTTCGCCCAGCCGTCGTTCCGACCCGTCACCGTGCCCCCTCCGACGCCGATTCGGACGGTTCCGCGCCCCGTCGCGCATACAGACACCATCGCAGCCGGGTCTGACAGCGACGACGGACACGGCCACGGTCCCGCACCCGGCCCGGGTCCGGCTCGGTCCGCCCCGCGCCCCCGCCGGGCCGTCGTCCTGCGTGGTGGGAGACTGACCGGCCGGGAACAGCACAGAGGGGCGGACGAGAACGTGCGACTGCGACGGGGGCGCGCAGGTCTGGCGGGCCTGCTGATGGTGACCGTGCTGACGACGACGGCGACCGGCTGCGGCACGCTGGTCCTGCGGGACCAGGGCCCGCTCCCGCCGCGCTCTTCGGGTCCGCCGCTGCCCGTGGACGTCGTGGTCTCGGATCTGACCTCTGCGCTGCAGGCCGAGGGCGTCACGCTGGAGCGGATGCCGCAGAAGCTCATCACGGTGGAGTGTCACGAGTATGTGCGCGGGGAGCACAAAGCGGCGACGGCGGATGCCGGGTTGAAGGCCGGGTTCGCCCGGGCGCGATCGGACCACGGATGGGTGTCGGAGCCCGGCGACGGGAAGAACGGCCAACTCCTCATCCGCAAGGGCAACTGGACGGCCACGGCCCGGCTTTCCGGCGACGGCGCGCCGGGCACGGCCGGTTCCGCCACGGCGTCGGTCCTGGTCGTCCTGGGTTGCGACGGCGCCCTCTCGAAGTCCCGCTCCCGCACCGACTCTCCGGCGCCGTCGCCCGTGCCTTCCCCGTGACCTGAGACGTCGATGCGTCGACGGTGGCCGGTGCGAGGCTCGGGACGTCATCTACCTGCCGCTCCGCCGCCATGACGCTGATTCACCCGCCGGGGCGGCGATGAGCGGCCCGCTGCCCGCCCCGGTCCGGGCCCGTACGGGCCGGGGCCGGTCGTCTTCGCGCCGCGGGCCTCAGAACTCGGCCCGCGGGCGCCTCAGAACCGAACCCCCCGCCCCGGGCGGCGAGCCTCGGCCGCTCTAACGGACCACGACGGTGCGCTGCGCGGAGAAGGCGCCCCACTTGCCGTCGGGCAGCCTGGCCCTGAGCTTGATGCTGTAGCGCGTGCCGGGTTCGTCGGTGACGGTCATGGTGTACGTGGCCGTCCCGGCGGGCGGCTGGGCGCCCCAGACGATCGTGGTGGCGGGCCTGCCGTTCAGATGGAGCTGGTGCTCCCTGACCGGGGCGCCGGTCTCCGGCGGGGTCCACCGGAGCTCGATGCCGCCCTTGCGGACGGTCGCCTCCAGGTCGGTCGGCGCCGTGTTCGCACTGTCGTCGCCCGGCGCCGAAGGGGTGGTCAGGTCCACGGAGTTGCTGTCCGGCGACGAGTTCTCGGCGGCGTCCCGGGCCCGGACGGTGAAGGTGTAGACGGTGCCCGGCCGCAGGCCGGTGACGCGGGCACTGGTCCGCGTGCCGGTGACGGTGTGGACACGGGAGTCCTCCTGGTAGACGTCGTAGGAGGTGACGCCGGTGTCGTCGGTGGCCGGCTGCCAGGTCAGGGTCACCGACGTACCGCTGTCCGTACGGCCTTCGACCCGCTCCGGCCGGGTCGGGTCCCGGTGGTCGTCGGGCGCGGCGGAGGGTGTGGTGACGGATGCGGCGGCACTGGTCCCGGACAGGTTCCCGGCGGCGTCACGCGCCCGTACGGTGAAGCTGTAGGCGGTCCGCGGGGCCAGGCCGTCGATGTCCACCATGCGCTTGGTGCCCGGCAGGGTCATGACCTTGGTTCCGGCGCGGTAGACCTCGTAGCCGGTCACCCCCTTGTCGTCGGCGGACCTGTCCCACATGACGTGCACGGAGGTGGCGCTGCCCGCCTGGGCGGTGACGCCGGAGGGTGTCATGGGCGGCCTGTCGTCCTCGGCCTCCCGCGTGGCGCAGGCGGCGAGCAGCAGTGCGGCGGAGCAGACGAGCACGGCGGGTGCGGGGGGTCGTTGCACGGTCGGGCCTCCGCGTACGGACGACGAGGATTGGTCCAGACCTGTATCCCACAGCTCGCCCGTCCACCACAAGACGTCTTTGCCGGGCCTCATGGCTTCCTTATGGCTTCTTGAAGAAGCCCTTACGACAGGCCGCACGCGCTTCGAACCGGCTTACGATCTCGGCAACCCCCCACCGTGATCCCGGTGGACGCAGCGGCGCCCACCGGGATCACGAACGCACAGCCGATCACGCACGCACAGCCGTCTTCCATCCGAGGTGTCGTTCTCATGGGTTCTCGACGAGCCGCCCGCCCCCACGCCCGTTCCCACGCCCGCCCCAAGGGCGGAACGCGGGCCCGGAGCGCCGTGCTGGCCCTCGGCGTGCTCACCGTCACCGCCGGGGTCGGAGTGACGCTGGCCACCGGCGGCGGGGACGACGCGTCGGCCCGGGTGGAGACCAACGCCGCCGCGAGCACCGCCGAGCCCTCCGAGGAGGGCGCCTCGGCCGCCGATACGTCGCCGCTCCCCACGCCCACTCCCAGCGCGAGCCCGTCGCCGAGCACCGGCGGCGCTGCCTCCGCGAAGCCGAAGCCGAAGCCGAAGCCGAAGACCGTGCCGAGCCCGACGGCCGCGCCCAGGACAAAGGCCCGGCCGACGGCGGCCGCACCGGGAGGCGGTGACGGTACGGGCGGCTCGGGGTCGGATTCGGGCTCCGGGGCGGGCTCAGGCGGGTCCGGCACCTCGGGGGGCTCGGGCGGCCTTGACGCCGACGGCCCCGAGGCGCAGGTCCTCGCGCTCGTCAACCAGGAGCGGGCCTCGGCCGGCTGCTCTCCGCTCACCTCCAACGCCGAGCTGACCCGCGCCGCCGACGACTACAGCGACGTCATGGCCCGCAGCGGCGTGATGTCCCACACCGGGCCCGACGGCTCCACGATGACCACCCGCGTCGAGGCCGCCGGATACGAGTGGTCCACGCTGGGCGAGAACATAGCCCGCGGGCAGGCCGACGCCGCCTCCGTCATGAAGTCGTGGATGAACAGCCCGGGGCATCGCGCGAACATACTCAACTGCTCGTTCAAGGAGCTCGGCGTCGGTGTCCACTTCGGTGACGGCGGCCCGTGGTGGACGCAGAACTTCGGCGCCGGCCGATAGCCCGCAAGGGCCGGCCCGGGGCGGCCGGTCACGGCAGCCGTACGGGCCGGACACAGCGCCGTATGGCGGCGGGCATCAGTACCCCGGCAGCCCTCTCCTCCTTTGTTGTGCCGGCCGGCCCGGCTGACGAGGGCCGTACTGCATGCGGGACCCGGATGCCGGGGCCGCGCAGGTCGAGCTCGAGGGCCGGCCTTCGGCACGGCTGCTCCAGGGTGTCGAGAAACCTGGGAAGCCGGAGGAAGGCCGCGTGGTCACGGGCGTCAGTAGCCGGGAGGGCCAAACCGGAGGCGTAGGTCAGGGCCATGCCGGAGGCGTAGGTCAGGGCCATGCCGGAGGCGTAGGTCACGCCAGCCCGAACGACACCCGCACCCGCGCCCCGCCCATCGGGGAACGGCCGATCTCCAGTTCCCCGTCGGCGGCCTTCGCCGCCCGCGCCACGATGTCCAGGCCGAGGCCCGTGCCGCCCCCACCGCCCACGCTGACGCCACGGGTGGGCGCCGCCTCGGGGTCGGCGACACCGGGACCGGCGTCGTCCACGGTGAGCAGCGCAAACCGGTCGCGGCGTTCCACCCGTACGGCGAAGGCCGTGCCCTGCGGGGTGTGGCGGAAGACGTTGCCGATCAGGGCGTCCACCACCGCGGCCAGGTCGTCCTCTGCGAACCGCACGGGGGTGGGGCGCGGCGTGAAGGAGCGCTCGCAGACGCGGTCCTGCTGCGTGGCGAGAACCGACCAGAAGTCCAGCCGCATCGCGACGACCTCCGCCACCTCGCAGGGCCGCCCCGTCGGCCGGCCCGTGGCCGGGCCTGCCGCGAGCGGGGTACGGGCCGCGGTGATGATGGAGTCGAGTTCCGCCTCCAGCTGCGACACGGCGTTGGTGATCCGGCGGGCGCCGGGCGACGCGCCCATGAGGTCCGCCTCGAGGTAGAGCGCCGTCAGCGGAGTACGCAGCCGGTGCGAAAGGTCGGCGACCATCTCCCTTTCGATCGCCAGCAGTTCCACCACCCGGTCGGCCATGGTGTTGAACGCGGCGCCGGCGTCCTGCAGCTCCGGCGGCCCGTCCGGCTCCACCCGTACGTCCAGGTCGCCCGACCCGAGAGCCAGTGAGGCCCGCTTCAGGCCCTGCGAGGAACGCACCACCCGGGCGCCGAGCCGGTCGGCGACGATCACGGAGCCGCCCACCAGCCCGACGGCCAGCAGCGACATCACGCCCCAGGAGGCCCACACACCGCGGGTCAGGTCCGCGGCGGGGACGTACGCCTCGACGACCGCGACCCGGTCCTCCGGCAGCACCACGGGCTGGAGATAGACCCAGCCCTCCGCGGTGTCCATGGCGAGCGTCTCCCGTTTGCGGACGGCGCGGTCGAGCGCGGACCGCGGGGCGTGCGGGGTGCCGACGAAGCCGCCGTCCGGAAGGCGTACGGCCAGCTGATCGCCGGAGTCGAGCTCGGCGACCGCCTGGTGGACGTCGGCCCGCCGCGTGGTGAGGGCGAGCACCGGCGACAGGGCGGCGGCCCGCTGCTCGGCGGCGGTGGTCACCCGGTCGCGCGCCTGCTCGCGCACCAGCAGGGCGAGGGGGATGAGGAAGGACAGCGCGACCATCGACGTCACGGCCAGCGCGATCCCGGCGAGTGCGCGTCTCATGAGGGTGACGTGACCAGTTTTATCCCGATACCGCGCACAGTGTGCAGATAGCGGGGATCCGACGCTTTTTCACCGAGTTTCCTGCGCAGGGCGGAGAGATGGACGTCCACCGTCTGGTCCTCCAGATAGGGCTGCTGCCACACGTCCGCGAGGATGCGCTTGCGGGACATGACCTGATCGGCGTGGGCCGCGAGATAGGCGAGCAGGTCGAATTCCCTCCGTGTCAGGGCGAGCTCGCGTCCGGCCAGGTGCGCGGTGCGGGCCGTCGCGTCGATCCTGAGCTCGCCGACCTGCACGACGGGCCGCCGGTCCCCACCCTCCGTGGCGTCGGACGGCCCGGAGCGGCGCAGCACGGCGGCGAGCCGGGCCGCGAGCTGGCCGCCGGAGAACGGCTTGACCATGTAGTCGTCGGCGCCGGCGTTGAGCAGCCTGATGATCTCCGTGTCGTCGTCGCGCGCCGTGGCGACCAGGACGGGCACCCGCGAGATGCCGCGGATCATCCGCAGCACGTCGAGCCCGTCCAGATCGGGCAGCCCGAGGTCGAGCACGACGATGTCGGGCGGGCTCTGGGTGACTTCGCGCAGCGCCTCGAAGCCCTGGTGGGCGGTCTTCACCGCGTACCCGTGTCCGGTGAGGACCTCGATGAGCGCGGCCCGGATGACAGGGTCGTCCTCGACGACAAGTACGGAGGCCATGAGCAGGCACGTTAGCCGGTCCGTCAGTATGGTGTCGTGTCCCGCCTCCCGCGCTATCTGCTCATCTGGCTGTCGTGCACCGCGGCCAGCGTCACGGCCGTGATGATCACGGTCCATTTCGTGGTGGGTTCGACCAGGCCGACGGCACCGGTCGCGCAGTCGGCACCGGAGGGCTTCCTCGGCTCCCCGCAGTCGTCCTCCCCCGCCGCCGGCCCCTCGCCGTCCCCCAGCCCCCGGCCGACGCCGAGCGCGCGCACGCCGTCGCCGACCCCGTCGAGTACGGCCGAGAAGCCGCGCCCGAAGACGCCGACCCCGGCGGCCCGCACCACCCCGCCGCCCCCGAAGGAGCCACCCGCGCAGCCCACCGGCGACCTGGGCGGCTGCGAAGAAGGCGGCTCCGGCGTGCACACCATCTCCTCCCAGGGCGGAAAGGCAACCGTGCGCTACGGCAGCGGCGGGGTGTGCCTCATCTCCGCCGTCCCCAACCAGGGCTTCACGGTCACCACCTCCCAGACCGCCCCACAAACCCTGACGGCCACCTTCTCGGCCGCCCGCCACCGCTCGGAGATCACGGCGACCACCGAGCCCTCGGACCGGGCGAGCGTCCGCGAGACGTCGTTCTGAGCTCCGCCCGGGGCAGGGCCCGGGTGTCAGGGGATGCGGGTGCCCGTGCCCGTGACCCGGACGCGCTTGTCGTCCTCGCGGAGTTCCACCGTCAGCACGCCCGGGCGGCCCATGTCGGCGCCCTGGTGGAGGGTGAGCACCGCCGTCTCGGGGACCAGCCCGATCTCGCGGGCGTACGCGCCGAACGCGCCGGCCGCCGCTCCCGTGGCCGGGTCCTCCACCACGCCGCCCACGGGGAACGGGTCGCGAACGTGGAAGACGCTCTGCGACTCCCGCCACACCAGCTGCGCCGTGGTCAGGTCCAGCCGTCGCATCAGCGCCTCGAGCCGGTCGAAGTCGTACGCGAGGTCAGCGAGCCGTGCGCGGGTCGCGGCGCCGAGCACCAGATGCCGTGCGCCGGCGAAGGCGATACGGGGCGGCAGGGCCGGGTCCAGGTCGGCGGCCGGCCAGTCGAGCGCGGCCAGCGCCTCTGCGAGGTCCGCGTCCGCGATCGGCTCGCTGTGCGGCTCGACCGTGGTCAGCGTCGCCCGCAGCTCACCGCCCTGCTCCGTCACCGTCACGGGCACCGTCCCGGCGCGCGTCGAGAAGACGAGGTCCCCGGTCCCGATGCGTTCGCCGAGGGCGACGGCGGTGGCGACGGTGGCGTGCCCGCAGAAGGGCACCTCCGCTCTGGGGCTGAAGTACCGGATGGTGAACGCCCTCCCGGGCTCCCCGTCGAGCCCCTCGGGCGGTGCGGTCAGGAACGCGGTCTCGCTGTATCCGAGATCCGCGGCGACGGCGAGCATCCCGGCGTCGTCGAGCCCCTCGGCGTCGAGCACGACGCCCGCGGGGTTGCCACCCTCCGGATCCCGGGAGAAGGCGGTGAATCGCAGCACTTCGGTCGTGGTCGTCATGATCGCCGGAACGCCAGGGCGGGGCGCTTTGTTCCCACGTCCCCGTGCCGTCGGGATCGCCGTCCGGGCCGCGTACGGGACGGCAATCCCGGTGGCGCCGCCGCGCGGCGCACTGACATGATCACCGCCGGAGCGCCCCCGCGGGGGGTGAGAGCGTGGGGAGCGGTGACCGTGGACGTCTTCCGGACGAAGGACGGCCCGGTGCGCGGACGCCGGGTGGCGGACGGCGACGTGGTGGCGGTGCTCGGAGTGCCGTACGCCACGCCGCCGTTCGGAGCCGCGCGGTTCCGGGAACCGCTGCCGGCCGAGCCCTGGCGGGAGGTACGGCGGTGTACCGGCTACGGGCCCGTCGCGCCGCAGTCGGCCCAGCTGCCGGGGGCGCCCGCGTGGTCGCCCGGCGACGAGGACGTCCTGACGCTCAACGTCTGGACACCGGCGGACGCGGCCGAACTGCCCGTGCTGGTCTGGATCCACGGCGGGGCGTACACCTTCGGTTCCTCCGCGCAGCCCGACTTCGACGGCACCGTCCTGGCCCGTGACGGCCGCGTGGTCGTGGTGACGCTCAACTACCGGCTGGGATTCGAGGGGTTCGGCCATGTCCCGTCGGCCCCCGCCAACCGCGGCCTGCTCGACCAGGTCGCGGCGCTGCGCTGGGTGCGGGACAACATCGGGGCGTTCGGCGGTGATCCCGGCAACGTCACCGTCGCCGGGCAGTCCGCCGGGGCGACGTCCGTCGCCTGCCTGATGGTGATGGACCGGGCCAGGGGCCTGTTCCGCCGCGCGATCGCGCACAGCGCGGTGGGCCCGTGCTTCTCTGCCGCTCTCGCGCGGGACATCACGGCGAGGGTCGCGGCGGCGGCGGGCGTGCCGGCGACGGAAGACGGTCTGGCGGCCGCCTCGCCGAAGGCCCTGGTGACCGCCTCCGACGATGTCGTGGACACCTTCCGCCGCGACGCGGCGTCCGGCCATCTCCATTACGACCCCGTGATCTACGGCCCGGTGGTCGACGGCGAGGTCCTGCCAAGGGAGCCGCTCACCGCCGTGGCGGCGGGCGCCGCGTCGGACGTGGACCTGCTGGTGTGCCACACCACGCAGGAGTGCTGGTTGATGGACGCCGTCGGCAGCGGCCCCGGGATCACCACACCGGACGGGCTGGATCGGTTCGCCGCCGACTTCGGGCTGCCCGAGGGCCTGGTCGCCGGCTACCGGGAACTCATGCCGGACGCCCCCGTCGCCGACATCCACCTCGCGGTCTTCGGCGACCTGCTCTTCGCCGAGTACAGCAGCCGGCTCGCCGAGGCACAGGCACGGGCGGGCGGACCCGCGTACTCGTCACGCTTCGACCGGCGGCGCACCGGGCCCGGCGGCGAGGTGCGGGCCTGGCACTGCGCCGACGTGCCCTTCGCGTTCGGCAACCACACCCTGCCCGCCGTCGAGTTCCTCATCGGCGGCCCGCCCTCCCCCGCGGACCACCGCCTGGCCCGAAGCATGGTCGCGGCGTGGGCGGCCTTCGCCGCGACGGGCGAACCGGGCTGGCAGCCCCTGGGAACGACGGGCACCGGGCCGGTCCACGTCTGGGCCCCGGACGACACCCGGGACCGGCCTCCGCTACCGGACACCCGGGCACTGTGGCGGGACGCCGAGTACCGGCCGCTGGGGCTTTGAGGGGGCGCGGCGCGGGCTCGTGCACAGCCCCGACGAGCAGTCGGTCACCGACGCATCCAGTGTGGCGTTCGCCTTGTGGCCGGCCCAGGTCCACCAGCGGGCGTAGCCGCCGCTCACACGGGTCACGACGGTGCCCCCGGGATGCACGGCGTCGATGAAGTGATCACAGGTCTCGGCCAGCGCCGCTGTGGCCCGCTTGGTCGAGGTTGACCGGCGGCTCGGTTCCGAGCAGCACCTCGCGCTCCGCTCTTGTCAGCTCGAACAACGTGGCGCGTCCGAATCCCAGGGCGGTCCGTCTGGCCTTCCCGCCGCTGTCGCTCGGCTCGACGTAGGAACGCGGCCCGCACCGTCTCCACCGGGATCTCCCCCGGCCCCTTCGGCTGCATCGACATCCGCACCCACCCCATACGACAACGTCGGCCTTCAAGACCCAACGGGTCTTGAAGGCCGACGTCACGCCAGGCCCCGGATCAACCAACAGCATCGGACATCGGCGGAGCCTTCCTCTATTGTCCGCGCGGACGCTGTCAGCGAGCGGATGTTGCCCGAACGCGCGCTGTCGGAACGGACGCCGCTAGAACGGACGCCGTCAGAGCGGGCGGGGAAGGGAGAGCAGGGTCATTCCTCTTCCGGCCTCCTCCCTCCTCAGATCCGGCCGCGCGCTCAGGACCGTCTCCGCAAGCGGAGCGCTCACGAGCAGCCGGTCCGGGAAGACCGACGGCGCCTCTCCCTCGTAAAGCACCGCGGCGTCCCAGTCGCCCGGGTCGCTCGCGCCCTGCCGGTCGACGATCACGGCACGGGTCGGCGTCGGGAGTCCCGTCGCCGCCGCGACGACGGCCGCCTCGACCGTGTCGGACTGCTCCGTCGTGAGGCCGTCCAGCCAGAGCGTCTGGATCTCGCAGCCCAGCGGTTCGTACGCGTACTCGTCGACCACGTCGACGTCCGCGGAGAACCACCAGTTCATCGTGATGGACGCGATGCGCAGTCCGAGAAGGCGGCCCAGCTCCTCCCGGCGCATGGGGACGCTCTCCCCCTCGACGTCGAGGACCACGGCCGTGCCGTGCGCGGGGTGCACGAGTCCGATGCCGTGCGACGCGAACAGCTCCGCCTGGGCGTCGAAGACCGATGTGGCGCCCGACTCCCGGTACCACCGGATGAACCCGTCAGCCATGGCTAGCAGCTCGGCAGCGTGAAGATGTGCACATTCTCTTCTCCGAAGACCTTCTTGGCCTGCTTGATCGCGGATTCCGGCGTGTTGTCGGCCAGGTAGTAGACCGCCTTCACCCCGGCCTCGTCGGCAGCGTACTTGTTGATCTTGAGGGCCTTACCGAACTTGGACGGGTTGGCCGCCTTGGCGCCGCCGCCGACGTAGATGTACTCGCCGTTCGGTCCGATGACGTCGAGGCCGCTGGATCCCACATTGGGCATGACGATCTTGATGTCCTGCCCCTTGTCGTCCTTGGCCACCTTGCCGCCGACGAGCTTGGCGATGTACTCCTCCCGCTTGAGGCCCACGTTCTCCGCGTCCTTGCCGCCTCCGGACATCACCGCGAACGCGCGGTGTGTTCCGCCGGCCGACAGCAGGGAGCTCCGCGCGACGGGGCCGTTCTTCTTCTTGCCCGTCACGCAGGCCGGAAGCTTCTTCCACGCGGTGTCGAGGACGTCGTCCGCCTTGTCGACCAGCTTCTTGGCCGCGGCCGACTTGTCCAGGAAGTCGTCGATCCCCCAGATGATCTTGCCGAGCTTCGGAAGCTTGGAGACGATCTTCGCGGCCTTGGCCCAGGGCAGGTTGGTGACGACAGCCCACAGGCAGGTCGGGATGTCGGGGTCGTCCCAGCACTCCTTGATCTCCTCGGCGGCGAGTTCGACGAGGAGATCGGCGCCGTTCTCCATCAGGTAGTCGAGCAGGTCCTGCTGCGCGAGCGCGCGGGCCGCCTCGTACTGCTCCTCGGTGATGCCCGCGGCCTCGAGCGCCTTGCGTTCGCCCTCCTCCAGGGAGTAGGAGCCGTCGGTCTTTTCCTTGCTCTTGGCCGCCTCCTCGCGGGCCTTGCGCTGCTGCTCGCGCTGGTACTCCTCGGCCCGCCGGGCCGCGGCGTCCGCCTCCTTGGCGTAGGTGCCGGCGTTCTTCGCCGCAGTCTCGGCCGATGTGGCGTGCTTCTCGGCGGACTCGGCGAGCTTGGCAGCGTCGGCGGCGTCCTTCTCGGCCTGGGTGGCCGCCCCCTGCGCGACGCTCGCCTCCTTCTCGGCCAGAGCGGCGGCGCTGCCTGCGGCCGCCGCCTGGTTCTCCGCGTCGGCGGCGGCGCCGCGGGCGCGCTGGGCCTCGGCCTCGGCCTGGGTCGCGGCGTTGCGTGCCGCCGCCGCGTCCGCGAACGCCTGGTTCGCGGCCTGGCGGGCCAGCTTCGCGTCGGCCTGGGCCTGCGCGTCGGCCTCGTTGGCGCGTGCCGCGGCGGCCCGGGCCTTGGCGCCGTCCTCAGCCGCCTGGGCCGCCGACTTCGTCGCGGCCACCGAGGAGCGTGCGGCGTCGGCGGAGGAACGTGCCGCGGCGGCCGCCGCCTTGAACGCGGGCGCCACCTGGGCGTTGGCGCGTGCCGCGGCGGCTGCGGCCGCGTCGGCGGCCTTGGCCGCCTCCGCTGCTCGGGCCTCGGCCTTCGTGGCCTCGGACGCGCCCATGCCGAGAGCGGCCTGCGCCACCTCGGCGGCGAAGTCGGCGTCCACGTCCGCGCCGGTGAACGGCGCGGTGAGGAGGATCGCCGTGTTCGCCGGGTCGGCGATGCCGGCGGCGGTGGTACGGGCCGATGTGGCGGCCTGGGCCGCGGTGGTGGACTGCAGGCGGGCCATGGCCGCTTCGCGGGTAGCGCCCTCCGCCTCCTCCCGGGTGCGGTTGGCCGCCTGGAGCGCCTGGTTGGCCTGGATCGCGGCCAGTCCGGCGAGACGCGAGGCCTCGTGCGCGGCGATGCCGGCGCGGGCCTCCTGCGCGGTGGCCTCGGCCGCCTTGGCGTTGGCCCGCTGCGCCGCGGCGCGGGTGGCCGCGGCCTGGGACTCCGCCCGGTTCGCCGCCGCGTTCGCCGCGGAGGCCGCGGCCTCCGCCCGGTTCGCGGCCGCGTTCGCGCGGGCCGCGTGCGCGGTGGCCTCGCTGGCCGCCGCCCGCGCCCGCGCGGCCGCGCCGGCCGCCTCGATCGCCGCCGAACGCGAGCGCACCGCCGCGCCGGAGGCATGGTTGGCCGCACCGCGGGCCGTGCCGGCCGCCGTACCCGCCGCGTCGGCGGCGGACCGCGCCTCGGTGGCCGCCGCGCGCGCTGTCTCAGCGTGCTCGGTGCCCTTCGCCTTGGCGGCGAGCGCCGCGGTCGCCTTGGCCCTGGCCTCTTCGACCCTGTGGGCGCGCTCGGCCTCTACAGCCTTGTTCCGGGCGTTGCGGGCCTTGGTCTCCTCGCCCCGGGCCAGCTCGTCGGCCTTGGCGGCGATGCCCTCCTGGGTCTGCGCCCGGGCCCGCTTCTCGGCCGCCACGGCGGCCGCGGCCTGGGCGTCGGCCCGCCTGGCCGCCGCGGTCCGCGCCTCCGCCTCGGCACGCGCCCGTGCCTGGGCGGCCGCCTCACGCTCGCGTTCCGCGCGTACCCGCGCGGCCGCGGCCAGGTCGCGCTCGCGCTCGGCGACCGCCCGCTGCTCGGCGGCGATCCTGGCCTGGCGCTGTGCCTCGATCCGCGCGTCGCGGGTCTTCCTGGCGTGGTCCCACGCCTGTTTCTCGGCCCGCTCGGCCTCGATGCGCGCCGTGCGGGACTTGGCCGCCGCGTCCGCCGCGATCTTGGCCTGCCTGGCCGCCGCGTCCGCGAGCCGGGCCGCCGTCTTGGCGTGCTGCTCGGCGTTGGCCCGCCACGCGGCGGCCTGCCGCGCGTGCAGCTCGGCCTGGTTCTTGGAATTCAGCCCGGCCGCGTCGGCGGCCGTGGCGTCCACTGCGTGCTGTGCCGTCGCCGCCGCCTGGGCGGCCGCGTCGGCCGCGGCCGCGATACCGGACGCGACCTCCGACCACTGCATGCCGTGCTTCAGACCGGTCTCCACCAGCACGTCGGCCTGCACCTTGGCCTGCCCGGCGGCCACCTGCGCCTGCTTCACGGCCGACTGGGCGATGCCGACCTGCCGGGCGATCTCCGTCTTCACCGGCGCGTAGTCGGACAGCCGCTTCCCCGCACGGTCGGCGGCGAGCATCCGGTCGGCCTCACGGGACTGCGCGGCCGCGGCGTTCATCGCGTTCGCCGCGGTCTTCAGCGCCTTCACCGCGCTGCCGTGGGCGGCGATCAGCTTCGTACGGGCCCCGGCGGCGCGGGCGGCGTTCGCGGCCAGCTCGCGCAGCCGCTCCGCCGCCTCCAGCGCCTCCTTCTGCGCCTTCTCGTGCGCCGCCCGGTCGTCCGCGTCCTTCTGCGCGGCGACGAGGTAGCCCTTCTCCAGGAACTCGGCGATGACCTGGTCGTCGCCCGTGGCCAGAGCCGCCTGCGCCGCCCGCTTCACCTCGGGGCCGCCGACCGCGGCGAGCATCTCGACCCGCTTGCGGTTCTCCGCCGCGCGTTCCGCGTCGTTCTGCTCGGTGGCCTTGTCACGCTGCCGTGCGATCTCGGCGCCGAAGGCGAGGAAGTCGGCGCGGTCCTGCGCCGTGCCCTTCAGAACGCGTTCGACCTCCGCGTTGAAGAACGGGCCGCCCGTGCCCCGCATCGCCTCGATCTGACGGCGATGGGCGACGTCGGCCGCGTTCCTCTTGTCCTTGGCGCGCTGCCGCGCCTCGGCCTCTCCCCGCTCGAGGAATTCCCGGATCGCGTTCGGATCGGTGCTCTCCAGCGCCTTCCTCGCGGCCTCGCGGACCTCCTCCTCCTCGTCGAACTCCGCGAAGTCCTCCACGAGCTGCCGGTCGCGTTCCGCGCTGATCTCGTCGAGCGCGGTGCGGGCCGGGGAAGGCCCCGTCTTCGGTAGTCCGGCCAGTAAGGGTTCGAGCGCGACCGTGTCCGTCGGCCGCTGGGTGACGACGGCACCGGCCTCCCCCGCCGTGCCGGCGAGTACGGCCAGAGCCATCACGGCGGACAGTGCCCTGCCCACCCTGCCGGGCCGGCGCCCGACCGTGCCTCCGGCCCGCGGCCGGAATCTTCCTCTCACGGGAAACCCCTTCAACGTCAACGAACGCGTCGGCGAGAGAACCGAGCGAAGAGACAGCCCCTGCCCTCGGTGGGTGGGCAGGGGGAGACGGGCCTCGGCCGGTGGCGGACGAGACCCGCGGTACGGGCCCGGCGGCGCGCGCCGGGCCCGCGACGTCAGCCCTTGACGCGGTGCTCGCCGTCCCGGGCGCGGTCGGCCATGTCCTTCCAGAAGGCGGCCGTCTCGCCGGCCTCCGTGTGCTCCCGGGTCCAGTCGCCCTGCCGAGCGTCGGCCGGGGCGGCGATCTGCGCCCAGATGCCGTCCGCGCTCTCCTTGGCGAGCCGGGCGATGTTCTGCCAGCTCTCGGTCTGCGCCCTGGCCGACTCCTGCTCGGCCAGCCAGGCTCTGTGGGCGCCGTCCGCCTGCTCGGCCACGGCCTGCCAGGCATGTTCGGCCTCGGCGCGCGCCTTCGCCGCGTCCGCCGACGACGTCAACGCCTCCTCGGCGGCGACCGCCTTCGCGATGAGCTGCGTCAGCACGTGGTGGCGGCGCACCTCCGTGTCCGCCACGCGCAGCCGGTACGCCTCCACGTCCAGTGCCGCGCCGGTGGCCCAGCCGTAGCCGAAGAACTCCGTCACGTCCGCGTCCGTGGAGCCGGGCCGCAGCGCCCACCGGGCGGCCGCCCGCACCTGCTCGCCCGGGTCGCCGTCGGCGAGGGCCCGGACGAAAGCACGATCGCGCTCGGCGACTTCCAGCCTGTGCTGCGTATCGGCCTCCCGCCTCGTGCGGTCACGCTGCTGCGCCTGGGCGTAGCCGGTCCTCACGAACGCGGCCCGGTCGGTGTCGGTGCCCTTCAGCGCCCGCTCGGCCGCCGACCGCACCTCGGGGGAGAACTCCGCCGGATGCGTGCGCACCACCCGCTCGCAGAACGCCCGGTTACGCGACCGCGCGTCGCGCAGGCGCTGCTTCGCCGCGTCATAGCCACCCCCGGGGGCCAGCCAGTCGGCGATCGCGGCGTCGCCCCGCGAGCTGCGCAGCGCGTTCCACGCCGACGTACGGATCTCCGCGGGCAGCCCCGACTTGGCCAGCCGCAGCACGCGCGCACGTGCCTCGGCCGCCGCTGCGGCCGCCACCGGAGATGCCTGATCGGTCGACGGGACAGTCACCGCCGCGTGCGCCCGCGGGGTCGCCGGGTCGGCTGTCGCGCCGCCGACGGCCAGCACGCCGACTGCCAGCCCTGACGCGACCCATCTACGGTGCCGCACGGCGGCACCTGCGAATTCTGCACTCACTCCTGCACTCACCGTCGCTCGTCTCAGGGCGCCAGTGGCGCGGAGATACGCCAGACCGCCGGAAGGACCGGCTTGGCCTCTCCGGGCTTGCCGCCAGGCAGGGGGAAGGTGAAGTCGTCACGGGCGTAGACGGCGGACGTCGTGGGCGCGAGCCAGTTCGTACCGCTTCCGGCGGGCTGCGTGAAGGACGCGGAGACGCCGAACCGGTCCGGGAACTTCAGGGCCTTGCGGTAGCACCACGTGGCGCTGTTGCGGAACTTGGAGCTCCGGTCGTCGGCGGCAACCTCCACGCGCAGGCCGTCCTTCTCGGCCTTGCCGCTCCGGAGGTAGTGGCCGGGCTTGCGCACCGACTCGAAGGAGTAGCAGCCGGGCCGGCCGGCCAGGGACGGCACGACGACCCAGGTTGCTTCCTCGCGGTCGCTGAGGGCGCTCTTGGAGTTGATCGACGTGCTGAGGAGTACCTTCCCGCGGTCCGCGCTCGACTGGTGGGCGATGCCGCTCTTGCCCCACACCTGCAGGGTCTGGCGCTTGAGCCGGTGCTGGGTGTCGGCCTTCAGGAAGTGGGCGACGGCCTCGTCAGTGCCGGCCAGCGCCTTCTTGGCGGCGGCGACGAGGTGGGGGTTGACCCCGCCGTTCTCCGCTGCGGCCTGGATCTGCAGGGCGAGCTTGCGGTTCGCCTCCGCCAGCTTCTTGCGCCGGTTCTCGTCGTCGCGCTTGTACGCGGCGTCGGCACCGGTGTGGATGTACACCTTCCATACGGCCGGGTCGGAGCTGAGGGTGGCGCGCTGCGCCTCGGCGTAGAGCTCGGAGCCCCGCAGGTCGGCGGGGGCCTGACGCAGGAGCTCGCGGATGAAGTTGTCGTCGCTCAGGGCAAGCATGGCCGGAGAGGGCGTGATACGGAACAGGGCGGCGGCGCTCTTGCGGGCCGCCTCCTCATTCCGGCGCTCGGCCTCCTTCCGGTTCTTCTCCTCCAGTTCCTTCAGCTCGTTGGCGACGTCCCGCTTGTGGGCCTCGCGGGCGCCGTTGACGATGAACTCGCGCCAGTCCTCCGGCTCGCCGAGCAGCGCGTTCAGCGCGGCCGACCGCACTTCGGGGCCGGACGCCTCGTGCTTGGCGACGGTCCGGATGAAGTTGTCGTCGCTCAGGGCGAGAAGCTCGGGGCTGCTGGGGATGCCGATGACGAGCAGGACCTGGGACCTGGCCAGCCGGTTCGCCCGCTCCTCCTCGGCCTTCTCCCGTTCGCGCTGCTGGTCGAGCCTGTACGCCTCGTGGATACCGGACGCGATGAACCGCACATGGTCGTCCTCGACCGTGCTGGCCATCGCCTGCTCGGCGGCCGTACGGACGGCGTCGAGCTTCTCGCCCGCGTCGCTGGCCTTCTGCCACAGGGCGTGGATGAAGTCGTAGTCGCTGAGCAGGAGAACGTCGGCGGTCGGGTCGAGCCGGACCACGGCGGCGGCCTCGACGCGCTGGTCGTCGGTCGTGCCGATACCGCCCGCCGCCCGGGCGGCGATGTCTGCCGCCACGGGGGCGCCGCCGTCGGCGACGGCCGACGGCACGACGGCACCGGTTACGGCGGCGAGAGCGGTGGCGGTGACGATGCCGCGCGTCACGATCCGTCGTCTGCGCGCGGAGGCAGTGTGGTTGGTCTGCATGATGGTGTGAAATCCCCCTTCGCCGCCGGCGAACCGACGGCTTGGCATGAGCAGGGTGGCGGCGGACGGCAGCCACGTGAAGCAGGTGTCGGACGGGTGGGCACCACGTTGGTCGTCGCGGTGCACGGCACGTCCGCATGCCGACCGCCGCGGCCGGACACCGGTGGGCTGGACACCCGTGGGCACCGGGACGCGCAGTCGGCGGTCGCTCACGGCATGGTGAGCGAGGAAACTGCAGAGAGATGGCAGAAAGACGAACGGGTAGAACGCCCGAGGTTCAGCGGAGAGAGGCGGGAAGGGCAGGAAAGACGCCTACGGCTCTCGCACAGCCGGGAGATCCGTTCGACAGCTCGGCAGCAGCACAGACGCCGGCCTCCGGCAAGACTGCATGCAGAAAACAACGCCCCACAATTCCCCCTGCAATACGCAGCAAACACCTGGGCGCCCCGGCCACCGAAGCACCACGGCCCCGCTGATCCCCTCCGGCACGCCGTCCGGTCAAGTTGGTCAACAGGACCCTAACCCGCGCGTGTCGGGCCGCGCAAAGATCTTTCTGGCGCAGTGACACGTCTCGCATTCGGTGGATGCAGTTCCGCTTCAACGAGGCCAGACGACCTGCGCACTACCCGCGCCCTGGGTGTGCGCCATATGGCGTGCGAGCGACGACGATCAGCACGCGACGGTGGTGTGCGGCGCCTTCCACCAGCGCCAGTGCACGCCGTGCCACTGGTGGACCCACGGCATCAGCTCCTGGATGCCGGCGATGAGCGGCGTGAGGCGCGGAGTGTCCCAACCGGTTTGCTCGGTACGGTCATTGATCACGTCGACCAGCGCCCGCACCTGGTCCTTGTGATCCCAGTCGGCCCAGCCCAGAAGCGTCCGGTCGGAGTCGGGTGACGCGTCGGGGCAGGAGATGAACCGCTCTTTGGGGACGTCGGGCTTCCCGCGATGCGACCAGTAGGACGTCTTGAGGAAGTCGGCCGACGGAACAAGGACGGGCATACGGGCTGCGTCCACGAAGGGCGCCCCTGTGCCGGTGCCATGTGCGGGGCAGTCGAAGCGTTCCCGGGGGCGACTCCGACGGCCCGTGCGCACCGCTGACCAGGACGGACTCGGCGAGGGGTGCGGGGTGTCCCCGCCGGTCGCTGGCGCGCCTGGTCCTGTCCGACCATGCGGCCGGTGTGTCCGACGCCGCCGACTCCCTGGTGATCACCCGGTACGACGTGTACGCCGGGCCGGGCGGACGGGTCAGTGAGGCGCACACGCTGACGCGACTCGCGGCGAGGGTGCTGGCGGACGCCGTGGTCTACGAGCGCGAACGTGGCAGCTCGCGGGAGGACATCGGCCAGTATCTCGGCGTCGGCGCGACCGCCGCGGAGCAGCGATTCACTCCTGATCTCGACCGCTGGGCCTCGGCACTTGAGTCCCCGTACCGCCTGGACGAGTCGGGACGCAAACGCGTCCTGCGACTACCCTCCGCGGCACACGACCCTGACTACGCCTGCCGTCGGCTCGACCTGCGGGCCAGGCTGCGCCTGGGCGTGTGGGAGGACGACCGGGCCGTCAGCGCCGCCCTGTTCGCGAACGACGCATCGGACGCGATCGCCGGTCCCGAGGTCCACGAGATGAGCGGCAGCATCCGGCAGCGCAACCTCGAGCCCTTCCTGGAATTGCTGACCAGGTACATCCGGAATGACGACCTCGACCGGAACTCCGTCGCGCGGGGACTCGAAGGCACCGACGGCCAAGCACCGGACAGCTGGTACTCGTATGCTCTGGAGGGGTTGATCCACACTGTGAACGTGCGCATGGCGCGGGCCATCGGCGAGGACAAACTCTCGATCGTCATCGCCGGTGCCGTCTCCGCGGAGGTGCGACTCAGGATCGACACCCTCATGGACGCCTTCTCCGCAGGCGACTGACCATCTCAAGTCCGACGGCCGGGCGGACGGCCCTGGGGACGGGCCGCCCGGCCGGTAGCGATTCCGGGGAGCTGACACACATGCGCATCGGCGTCTACGTCGCGCATCCGCGACACGGCAGTTTCAACCACGCGCTCTTCGACGCCGTCGTCGACGAGCTGCGGCAGCGCGGCTGCGAGGTGTTCGCGCACGATCTGTGTGCCGAGGGGTTCTCGCCGGTACTGACCGCCGAGGAGACGGAGACCGTCCAGGCGGCGGAACGCTCCGATGACGCCCAACTCGCCCTGCACCGGGGCGAGGTGGCCACGCTCGACGGTCTCGTCTTCGTCCATCCCAACTGGTGGGGCATGCCGCCGGCCGTACTCGCCGGGTGGGTGCAGCGGGTGTTCGCGCCCGGTGTGGCGTACAAGCTGGGCACCGCGGACGGTGAGCCGGTCGGGCTGCTCAGGGCCGGGCGGGCGCTCGTGCTGAACACCTCGGACACGCCTGCCGAGCGGGAGCACGGCGAGTTCGGCGACCCGCTGCAGCGCATCTGGGCGGCGTGCGTGCTGCCGTACGTCGGGATCGCGGACGTCCGCCGGGTCGTCTTCCGGACGGTCGGCGACTCGACCGCTGAGCAGCGCGCCGACTGGCTCCGCCGGGCCCGTGAGCAGGCCGCGGCCCTGCTGGACCGCTGACCGGGCCGACCGGGCCGACCCGGCCCGTTGGCCGTGGCCTACGATCGGCTGCCATGGTCACAGTGATCGTGACCGTCGCGCTGGCATTCGTCGGCTGTCCGGCGACCTACCTCAACGGACTGTGGCTGGCGCGGGCCACCTCCGACTGAGCGAGTTCTACGGGCCGTTGTTCGCCCTGATGGAGGCCGACGGCCGGGTCTACGACACCTTCGCGGCCACGTACACCCGCCCGGACGGCCGTGATCCGTTCCACCACGACACGCCTCCCACCGACGAGGAGCCGGCCGGTGGCGGACCGGGGCCACGACGGTGTTCATCCCCAACATCCGGGCGATGCGGGGCGTGGTGGTCACCAAAGCCGATCTGCTCATCGAGGAGGAGACGCCTCCGGTCCTCCTCGAACTGTGCGCCCATGTCTCCGGTTACGAGATAGCGGCGGCCCGCTGGGCCGAGGGCGACCTCAAGGAGCACCTGCCGGTGATCCGCTTTCCCGGCCGGGAGCTGCGGGAGTACACCCGGGACCGCTTCGCCCGACTGAAGGGCGAGCAGGCCCGGCTGCTCGGCCGCTGACGCCGGACCACCCCCGGACGTCAGTCGCGCCGCCGGGACAGGGCCCGCCGCGCCTGCTTCTTGGCGTGCGCCGCCGCGTCCGCGACCGTGCGGTCCGGGTGGTGGGCGTGCAGGGTGCCCAGGATGCGGTACGAGGTGCCGGGGTCGGCCTCCGCGAGGGCGTCGACGAGGGCGCCGGCGCCCCCCGGCCACGCGGCGGCCGCCGTGTCGAAGGCGGGGAGCAGGGTCGTCGGCACGATGTCGTCCGGCCGGGGGATGCCGGTGTCGCCCGCGTCCTCTCGGCGCTTCACATGGCTGAGCATGTCGTCGATCCAGCATCCGTCCAGCTCCTCGACGAGCACCGTGGCGCGTGCGGTGAGCGGAACCGCGTCCTCGGGGACCGACTCCCCACGGGCCACGAGCAGCCTGCGGGCGGCGGCGCCGGTCACCGGGTCGGTGAGGGCCGCGCGGAGCGCCGCGCCGGGGACCGCCGCGAGGTCGAGGCGGGCGAACGACTCGGACGTACGTGCGGCGTTGACGTCGTCCGCCTTGGCCGCGGAGACCGCGGCGAGCAGCTCGGCCCAGGCCGCGTCCGTGGAGCCGCGGCGCGCAGCCCAGGCGGCGAGCGCGGCGGCGGCGAGACGGGTGGGCCAGTGGCGGGTCGCGGCGACGGTCCGGGCCGCGTCCCAACTGGTGACGGTGGCCTGGTCGGGCGCGGCCACATGACCGGCGGTGAACACATGGCGCATGGCGGCGGCGCCGAGCGGCGTGAGTCCGTAGGTGTCGCCGGTGCGGAACAGGCATCCGGTGGCGGCCAGTTGATCGATGAGTGCCGCCAGGCCGCGGGCGGGGGCGTCGAGTTCGGCACGGTCGGCCTCCGTACGGCCGGGCATCCCGAGCAGGACGGACAGCTCCTCCGGCGACGGGGTCTCGTAGGCGGCCGGGGCGCTGTCGGGGACCGGGGTGGGTGCGTCCTCCAGTTCGGGCGGTACGCCGCCGTCCTTCGCGTCGGCGACCTTGCGGGCGACGGAGTCGGGGGTGCCGCCGCGTTCGTAGAGCGAGTAGAGGATGTGCGCGGCGTCGAACGAGTACGCCTCCTCGGGACCGCTGACCAGGGGCAGCCGTTCCGCCTGCGCCGCGAGGATGTCGGCCGCCAGTTCGAGGAGTTCCTGTGTGGTGCCGTCGGTCCACACGGCGGTGGCCGGGCCGGGCAGCCCGCAGCGTTCCGCGACTTCGCGCAGTTCGTCGTCGAAGGTCCCGGCCGCCAGTGCCGCGGGCAGCGGGGCGGCGTGCAGCAGGCCCCGGATCTCGTCCGGCGCCGGGACGGCGGGCGGGGGCGGCAGCGGGACCGAGGAGTCGCCGTAGTAGTCGAGGTGCTCGTCGAGCATGCGGTCGGCGAGCGCGACGTGCGGCATCGCCTCCGGCCCGGGGGCGAGCGCGGTGTGCCGTGTGGCGAACGCCTCCGCGAGACCGGCGGCAGTCCACCGGTCGGTCAACCCGTCGGCGATGGAGTCCAGTTCTCCGGCGAGCGCGTCGTCGGGGCGGTCGGCGTCCAGCGGGGGTGTCGGCAGCAGCGGGCCGGCCGGGGACGCCTCGCTGGTGTCGCGGGCGAAGGCGGCGAGCAGCGCTTCGTCGAGGCGGGTCCGCACGGTGAACGTCCGCTCGGCCAGGTCGGAGCGGTGCAGCGGCTCGGGCAGGGCCGGCCGGTCGGCGTGCGGCGTGCTCTCGTGGGCGGCGAGCCAGGCGCGTACGGCGGCGGCGTCGTCCGCGTCGACGCCGTCGGCGATCAGCAGCGACGCGTACCAGCGGTGCCAGGTCAGGTTCTCCGGGTCGGCCATGGCGCGGCGGAAGCCGGGGAGGGTGTCCTCGACGGCGGCGAGCAGCCGCGCGTGGCGCTTGGCGTTGAGGCGGCCCGCGGCCCGGACGCGGTCGGCGAGCGCGGTGAGCACGTCCGGTACGGCGTCCAGCTCGCCGTCCCCGGCGCACAGCAACTGCGGGAGGTCCTCGTGCAGGACCTGGTGCAGCAGCCGGGGCGACGGTTCAGGCACACCGGCCCTGCGGTCGGCGCCGCGCAGCGCGAGCATCGTCAGCACCGCGTCGGTGAGGCGCGCGGGCAGTTCGACGCCTCTTTCCCGCCTCGCCCAGGCGAGGAAGTCGTCGCGGCCGGTGTTCAGGGCGTTGGTACGAGTCACCTGTGGAGCGTATGAGGGCGGACGGCGCCGGTGATCCTTCCGTGCCCCGGGTTAGCCCGATCGGGCGAGCGACGAGTCGGAGAAGGCCCGTGTGACCGGGAGCGGGGGTCCGAGCCGACGGCGGTCGGGGGTCTCGGGAGGGCAGGGCGGGAGGGCAGGCGGGTGTGCCGGGCAGGCGGTGTGTCCTCGCCGGGGGCGGTCCCGGCGTTCGCCGCCGCCGACCACGTGAAGTCGGAGCAGCCCACCCTGTACGCGGTGGCCCTCCGAGCACCCCTCGGTCGGTCACGGCAGTCCCGTCCGGCGGGGAGATCCCACGGCGCTTACGAGTTCCGACGCGGCGCCGGGTGCCGACACGGCGATGAGCTTCGGCGCGGCGATGAGCTTCAGTACGGCAATGAGTTTCAGTGCGGCGATGAATTTCGGTGCGGCGGCCGGTCACGACTGCATGGACACTTCCGACAGCACACCCCAGCCCGACCTCACACCCGCCGCCCGTGCCGTGACCCGGCTCGTCGGCGCCGTCCGCGACGAGCAGCTGGGCGATCCGACGCCCTGCCCGAAGTACGCCGTCAGGGAGCTGCTGGCCCACATCGACGGGCTGTCCCTCGCCTTCCGGGATGCGGCCCGCAAGGACCTCGGGCAGACGACCGACACCAGTCCGGACACGGCGCTCCCGGTCCTGGACGACGCCTGGCGCACCACGCTCCCGGTGCGGCTGGACGAGCTCGCCGAGGCATGGCGCCGGCCGGAGGCGTGGGAGGGCATGGCCCGGGCCGGCGGCGTGGACCTGCCCGCCTCGGTCGCGGGCAGCGTCGCGCTCAACGAACTCGTGATCCACGGCTGGGACCTGGCGCGGGCGACGGGGCAGGAGTACGACCCCGGTGAGGCGAGCGCGGCGGTGTCGTACGAGATCGTCCGGACGACGGACGACGACTCGCTGCGCGAGGGGATCTTCGGTCCGCCGGTGGCCGTGCCGGACGACGCGACGCTGCTGGACCGGGTGGTCGGCCTCAGCGGTCGGCGTCCGGACTGGCGGCCCGGCGACTGAGGGCCGCGCCCGGCGGCCCGGCGGCGGACGGAGCGCGACTCCTCCCGGCGCGGCCCGGCGACTGACGCACCGCGCCCGGCGGCGGACGAGGCACGCGCCCGGAAATGCGAGTGAGTCCGGGCAGGTACTGCTGCGAAGCTTCTGGCCATGACACACCGTATGAAGCCCAGTCTCTACATCTCCGTCGACATCGAGGCCGACGGGCCGGTCCCCGGTCCGTACTCGATGCTCAGTTTCGGTGCGGCGGTGGCGGGCCGCCAGGACGGTGCGGGATACGAGCCATGCGACCCGGAGAAGCACACGTTCTACCGCGAACTGCGACCCGTCTCCGAGGAGTTCGACCCGAAGGCGCTCGCGGTGAGTGGTCTCGACCGCGAGCGCCTGGCGGCCGAGGGGTGCGATCCGGCCCTCGCCATGGCGGAGTTCGGCGCCTGGGTGGAGGGGCTGCGAGAGGTGCACGGGGGCGCGCAGCCGGTGATGTGCGGCTATCCGGCGCCGTACGACTGGATGTTCCTGTACTGGTACCTGGTGCGGTTCACCGGCTCGAGTCCGTTCGGGCACTCGGGCTGCCTGGACATGAAGACGCTGTTCGCGACGAAGGCGCGGCTGCCGCTGCGCGCGGTGTCGAAGGGGGCGATGCCGCGGGAGCTGCTCTCTGCGCGGCGGCACACGCACCATGCCCTGGACGACGCGATCGAGCAGGCGGAGCTTTTCAGCAATCTGATGGCGTGGCCGGGTCGGTGACCGCGGCACGGGGAGCCGCTCCGGGGCTACGCGAGTAGAAAGTACGGGGCGGCACGCCTGAAAGTTGCCGTGCGCTCCGCGCGTTTCCGCAGCTCCGCAACGTCGCCACAGGTCTGGTCCTCAGGGACTTCCGGCCACCCCTGTGGATCGCCCACCGGGGCGTCGGCAGCCCCACCGTCCCCAGCGGCTTCCCCACCTGGACCTTCTGGCAGTACACCGCGACCGGCCGGGTCAGCGGCGTCTCGGGGGACGTGGACCGCAACAAGTTCAACGGCACCATGACCAGGCTGATGGCACTGGCCAACAACACCGCCTGAGCGGCGTGCGCCCGGGTGGGGCCGTCCTTGTGACGGCCCCACCCGGGCGCGGTCGTTCACGTGTGCGCCCACCGGGCTCAGTGCACGACGGCGG
Source organism: Streptomyces sp. NPDC048389 (assembly GCF_040706335.1). Classification (NCBI taxonomy): domain Bacteria; kingdom Bacillati; phylum Actinomycetota; class Actinomycetes; order Kitasatosporales; family Streptomycetaceae; genus Streptomyces; species Streptomyces sp. NPDC048389. Next base: position 103,539 of record NZ_JBEZKP010000006.1, on the reverse strand, counting down.
CCGGCGCCGGGGCCGTGGAACCGGCCCCGTCCCCCGTGGGCTGCTCCCGCGCGCCCCTCTTCCCGCCGAAGTGGTTGAAGGCGAGGTTCAACAGGATCGCCACGATGCAGCCGGTCGAGATGCCCGAGTCGAGGACGACGAGCAGGTCCTCGGGGAAGGCATGGTAGAACTGCGGCGCGGCGATCGGGATCAGGCCGATGCCGACGGCGGCGGCGACGATCAGCGCGTTCTCGCCCTTCTCCAGCGCGGCCGTGGCCAGGGTCTGGATGCCGCTCGCGGCGACCGTGCCGAACAGGACGATGCCCGCGCCGCCGAGGACCGGAAGGGGTACGAGCGCGATCACGGACGCCGCCACCGGGCACAGGCCGAGCAGGATCAGGATGCCGCCGCCCGCGGCGACGACGAAGCGGCTGCGCACCTTCGTCATCGCCACCAGGCCGATGTTCTGGGCGAAGGCACTGCACATGAAACCGTTGAACAGCGGGCTGATGGCGCTTCCGAGGGTGTCGGCACGCAGGCCGCCCTCGATGACCCGCTCGTCCGCCGGGCGGTCGACGATCCGGCCGAGGGCGAGCATGTCGGCGGTGGACTCCGTCATACAGACCAGCATCACGATGCACATCGAGATGATGGCGGCGATCTCGAACTGCGGTGCGCCGAAGTGGAACGGCGTGGGGAAGCCGACGATCCCGGCGTCCGACATCGCGTCCATGCTGGTCATGCCCAGCGGGACGGCGACGACCGTGCCGATGACCAGGCCGAGCAGGATGGCGATCTGCTGGAGGAAGCCCCGCAGCAGTTTGCGCAGGGCCAGCACGATCGCGAACGTCAGCGCCGCCATGCCGATGTTCTGCATGGACCCGTAGTCGTCGGCGGTGGAGTTGCCGCCCTGCGACCAGTTGAAGGCGACCGGCAGCAGGGACACGCCGATGAGGGTGATGACCGTGCCGGTGACGACGGGCGGGAAGAAGCGGACCAGTTTGGAGAAGTACGGGGTGAGTACGAAACCCAGCACACTGGCGACGATGATCGCGCCGAAGATGACGGCGATGCCGTCGTAGCCGCGGTCCCTGCCGATGGCGACCATCGGGGTGACACCGGCGAACGAGACGCCGTTGACGAACGGCAGCCGGGCGCCGACGCGCCAGAAGCCGATCGTCTGGAGCAGGGTGGCTATACCCGCGGTGAACAGGCTGGCGCCCATCAGGAACGCGGTGTCCTTGGCGTCGAGGCCGACGGCGGGCCCCACGATCATCGGCGGGGCCACCACACCCGCGTACATGGCGGCCACATGCTGCAGGCCGCTGGTGAACATCTTGACGGGCGGGAGTTTCTCGTCGACCGGGTGCTTGCGGTCGGGTTCTTCAGGTGCATCGGCGGTCGGTGATTGCGCGGCCACGGCGGTGCCTCCGGTCGGGTAACACGTCGTCGGGGACATGTGGTGTCAAGGAGGTGGTGCAGGTGGTGCAGATGCACATACCGGATCGCCCGAACCGGTGGTGCGGGTGGTGCCGTGTGCCGGGTGGGCACGTGTCACCACCACCGGGAGGTGCGTACGTGCTCCGCACGCACCTCCCGGCGACGGCTGCCGTGGGCCCCGCTCGGGTCCACGGCCGCCGGTCGAGGGCCGTCCCCCTCGACCGGACTACCTTGGGGGTCAGTCCTGGGCGGCGATCCGCGCCAGGCGCTGCGCCTCGTCCCGCGTGGAGCGGGCGATGGCGTCCTCGTCCACCGTGGTGAGGTGGCCCGCCTCGACGACGGGGGTGCCGTCGACGAGGGAGAGTGAGACCGGGGCCGCCGCGCCGAAGACGAGGGCGACCACGGGGTCGGCGATGGAGGAATGAGCAAGCGTGTCGAGCTTCCACAGCACCAGGTCCGCGAGCTTGCCGGGCTCGAGGGATCCGATCTGGTCGGCACGTCCGAGGACCTGCGCACCGCCGTAGGTGCCGAGCCGCAGCGCCTGGCGGGCGTTCAGGGCCGCCTCGCGGTGGGCGCCGAGCCGGTTGATCAGCAGGGCGTTGCGCAGCTCGGTGTGCAGCTCGCCGGACTCGTTGGACGCGGTGCCGTCGACGCCGAGACCCACCGGTACGCCGGCCTTCAGCATGTCGGGCACGCGGGCGATGCCGGCGGCCAGACGCGCGTTGGAGGAGGGGCAGTGCGCGACGCCGGTGCCGGTACGGGCGAAGGCGGCGATGTCCGAGTCGTTCATGTGGACGCAGTGCGCCATCCACACGTCGGAGCCCAGCCAGCCCGTCGACTCGAAGTAGTCGGTCGGCCCCATCCCGAAGAGCTCCTTGCAGAACTCCTCCTCCTCGACGGTCTCCGAGCCGTGGGTGTGCAGCCGCACGCCCTTGCGCCGGGCCAGCTCCGCGCCCCGGCGCATCAGTTCGGTGCTGACGGAGAACGGGGAGCAGGGGGCGACCGCGATCTGGGTCATGGCGTCGAAGGAGGAGTCGTGGTGCGTGTCGATCGTCGCCTCGGTGCCGGCGAGCGCGCCGTCGAGGGACTCGACCGCGAAGTCCGGCGGCAGACCGCCGTCCGACGTGCCGCGGTCCATGGAACCGCGGGCGAGGGTGAACCGCACGCCCATCTCGCGGGCGGCGCCGATGATCGCGCCGGACAGGTCGCCGGAGCCCTGCGGGAAGACGTAGTGGTGGTCCATGGCGGTGGTGACACCACCGCGCGCCATCATCGCGAGCGAGCCCTGCGCCGCGGCGCGGACCATCGGCTCGTCGATGCGGGCCCAGGTCGGGTAGAGCGCCACCAGCCAGTTGAAGAGGTTGTGGTCGGTGGCGAGACCGCGGGTGATCCACTGGTAGAAGTGGTGGTGGGTGTTGACCAGGCCGGGGGTGACGAGGTGGCCGGTGCCGTCGATGCGGCGAGCTACGCCTTCCAGGCCGTCCGGTGCCTTGCCCGCGCCGACGGACTCGATCCGGTTGCCGGCGACGACGACGTGCCCGAAGGCGTATTCGGTGTCGTCGGCGTCGACGGTGGCGATCGCGCAGTTCTCGATGACGATGCGCTCGGGAGCGCCGTCGTGGGCTGCCGAAGGTGCCATGGTGCTTCCTTCTTCTGTGAGCGGCGATGTGGGCACGGCAGGACCCTAGGAGCATTTGAGTGCTGCGGCCGTGCGGCTGCGGGTGCCGAGGGGGTGGAGGAACAGGTCGGGCGTCACCACGACGGGCGCTCCGGCACTGATTTCGGGGCCCGGCTCGGTCTGGGCCCGGGTGGGAGAACCCGTCTGAGGCCGGGCGCGGCGAGCCGAACGGTGCCCGCACCGGCGGGTACGAGCCGCTGTGCCATGAAAGTCCTCCGGTCCGGCCCGCCCCCGCCCGGCTGCGGGCGGGGGTGGGCCGTTACCGCGTCAGAGGTTGGTCATGTCCACCGGGATCTTCGGCTCGACACCGTCCCGCAGGACGGTGGCCTCGATCAGGCCGTACGGGCGGTCCGCCGCGAAGTAGACCTCGTTGTCGTTCTTGAGGCCGAACGGCTCCAGATCCACCAGGAAGTGGTGCTTGTTCGGCAGCGAGAAGCGGATCTCGTCGATCTCGCTCCGGCTGTTGATGATGCGCGAACCCATCTGGTACAAGGTCTGCTGCAGCGACAGGGAGTACGTCTCCGCGAATGCCTCGAGCATGTGCTTCTTGGCCTGGGTGTAGGACTTGTCCCAGTTGGGCATCCGGTCCTCGTCAGAGGTCCAGTTGTAGCGCCACTGGGCGGCGACCTGGGTGGCCAGGATGCGGTCGTACGCCTCCTTGAGGGTCGTGTACCGGTCCTTGACGTAGCCCCAGAACTCGGAGTTGGTCGAGTTCATCACGGTCAGGTCCTTCAGACCGGAGACGACCTCCCACTGCTCACCGTCGAAGGTGATCTGGGTGGTGCGGGTCTCCTGGCCCTTGCGGACGAAGGAATGCTTGACCTCGTCGGCCCCGATGAACTTCGAGTTGCCGTCGGAGGTCTCGATGCGCTCCCAGGCGTACTCCTCGATGCGGATGCGCGCCCGGTGGATCGGCTCCTGGCTCGTCACGAAGTGACGGGCGAGGTGGATGCCGAACTGCTCGGCGGACTCTATGCCGTACTCCTTGGCGAACGCGTACACCGTGTTCTTGGTGGTGTCGGTCGGCAGGCAATTGGCGTTGGAGCCGGAGTAGTGCACGTCGTCCATGTCGCCGGAGAGGGCGACGGAGACGTTCAGGTCCTTGATGTGGTGGGTGTCGCCGTCCCGCGTGATCTTGACGACTCGGTTCTCTGCTTTGCCGTACTGGTTCTGGCCGAGAATCGTGGGCATGTCTGCTAGCTCCCTCGGTAAACGGAGTAGCCGAACGGGTTGAGCAGCAGCGGTACGTGGTAGTGCTCGCCCGGCACGACGGCGAAGGTGATCGCCACCTCCGGGAAGAACACACCGGATGCACCGCTGTCCCGATTCGCGGGGGCGTCCTGCTGCGCATCGGCTTGCTTCACTGTGGTGATTGAACGCGTGAAGTACGCCTCGGTCTCGAAGTCGAGACGTACGTGTGTCGTGCCTTCCGGCAGCGCCGGAAGGTCCTTGCACCGCCCGTCCGCGTCGGTGGCGGAGCCGCCGAGCGGCACCCACCGCGCCTTGTGGCCGCTGCGGGCCGACAGCGATACGGCGACGCCTTCCGCGGGGCGGCCGACGCTGGTGTCCAGGATGTGCGTGGACACCGAGGCGGTGGTTGCCGTGCTCATGCGGTCATCTCCTGCTCTACGAGACGGTTCAGACGGATTCGGTTGATCTTGCCCAGTTCGGTGCGGACGATCTCCCGCTCCCGGTCGGGCGAGTTGTCGATCCGCTCGCGGAGGGCGTCCCGCATCTGCTCCCCGGTGCGGCCGGTGGCGCAGATCAGGAAGACATGGCCGAACTTGTCCTGGTAGGCAAGGTTCAGCTCGAGCATTTCGGCCTTGAGCGCTTCGGAGGCGTCGGCCATCCCGCTCTGTTCGCGGGAGGAGGTCGGGTCTCCGGGCTTGGGCCGGCCGATCGGCGGGTGACCGGCCATCGCCTCGGCCAGATCCTCCGCGGTCAGCTCCGCCATGGCGGCGTCGCCGGCCCGGAGGAGGGCCTCGGTGTCGGCGTACGGTCGCTGGGCGAGCAGTTTGCTCCCCCATGCCGAACTGGCACAGACCTCATGCAGGGCGGCCAGGGCCACACTGTCCTCGGAGGCGTTGAACCGGGCGAGGCCCGGGTTCGGAAGTGACGTCACGGGAGCCTCCGTGGCTTGTTCATCGCGGTGCGTCGGACGGGCTGCGGATAGCTAACGCCCTTCGGCAACGCGACGTCAACACTTTGTTGAAAACTTGGGGTCACAAATAGCACCGGCGGAAGGCGCGACCGCGCCGATCGCAGGCGCGCCCGGCCGGACCATTGCCACCGTTGCAGCATCACACCGGGCCGCACCGTCCCGCCGCGCCTAGTGTCTGAAAAGTCCCCATTCGACTGGAGGGTTGCCTCCGGCGCCCCGTACCACCGACAACGATGTCGGATTTGCAGGAGCATGCACATGAAAAGCGTTCGCCGCTTCGCCGCCTGTACGGCAGCAAGCACCCTTCTCGGCCTCGGCGCCGTCGCCCTCGCCACCCCCGCACAGGCCGCCTCCGCCGCACAGGCCGCCTCCGCCGCACAGGCCGCCTCCGCCACGCAGGCCCTCCCCGCCGCACAGGCCGGCACCCTTCAGGTGTCGGCCGCCGCAGCGAGCGACCCCCTCGCCGACCTCACCACAGCACTCAACAACCTGCTGGCGAGCCTCCTCGGCACGGTCAACGGCACCCTCGGCACAGTGACCGGCATCCTCGACGGCATCATCGGCAGTCTGCCCGGCCTCGGCGACCTGCCCACGACGCCCCTTCCGGCGACGGGAGAGCTGCCGACGACGGGTGACGTTCCCTCGCCGGGCGAGCTACCGGCTACCGGAGGACTCCCCGCGGTGCAGGCTCCGGCGGCAGGCGAGCTGCCCGGCCTCGGCGGCCTGCCCGGGGTGGCCGACATCCCGGCGACGGACGACCTGCCCGGACTGGCCGACATCCCGGCGACGGACGACCTGCCCGGACTGGCCGACATCCCGGCGACGGGCGACCTGCCCACCGCCGACCTGCCGACGACGGGTGAGCTGGCCGCCGCCGACCTGCCGACGACGGGTGAGCTGGCCGCCGCCGAGGCGCCCGCACCCGGCGTTTCCTGATCGCGCCGAGCGCACGTCAGGCGCCGGCCCCGGCATCCGTCTGGGTCGGCGCCTTGTGCCGCGAGGGCGGAGCCGACCCGGGCGTCAGCCCTCCGACGGGCTCTTCTCCCGGTTCAGGTAGTTGTAGACGGTGAAGCGGCTGACGCCGAGAGCGCCCGCCACCGTCTCCACGCCGTGCCGCACGGAGAACGCGCCCCGCGACTCCAGCGTCCTGACGATCGACTGCTTGGTCCGGCGGTCGAGTTCCGCCAGCGGCCTCCCGTGCCGCCGCTCCAAGGCCGCGAGGATGTGATCCAGGGAGTCCGCGAGCTGCGGAAGACGCACGGCGAGGACCTCTTCGCCCTCCCAGCTCAGTACGACGTCGTCCTCCGCCGCCTCGCCGGGCTCGATCAGCACACCGCCCATGGCGTCGACAAGCGGCTTCACGGCCTGGGCGAGGGCGTGGTCCAGGGCCGTCATCCCTCGCCCTCCACCACGTTGACCTGCAGGGAGACCCGGGTCGCCCCGTTCTCCAGCGCCTTGCGCAGCAGCGCGTCCACCGTGCCGAGGACCTGCTCGGCGCCTCCCTCCGCCGTGTTGCCGAACGGCCCGACGTCCACCGCGTCCAGATCCGCCCCCTGCACGACCTCGCGCACCGCCACGGCGTGCGGCGGCGGCTCGTCCAGATCGAACGGCTCGGTCGTGAACTCCACTCTCAGTCGCACCATGCCTCCACGTTAGGGCTTGTCCCGTAGACCTCGCCCCGTGCCCTGTGCCACCGGTCCGGACGAAGACGCACGTCATGACGCGACGGATCCGCCGTGGTGCCGCGTAGAGCAGACGACGGACGCCGCACCGGCCCCTCGTTCCGTCAGGGCGGGCGGCCACAGGGAGGGGACTGCATCATGACAGCAGGTACGCGCAGAGGGGTCAGGGCGACCGCGGTCGTCACCGCTGCCATGGCGGCGCTCACCGCCTCGCAGGCGCCGGGGGCCACCGTCGCCACGGCGGGGCAGCAGCCGCCGCCACTGCCGGCGGGGCCGAGCGTCTCCGGCGACAGCCCGTACCGCACCGAACTCCCGCCGCTGCGGACGTCGCCCGGGGTGGCCGCCGGAGTGGTCGAGGCGGCATCCGGCGGAGCGGCAGGGGCGGTTCCGACGACGGTGTTCGCCGCGTACCGGGCTGCCGAGACGGCACTCGCGGGCAGCGCCCCCGGGTGCGGTCTGCGCCGGGAACTGCTCGCCGCGATCGGGCAGGTCGAGTCCGGGCAGGCCCGCGGCGGCCGGGTCACCGCCGACGGCACCGCCCGCCCGCCGATACTCGGCCCGCGGCTCGACGGCGACGGCTTCGCGCTCATACGGGACAGCGACGGCGGGGTGCACGACGGGGACACGGGCTACGACCGGGCCGTCGGACCGATGCAGTTCATCCCCGCCACCTGGGCGGCTTGGGGCGCCGACGGCAACGGCGACGGGCGGGCCGATCCGCAGAACGTCTTCGACGCGGCCCTCGCCGCCGGACGCTATCTGTGCGCGGGCGGGCGGAACCTGGCGGAGCCGGGGGACCTGGAGCGGGCGGTCCTCGGCTACAACCACTCCACCGCGTATCTGCGGACGGTACTGGCCTGGTACGCGTACTACCTCGGCGGGCACCGGGTGGTCCCCGACCAGGGCGGTTCGTACGCACGGACACCCGCGGCCGCGCCCGCCGCGACGGTCGCGCCCGAGCCAGGGCCCGCGCGTACGGCGAGGCCCCGGCCCGCTCCCCCGACCGCCCCGGCCCCGTCGCCGGCCGCCTCTCCGTCCGCGTCGGCCCGGCCGACCGGTGCGCCGGCCGACGAGCCTGGGCCGGCGGAGGCGGGGCTGCCCTCCGTGCCCTCCGTGCCGCTCCCGGACGTGGAATTGCCCGGCTCCGGCGGACTGACCAGCAACGGAACGGACTCGATGGCCGCAGCCCCCTCCACAAGCCCGGATACCGGGCGGTAATGTCGCCACCCGCCGGACAGGGACGTCAGCCGGCGGGTGCGCGAGCGAGGGGGCCCTCATGGCTACGGAGATGCAGCCTGCCCAGCCCGGTGGGCGGCCGGGGCAGGAGTCCCAGGAACGCTGGCAGCGTGCCTGGAGCCACCGGGAGGACCTGCTCAAGGTGGCCCGCCGCCGCTCGATGACCCCCGAGGACGCCGAGGACGCCGTGCACGAGGCGATGCTGCGCGCCGCGGAGCACCCCCACCTCGACGACGACCGGCTCGGCGCGTGGCTGACGACCGTGACGATGCGGCTGTGCGTGGACCGCCACCGCCAGGTCAACCGGGAGGCCCAGGTCCGCACCAGCCCCCGGCTGCATCCCCCGGGGCCGGTCCCCGTGGACGAGGCCGTCTGCGACCGGGCGGAGGCGCGGTGGCTCGCCGTGCGCAGCTCGGAGCTGCCCGCCCGGCAGGCGGAGGCCCTGTGGCTGAAGTCCGAGGACCTGGACGTCGGGCAGGTCGCCTCGAAGATGGGCCTGAGCTACCGCACCGTCGAGTCCCTGCTCGCCCGCGCCCGCCGCACGCTGCGCAACTCGCTCGCCGCGACGCTGGGTCTCGTGCTGTGGCTCTGCGGCCGTGGCCGGCCGGGCGGCGGCAACGCGCAGGCGGTCGCGCTCGCGTCGACGGCGGCGACGCTGGCGGTGGCCGGCTTCGTCCTGCCGTACGCGCACGACGGCGACAAGCCGACGACGCGGCCGTCGCCGGCCGTCACGGAGGCGGGCGAGTCGCCCACGTCGGCGGAGGGCCGTGGTCCGGTGCCCGAGGCCGTGGCCGACCCGTCCTCCGGATCCACGCGCGACGACGGACGGGGCGCGGTCCGCCCGGCCGGCCGTCGGGGCCTTCCGCTGCCGGAGTTGCCGGACGTGCCGCTGCCGTCGCTGCCGCTGTCCACGCCGGGGGTCGCGCGGCTGCCGGTGGGTGACGTGGCGGACCACCTGGTGCCCATGCTGCCGGCGCCGTCGCTCCCGCCGCTGCCGGCGCCGTCGGTTCCGTCCGGGTCGGTGCCCGGTGCGTCCGCCGTGCCGCCGTCCGTGCTGCGGGTCGGTTCTGCGAGTACGCCACCGTTGCCGTAGGCGGGCGGGGCGAAGCGGGAGGCGTGGCCGCTGCTCGGGGCCGTCTCCCCGCCCCTTCCCGAAACCAGGGCCGGCCCCGGGCCCCGTAACACCCTCAGGGCACCGCCCGGACCCCGTGCCCTCTCAGCGGGCCTACCGGGCTCCGCCCCGACCGTCCGCAGGGCTTCCGTCCGCAGGGCTTCGCCCCTGCCCGCCACCGCCACCGCCACCGCCACCGCCACCGCCACCGCCACCGCCACCGCAAAAAACTTCGTTCCGCCGCGACGGACCGTCCACCCCTCCCCGTAGAGCAGATGTCGGACCGATCCACGGACCACGGACCACGGACGAAGGGTGTACCGGATGGGTGTCGAGATCTGTGTGGAAGGGCTTACCAAGTCCTTCGGGCACCAGGTCATCTGGCAGGACGTGTCCCTGACCCTGCCCGCCGGTGAGGTGTCCGTCATGCTCGGGCCGTCCGGCACCGGGAAGTCCGTGTTCCTGAAGACGCTCGTGGGCCTGCTGCGGCCAGAGCGCGGGTCGATACGGATTGCGGGCCAGGACATCACCTCCCTCCGCGAGCACGAGCTCTACGACGTGCGGAAGCTCTTCGGCGTGCTGTTCCAGGACGGCGCGCTGTTCGGGTCGATGAACCTCTACGACAACATCGCCTTTCCGCTGCGCGAACACACCCGCAAACCGGAGAGCGAAGTCCGGCGGATCGTGCTCGAGAAGATGGACATGGTCGGGCTGATCGGTGCGGAGGACAAGCTGCCCGGTGAGATATCCGGCGGTATGCGTAAGCGCGCCGGGCTCGCCCGCGCGCTCGTGCTCGACCCGGAGATCATCCTCTTCGACGAGCCGGACTCGGGCCTCGACCCGGTCCGGGTGGCGTATCTGAACCAGCTGATCGTCGACCTCAACGCGCAGATCGACGCCACGTTCCTGATCGTCACGCACGACATCGCCTCCGCCCGGCAGGTCCCGGACAACATCGGGCTGCTGTTCCGGCGGGAGCTGGTGATGTTCGGGCCGCGGGAGCAGCTGCTGACCAGCGAGGAGCCGGTGGTGCGGCAGTTCCTGAACGGACGGATGCAGGGGCCGATCGGGATGGCGGAGGAGAAGGACGCCGCGCAGATCGAGCAGGAGCTGGAGCAGCTGGGGGCGGGGGGTGAAACGGCTTCTGCGGTGACGGAGCTGACGCCGCGGCTGCTGCCGACCAAGGGCATAGAACGGCCGCCCCGCTGGGAGGCGATCGCCGACCGCGAGAGGCTGCGGCGGGTACGCGGAAAGGTGGGCGGCGCATGAGCCTGTCACCGACCGGGGCGCTGCGGCATTCGGGCAGCCTGTTCGCCATGGGGCTGGACGTGCTGCGCACCATCCCCAAGCGGCCTTTCCAGTTGCGGGAGTTCATCCAGCAGGCGTGGTTCGTCGCGAGTGTGACGATCCTGCCGACGGCGCTGGTGTCGATCCCGTTCGGAGCGGTGATCGCGTTGCAGATCGGCAGTCTCACCCGGCAGTTGGGCGCGCAGTCGTTCTCGGGTGCGGCGTCGGTGCTCGCGGTGCTGCGGGAGGCGTCGCCGATCGTGACGGCGCTGCTGATCGCGGGTGCGGGCGGTACGGCGATCTGCGCGGATCTCGGCGCGCGCAAGATCCGTGAGGAGATCGACGCGATGCAGGTGCTGGGCATCGACCCGATCCACCGGCTCGTCGTGCCGCGGGTGCTGGCCACGATGCTGGTGGCGGTGCTGCTCAACGGCCTGGTCTCGGTCGTCGGCGTGGCGGGCGGCTACTTCTTCAACGTGGTGCTGCAGGACGGCACCCCCGGCGCCTATCTCGCCTCGTTCACCACGCTCGCCCAGCTCTCCGACCTGTGGGCGGCGGAGCTGAAGGCCCTGGTGTTCGGCGCGATCGCCGCGATCGTCGCCTCGTACAAGGGGCTGACCGCGAAGGGCGGTCCGAAGGGGGTCGGCGACGCGGTGAACCAGTCGGTGGTCATCACCTTCATGTTGCTGTTCGTGACGAACTTCGTGATGACCGCCGTGTACTTCCAGATCGTTCCGCAGAGGGGCTGAGCGCATGCCGCTGATGAACCGTCTGCTGCCTCCGCAACTGGAGGAGCCGGGCAGGCAGCTGGTCTTCTACGGCCGTTCGCTGGCCTGGACCGGCCGTACGCTGCGCCGCTACAAGAAGGAGACCCTGCGCCTGCTGGCCGAGGTGAGTTTCGGCCGGGGCGCGCTGGCCGTCGTCGGCGGCACCGTCGGGGTGATCGCGTTCCTGTCGTTCTTCACCGGCACCGAGGTCGGTCTGCAGGGGTACGCGGCGCTCAACCAGCTCGGCACGTCGAACTTCGTGGCCTTCCTGTCCGCGTACTTCAACACCCGTGAGATCGCGCCGCTGGTGGCGGGGCTCGCTTTGTCCGCGACGGTGGGTGCCGGGTTCACCGCGCAGCTCGGGGCCATGCGGATCAGCGAGGAGACCGACGCCCTGGAGGTGATGGGTGTCCCGTCGCTGCCGTTCCTGGTGACGACGCGGATGATCGCCGGGTTCGTCGCCGTGATCCCGCTGTACGTGGTGGGCCTGCTGTCCTCGTACTTCGCCGCTCGCACGATCACCACGGCCTACTACGGGCAGTCGGCCGGCACCTACGACCACTACTTCCAGCAGTATCTGCCGCCGGTGGACGTGCTGTGGTCCTTCGGCAAGGTGATCGTCTTCGCCGTCGTGATCATCCTGGTGCACTGCTACTACGGCTACTACGCGAGCGGAGGCCCCGCCGGTGTCGGTGTCGCCGTGGGCCGCGCCGTGCGCACCTCGATCGTGGCGATCAACATTCTCGACTTCTTCCTCAGCCTGGCGATCTGGGGCGCCAACACGACCGTACGGATAGCGGGGTAGGGGCCATGGGCAAGCAAGGAAGTGCCGCGGCACACACCGGCCGGCTGCGGTTGTACGGGCTGGTGTTCCTCGTCGTCATCGGCCTGCTGCTGTCGCTGTCGGTGGCCGTGTACCAGCAGGTGTTCACCTCGGTGGTGCGCATCACGCTGGAGGCGGACACCCTGGGCAACCAGCTCGATCCGCGGGCCGACGTCAAACTGCGCGGACTGCTCGTCGGCGAGGTGCGCGAGGTGCGGGCCGACGGGGAGAAGGCGACGCTGGACATCGCGCTGAAGCCGGAGCATGTGCCGAGCATCCCGGCCGATGTGCACGCCCGGCTGCTTCCCAAGACGCTGTTCGGCGAGAAGTTCGTCGACCTGGTGGTGCCCGGCAGGTCCTCCGGCCGGCACATCCGGGCCGGGGACGTCATCACACAGGACCGCACCCGGGCCGGCATCGAGGTGCAGCATCTGATGAACGACCTGCTGCCGCTGCTGCGGACCGTGCGGCCCGCGGACCTCAACGCGACGCTCCACGCGTTCTCCACCGCCCTGGAGGGACGCGGTGACCGTATCGGCGACAACCTCGTACGGCTGGAGCACTATCTGAGCAGGCTGAATCCGCACATGCCGTCGCTCCAGGAGGACATCTCGCGGTTCGCGGACGTGGCAGAGGTGTACGGCGACGCGGCCCCGGACCTGATGCGGATCCTGCGCAACTCGATCACCACCAGCCGCACCGTGGTGGAGAAGCGGGAGCAGATCGCCGCGGCCCTGACCGGGACGGCGAAGGTCGCGGGGACGGCGGAGAAGTTCTTCGACGACAACGGGGAGCGGCTGATCACCCTGGGCCGGGTCTCCCGCCCGACCCTCGACCTCTTCGCCCGTTACTCGCCCGAGTACCCGTGTCTCCTGAAGGGCCTCGAGCGTCAGAGCAGGGAGTCGGAGAAGGCGTTCCGGGGCGGCGAGATGCGCATCACCCTCGAATTCGTCCGTCCGCGACCCGCGTACCGACCCGGTGAGGAACCGCGTTATGCCGAGCGCTCAGGCCCCGACTGCAGAGGCGTGCCCAGCCCTTCCGTGCCGGCCGGACACACCAAGCTCGACGACGGTACGAAGGACGTCGCTGCCGGCGGCCCGCCCTCGGGCGGTTCGGTCTCCGCGACGGCGGCCGAGCAACGGGCCGTCGGCTCGCTGGTCGCGCCGGTCCTCGGGGTGCCCGCCGACCGGGTGCCCGCGGTGGCGACACTGCTCTTCGGGCCCATGGCACGCGGGACGGCGGTGAGCGTGGCATGAGGGCTTCACGAGCCACCCGGGTCACCGGCCCGCTGGTCAAGTTCCTGCTGTTCGCCGTGGTGACGATCCTGGCGACGACGCTGCTCGCGGCGACGATCGTCAACATCTCCTTCACTCCCGAGCACACCTACCGCGCGGTGTTCAGCGATGTCACCAGCCTGGAGGAGGGCGACGACATCCGCGTCGCGGGAGTGCGCGTCGGTGAGGTCGAGGCCATAAGGATCAAGGACCGGACGCTGGCCGAGGTGACGTTCTCCGTCACCCGTGACCGGCCGCTGCTGACCGGCACCGGGGCGGTCATCCGCTACCGGAGCCTGGTGGGACAGCGCTACGTCGCCCTCACCGAGGGCGCGGGCGACGGGACCCGGCTGAAGCCGGGTGCGACGATCCCGCTGACCCGGACGCAGCCGGCGCTCGACCTGAACGCGCTGCTGGGCGGTTTCAAGCCGCTGTTCGCCGCGCTCAGCCCCAAGGACGTCAACCAGCTCGCCGGCAACATCATCAAGACGCTTCAGGGCGAGGGCGGCACGGTCAACAGCCTGCTGGCGCACACCGCGTCCCTGACGACGACCCTCGCCGACCGCGACGAGCTGATCGGGTCGGTGATCGACAACCTCAACACCACGCTGCAGACCCTCGACAAGCGCGGCGCCCGGTTCTCCGCGCTGCTCAAACAGTTGCAGCGGCTGATCTCCGGACTGTCCGCCGACCGCAAGCCGATCGGCTCCTCCCTGGAGAACATCGGCGCGCTGACCGAGGCGACCTCCGGTCTGCTGGAGGACGCCCGGCCGCCGCTGAAGGGCGACATCGCCGAGCTGACCGACCTGACCAAGACGCTGAACGACAACGAGAGGACCGTGGAGGGCGTGCTGAAGCGGCTGCCGAACAAGCTCGACAAGCTGACGGGGACCGCCTCTTACGGTTCCTGGTTCAACTTCTACCTCTGTGACTTCGACGGCCGGATCGTGCTGCCGAAGACCCGAGAGGTGATCACTCCGGAGCTGCACGTGGCACGGGCGAGGTGCGGCGGATGAGGCGACGTCTGTTCTCCCGCAGAAGGCCGATGACGCCGTTCCGTGAGAGGAACCCGGTGGTGATCGGCGCGGCCGGCATCACCGTGCTCGCGCTGCTGACGACCGCCGCGTTCAACGCCGACAGCCTGCCGGTGATCGGCGGCGGGGAGACCTACGGCGCGGCCTTCTCGGAGGCCGGCGGGCTCAAGCCGGGTGACGAGGTGCGGATCGCGGGGGTGAAGGTCGGCAAGGTCGACGAGGTCGATCTCGCCGGCGACCATGTGAAGGTCACCTTCAAGATCAAGGGCGAGCCGGAGTTCGGCACGAGGACCGGCGCGGCCATCCGGATCAAGACGATCCTGGGCGCGAAGTACCTGGCCCTGCAGCCGAAGGGGTCCGGACGGCTGCCGCCCGGCAGCGAGATCCCGCTGGAGCGCACCACCCCGGCGTACGACGTCGTCCAGGCGTTCGGCGATCTGACGACCACCAGCGAGAAGGTCGACACGGAGCAGTTGTCGAAGGCCCTGGACACCATCTCGACGACCTTCGAGGACTCGCCGGAGGAGGTACGCGCCTCGATCAAGGGTCTGTCGAAGATCTCGAAGACGGTGGCCTCGCGCGACGAGGACCTCCGCGAGCTGCTGAAGCACGCCGACTCGGTCACCAAGGTGCTCGCCGATCGCTCCGGTGAGTTCACCACCCTGGTCAAGGACGGCGATGCGCTGTTCAAGGAGATCTCACGACGCCGGGCGGCGATCCACGCGCTGCTCAAGAGCTCGGCCGCGCTCGGTGTCCAGCTCTCCGGTCTGGTCGCGGACAACGAAAAGGAGATCGGCCCGGCACTGGAGGGGCTGAACCAGGTGGTGCGGATGCTGGAGCGCAACCAGGCGAGCCTCGACCGGAGCGTCGCGCTGCTCGCCCCCTACGTGCGGGTCTTCACCAACACCCTCGGCAACGGCCGCTGGTTCGACAGCTACATCCAGAACATGGTCGCCGCTCCGGTGGTCCCCCGGACAGGAGGCTCGCGATGAAGGGCCGCATCCGTTTCAACGCGACCCGCTTCAGCCGCATCCGCTTCAACCCGAAGGGCCGTACGGCGCGGCTGACGGCAGCCGCCGTCGCCGCGGTGCTGCTGGTCTGCGCCGCGGTCGCGCTGTGGCCGCGCGAGGAACCGGTACGTGTCACCGTGTACTTCCCGCGCACGGTGGGCATCTACCCGGGCTCCGATGTGCGGGTGCTCGGTGTACGCGTCGGTGAGGTCACCGAGATCGTGCCGGAGGGCGGCCGGGTGCGCGTGCAGCTCGAGTACGAGCCCGGGCGCAGGATACCCGCCGACGCCGGGGCCGCCATCATCAACTCCTCGGTGGTCAGCGACCGTTACGTACAGATGCTGCCGGTGTACCGGGACGGGCCCGTGATGCGCGACGGCGCGGTGATCCCCGAGAGCCGCACGGCGGTGCCGGTCGAGTTGGACCGGGTCTTCGACAGCCTGCACACGACGGCCGAGGCGCTCGGCCCGAAGGGCGCCAACAAGGACGGCTCGCTCTCCCGCCTGCTGGGGGTGAGCGCCGAAAACCTCGACGGACAGGGCGAACAGATCCACCGGACGGTGGAGGACCTGTCCCTCGCGGTGACCACGCTGTCCGACGGCCGGGAGGACCTGTTCGGCACCGTGCGCAATCTGCAGGTGTTCACCGCGGCACTCGCCGCCGACGACAAGAGCGTGCGGTCGTTCAACGACAGTCTCGCCGCTGTCGCCGATCAACTGGCCGGGGAGCGCAAGGACCTCGCGGCGGCCCTCAAGCACCTGGGGGCGGCGCTCGGCGACGTCTCGAGGTTCGTGAAGAACAACAAGAAGGCACTGACCGACGACGTGAAGGGGCTCAGCAAGGTCACCAAGGTGCTGGTCACCCAGCGGGCGGCGCTGGCGGAGCTGCTGGAGGTCGCGCCCACCGGCCTGTCGAACCTCCAGAACGCCTACAACCCCTCCTCCGGCACCCTCGACACCCGCAACAACCCGGACCACCCCCAGGACCCGGCGGCACTGCTGTGTTCGCTGCTGAAGACCACCGGCGACGCGGGGGGCGAGACCCCGGACTGCGCGGAGCTGGAGAAGTTGTTCGACTCACTGCCGAAGGTGCCGCACGCCGGCCCGGCACCGGGCACCGGGCAGGTCGACCGGACGCTCGGCGGAATACTGGAGGCACGCGCATGAGTGCACCCCGCAGACACCGGGCCGTCGCCCTGGTCACCGCCATGGGCTCCGTACTGCTCACCGGCTGCGAGTTCAACGGCCTGTACGGCATCGACCTGCCCGGCGGCGCGGCCGCCGACGGCAACGCCTACCACGTGACGGCCGACTTCGGGGACGTCCTCGACCTGGTGCCGCAGTCGGCGGTGAAGGTCAACAACGTCACCGTGGGCGCGGTCGAGAAAGTGGAGCTGGTCGGCTGGCACGCCCGGGTGCGTCTGCGTATCGCGGACCATGTGAAGCTGCCCGGCAACGCCGTCGCCGATCTGCGGCAGACCAGCATGCTCGGTGAGAAGTACGTGGCCCTGTCCCCGCCGGCCGGCATCCAGGCCGAGGGACGGCTCACCGACGGTGCGCGTATCCCGCTGTCGCGCACCGGGCGCAACCCCGAGATCGAGGAAGTGCTCTCCGCCCTTTCCGCGCTGCTGAACGGCGGCGGTGTGGCGCAGCTCAAGACGATCACCGTGGAGCTGAACAAGGCGCTGGAGGGCCGGGAGAACCGGGTCAAGGACCTGCTCGGCGAGTTGGACACGTTCATCGGCGGGCTCGACGAGCAGCGCAAGGAGATCGTGCGGGCGCTGGCGGGCATCGACCGGCTGGCGAAGCGGCTCGCCGCGGAGAAGGAGACGATCGCGCAGGCGGTGGACACGATTCCCGGCGCGCTGAAGGTCCTTGCCGACCAGCGCCGCAACCTGACGGCGATGCTGACCTCGCTCGCGGATCTCGGGAAGACGGGAACCCGGGTGATCGATGCCTCGCACGCGGACACGGTGGCCAACCTCAAGAGCCTGCGGCCGATCCTCCAGCAGCTGAACAAGGCCGGCAACGACCTCCCCGACTCGCTGGAGCTTCTGACGACCTATCCGTTCCCCCGGAATGTGACAGGCGCCATCAAGGGCGACTACGTCAACCTCAAGATCACCGCGGATCTGGACCTCGCGAGCGTCTACGGCAACCTCGCGGAGGGACCGGCCGGGCCCGGCGGCCCGGAGGAACCCGAACTGCCGGAGGTCCCCCGCACGCCCGGCCTGCCCGCGGTGCCCGGCCTGCCGGAAGCACCTCTGCCGACCGCGCCGCCCGCAGTCCCCGGCGCACCGACGCCGGACACGCCCCCGCCCCCCGGCGGCGACGGACCGCTGTGCCCGCCGGTGTGCACGGGCAGCCAGGTCGCCTACGGAGGCGGCGACGGACGCCGGCTGCCCGGGGGAATCGATCTCGCACTGGCCGAGCTGATGCTGAAGGGGATGCAGCCGTGATCACACGTATGGTCAGGGCCCAGCTGATCGCCTTCGCCGCGGTCACCGCCGTGGGATGTTCGTACGTCGGCGCCCGCTACACCGGCCTCGTCGACGCCCTGCTGGACCGCGGCTACACGGTGCGGGCCGACTTCGCGGCGTCGGGCGGCATCTTCGAGGGCGCCGAGGTCACCTACCGGGGCGTTCCGGTGGGCCGGGTCGGTGAGTTGCGGCTCAGCGACGCGGACGGTGTCTCGGTGGCGCTGGACATCGAGGACGGGACCCGGATACCGGCGGACACGCTGGCCGTGGTGGCGAATCGTTCCGCCGTCGGCGAGCAGTACGTCGACCTCCAGCCGCGCCGCTCCGACGGCCCGTATCTGCGCGAGGGCAGCGAGATCCCGCGCGCCGACACCCGTGTCCCGCTGCCCACGACGGCGCTCGTCCTCAGCCTGGACCGGCTGGTGAACTCGGTCGGCAAGGACGATCTGCGGGTCACGGTCGACGAACTCGGCAAGGCGTTCGCGGGCACCGGGCCGCATCTGAGCAAGCTGGTGGACTCCGGAAACCTGCTGGTCGAGTCGGCCTCCGAGCACCTTCCCGAGACGATCTCCCTCATCGAGGACTCGCGGGTGGTCCTGAAGACCCAGAGCGACAAGGGGTCGGCGATCACATCGTTCTCCCGCGACCTGGCCGCGCTGACCGCGGAACTCAAGGCACGTGACGGCGATCTGAGGCGACTGATCGGCAACACCGCCCCGGCCGCCCAGGAGGTCGACTCGCTGCTGAAGTCCAACGAGACGCACCTGCCGGTACTGCTCTCCAACCTGATCAGCGGCGGCCAGGTCACCGTGGCCCGGCTGCCCGGCGTGGAGCAGGCGCTGGTGACCTTCCCGGTGATCGTCGCCGGCAGCTACACCGTGATCCCGGGCGACGGCACGACCCACTTCGGCATGGTCGTGAACGCCGACGACCCGCCGCCGTGCCGCCAGGGCTACGGCACCTCGCGGCGCGACCCGGCGGACACCTCGGAGCGGCCCGCCAACACCGGGGCGCGCTGCACCGAGCCGCGCGGCAGCAACACCTCGGTGCGCGGCGCCCAGAACGCGCCGGGCCCCTCGGGATCCGGCGGCGGCGCACGTCCGGCGGCGCACGTCACCCCGTACGACCCGGAGACCGGCACGCTCGCCGGGCCGGGCGGCACGCTCGTCGAGATCGGCTCGACGGGCGGTCAACAGAGCACGTTCGGAAAGGACTCGTGGCAATGGCTGCTCGTGGGACCGATGGCATGAGCGCGGACGAGGTACGCGAGGACGCGCCCCAAGACCCTGCACAGATGGACGACGCGCCCGAAGGCCCGGCGCCCGCCGACGACACGCCTACGGACGACGCACCCGCCGACGACACGCGCGCCGGCCGCGCACGGCGGCTCGGCGACCGGCTGGCCACCGCGGCGCGCCGGGGCGCGGCGCTGCCGGCGACGCTCGCCGTGGCGACCGTCGCGACGACGGCGCTCAGCGGCTGGCTGTGCGTCGAGGTGTACGAGCAGCGCGCGGCGGCCGACCGGCGCCAGGACGTGCTGGCCGCCGCCCGCCAGTCGGCGCTGAACTTCACCTCGCTGGACTACCGGCACTACGACCGGGACAGCAGGAACGTGCTCAAGAGTGCCACCGGCGACTTCAGGAAGCAGTTCGCCGCGCAGACCGGTGAGTTGACCAAGCTCGTCGCCGCCAACAAGTCGGTGTCGCAGGGCCAGGTGCTCGAGGCGGGCATCGTCAGGTCCGACGAGAAGTCGGCGCGGGTACTGGTCGTCGCCGACAGCAAGGTGACCAACACGGCCGCGCCCGAGGGGCAGGCCCGCACCTACCGGCTCCAGCTCGACCTGGTGCTCGAGCGGGGCCGCTGGCTGACGTCCGATGTCGAGTTCGTCGGCTGACCCGGCGGCCGCCCGAGCACACCTGTACGAGAAGCAGTGAGGAGCAAGACCGTGGCGAAGGCGACCATCCGGGGCCGTGGCTCCACCCCTCAGGGCAGCCGTTCCATGACGGCGGCCGCCCGCGCGGCGGCGAAGCGGTCAGAGCGTGTCCGGCCCGGCCCCGGCGGGGACGTACCGGACACGCCGCGCGCGCCCGCGCGCGGGCGCGTGACGGCCCCGGACGACGCGTCGCAGGCCCGCAGGGACGAGAACCAGCATGTCGGGCCCGTCGTGGTGGCCGAGGAGCCCGAGGCGGAGACGCCCTCCTCGTCGCGCGGGCGACGGCGGGGGCGGCTCTGCGCGCTGCTCGCCGTACTGGTGGTCCTCGCCGTGGCCACGGCCGGTGTGCTGGCGTGGGAGTACGCCGAGGGGCGGCGTACCGACGCTGCGCGGGCGGAGGCGGTGGACGCCGCGCGGAAGGCGGCGCCCGTGGTGCTGTCGTACGACTACCGCAGCCTGGACAAGGACTTCGCCGCGGCACGCGGGCATCTGACCGGCGCCTTCAAGGACGAGTACGGCAGGACCACCGGCAAGGTCGTGGCACCCACGGCGAAGAAGTACCACGGGGTCGTCAGGGCGAGCGTGGTGAAACCGCCGGACGGCCACGCTCCGGCGGCCTCCGTGGTGTCCGCGTCGCCGGACCGTGCCGTGGTGCTGCTGTTCGTCAACCAGGTCACCACCAGCACGCAGGTCACCGGTGAACGGGTCGACCTGAACCGGGTCCGGATGACCATGACGCGTACGCCGGGCGGCTGGAAGGTGAGCGCTGTCGACGCGCTCTGAGGAGCCACCTGGACGCGGGGGACGCCCCCGATCCCCCGCACGCCTCCCGAGCAGGGACGGAAGAAGGCCCGACCGGCCTTCCGACGACCCGCTCGGGAGGCGCTTTTTTTGGGCCGCTCTTGACAGTCGTCACCTCGTCCGGAGATTATTCCGTCAGACAGAAAGAGACTTCCGCTATACGGAAGGGGCGCACAAACCCCATGGGATACAGCGACCACCGCTACGACGTGAACCTCTCGATCCTCTTCGCGGAACTCCCGCTGCTGGAGCGCCCCGCGGCCGCCGCCGCGGCCGGCTTCACCGCGGTCGAGCTGTGGTGGCCGTGGATCGAGACCCCCACCCCGCCGCAGGCAGAGCTCGACGCGCTGAAGAAGGCGCTCGACGACGCCGGCACCCGGCTGGTGGGCCTGAACTTCTACGCCGGGCAGCTGCCCGGACCCGACCGCGGCGCGCTCTCCGTGCCGGGCGACGAGTCCGACCGCTTCCGCGCCAACATCGAGGTCGCGGCCGACTTCGCCGCGTCGGTCGGCTGCAAGGCGCTCAACGCCCTGTACGGCAACCGTGTCGAGGGCGCCGACCCGCAGGTCCAGGACGCCCTCGCCCTGGAGAACCTGGTGCTCGCGGCCCGCGCCGCCGACCGCGTCGGCGCCATCCTGCTGGTCGAGGCCCTGAACAAGCCGGAGTCGCCGCTGTACCCGCTGGTCAGCGCCCCGGCGGCGATCGAGGTCGTCGACAAGGTCAACGCCGCGACCGGCCTCGGCAACGCGAAGTTCCTGCTGGACGTCTACCACCTGTCGATGAACGGCGAGGACGTCTCGCAGGTCATCGCGGCGTACGCCGACAGGACCGGCCACGTCCAGATCGCCGACAACCCGGGCCGTGGCGCGCCGGGCACCGGCTCCCTCCCGCTGGAGCAACTCCTCGACGAGCTGAAGAAGACCGGCTACGAGGGGTGGGTCGGCCTCGAGTACAAGGCCGGCGACCGCCCGAGCGCCGAGTCCTTCGGCTGGCTGCCGGCCGGGGCGCGCGCCGCCCGCTGACGTCCCTTACACGCTTTTCAGAGAGGTACCCCCGATGAGCACCCTCACAGATTCCTCCCGCCCCAACCGCCCGGCGATTGCATGGATCGGCCTCGGCATCATGGGCTCCCCCATGTCCGAGAACCTGCTGAAGGCGGGCTACTCCGTCACCGGCTTCACCCTCGAGCAGGACAAGCTGGACCGCCTCTCGGCGGCCGGCGGCACCGCGGCCGGCTCGATCGCCGAGGCCGTCAAGGACGCCGACGTGGTCATCACGATGGTCCCGGCCTCCCCGCAGGTCGAGGCCATCGCCTACGGCCCCGACGGCATCCTGGCGAACGCCAGGCAGGGCGCGCTGCTGATCGACATGTCCTCGATCACCCCGCAGACCTCCGTCGACCTGGCCAAGAACGCGGCCGAGAAGGGCATCCGCGTCCTCGACGCCCCGGTCTCCGGCGGCGAGGCGGGTGCGATCGAGGCCGTGCTGTCCATCATGGTCGGCGGCGAGCAGGCCGACTTCGACACCGCCAAGCCGATCCTCGATGCCCTCGGCAAGACCATCGTGCTCTGCGGCCCGCACGGCTCCGGCCAGACGGTGAAGGCCGCCAACCAGCTGATCGTCGCCGTCAACATCCAGGCGTGCGCGGAGGCCGTGGTCTTCCTGGAGAAGTCCGGGGTGAACCTGCAGGCCGCGCTCGACGTCCTGAACGGCGGCCTGGCCGGCTCGACCGTGCTGACCCGCAAGAAGGACAACTTCCTGAACCGGGACTTCAAGCCCGGCTTCCGGATCGACCTCCACCACAAGGACATGGGCATCGTCACCGACGCCGCCCGCAACGTCGGTGCCGCGCTCCCCGTCGGCGCGGTCGTCGCCCAGCTGGTCGCCTCCCTGCGCGCCCAGGGCGACGGCGGCCTGGACCACTCGGCCCTGCTGCGCGCCGTCGAGCGCCTCTCGGGCAACCAGCCCGCCTGACCTCCGGCCACCCCGGGGCGGGCGGCGGAACCCGCCGCCCGCTCACCCCGGCCCCGCACGTGCGGCCCACGGCAAAGACCCCTCCCCGGCCACACCACGGCCCGCGAAGCGGCCTCTCGCCGTGCTGCTCAGCCTCGTACGGCTCCAGCCGGCCAACCCCGGGCGGCGGCCCGCCCCGTGCTCAGCCACGTCCGGAGAGCGATCACCGGGCCCCGCCCGGGCTACCTGCGGCCCGGGCCGCGGGAGGCCCTTTCCCAGGCCGAGTACGGCCCCACATACCCCGGTCGGCGTCGGCGCTGACACCTGTCCTGTCGCGCCCAGGCGCCGGCGCCGGCCGGAACACTCTCCTCCATTTTCAACAAACTGTTGACGTTTCGTTCGGCTCGTATCTACGCTCCTCGAACCGTCACCCAGTGCAGCTCCCGTACGGAAGGTCACGATGTCGAAGCGCGTGCTTACGACCGAGTCCGGCGCCCCCGTCGCCGACAACCAGAACTCCGCCACCGCCGGCGTCGGTGGCCCCATCCTCCTCCAGGACCAGCACCTGCTGGAGAAGCTCGCGCGCTTCAACCGTGAGCGCATCCCGGAGCGCGTGGTGCACGCCCGCGGCTCGGGCGCGTACGGGTACTTCGAGGTGACCGACGACGTCACCGGCTTCACGAAGGCCGCCTTCCTCTCCGAGGTCGGCAAGCGCACCGAGACCTTCATCCGCTTCTCCACCGTCGCCGACTCGCTCGGTGGCGCGGACGCGGTGCGCGACCCGCGCGGCTTCGCTCTGAAGTTCTACACCGAGGAGGGCAACTACGACCTCGTCGGCAACAACACCCCGGTGTTCTTCATCAAGGACCCGATCAAGTTCCCCGACTTCATCCACTCCCAGAAGCGCGACCCGTTCACGGGCAAGCAGGAGCCGGACAACGTCTGGGACTTCTGGGCGCACTCCCCCGAGGCGACGCACCAGATCACCTGGCTGATGGGCGACCGCGGCATCCCCGCCTCGTACCGCCACATGAACGGCTACGGCTCGCACACCTACCAGTGGACCAACGAGGCGGGCGAAGCCTTCTTCGTGAAGTACCACTTCAAGACCAACCAGGGCGTGCGCTCGCTCTCGTCCGAGCAGGCCGCGGAACTCGTCGGTCAGGACGC
This sequence comes from Streptomyces sp. NPDC048389, assembly GCF_040706335.1. Classification (NCBI taxonomy): domain Bacteria; kingdom Bacillati; phylum Actinomycetota; class Actinomycetes; order Kitasatosporales; family Streptomycetaceae; genus Streptomyces; species Streptomyces sp. NPDC048389. The sequence continues at coordinate 79,721 of NZ_JBEZKP010000006.1, read as the reverse complement.
CAACTCCCACCAGACGGACCTGCTCCAGGCCATCGAGCGGGGCGTGAACCCGTCCTGGACCCTGTACGTGCAGATCATGCCGGCGGCGGAGGCGGCCGACTACCGCTTCAACCCGTTCGATCTGACCAAGGTGTGGCCGCACGCCGACTACCCGCTCCAGCGGGTGGGACGCCTGGTCCTCGACCGCAACCCGGACAACGTCTTCGCCGAGGTCGAGCAGGCCGCGTTCTCGCCGAACAACTTCGTTCCCGGCATCGGCCCTTCGCCGGACAAGATGCTCCAGGGCCGGCTGTTCGCCTACGCCGACGCCCACCGCTACCGCCTCGGCGTCAACCACACGCAGCTGCCGGTGAACGCGCCGAAGGCTGTTCACGGGGGGACCGCCGACAACTACGGCCGGGACGGCGTGATGGCCACCCGCCACGGCTCGCGCCACGACAAGAACTACGAGCCCAACTCCTACGCGGGTCCCGCCCAGACGGACGCCGCGCTGTCGGCTCCGCTGGCGGTCAGCGGCTGGACCGGCACCCACGCCGCTCCGGCACACGTCAAGGACGACGACTTCTTCCAGGCAGGCGAGCTCTACCGGCTGATGTCGCAGGAGGAGAAGGCCCGCCTGGTCGCCAACATCGCCGGCGGCCTCTCCCAGGTCACCCGCGACGACGTGATCGAGAAGAACCTGGCCCACTTCCACGCCGCCGACGCCGACTACGGCAAGCGCGTGGAGGAGGCGGTCCGCGCACTGCGCGAGGACTGACGGCGAGACTGCGCCCCGGGGCTGACGGGAGGTCACCTGGGGGCGTGAGCCCGCGACGCGGACCCGGATGAGGGGTGGTCCGCCGGCGGGCTGAAGCGAGGACCGCGGTGGTCGTGCGATGCCAGTGCGGTGGTGAAGACCTGACGGGACGTGTTCTGACCTGAAGAGCCCGCCCCGTCAGGCCAATCGCCCCACCGCGGTCCCAGCTCCACCCCCAGTACCTCTCCCTCCTCCCCCGGAGCCCTTGGCCCCGCCCGGCCCTCGCGGCTTCGGCCCCGGCTGTGCCGGACTCCGTCCGGCGACGCCACCAGGACCCCGCCCGGCGGCGCGAACGTCCTGTCGCGCCAGCCTCGCACCGTCGGGCGGCATCAACTGCACAGACAGAGCGCGTGATCCGGTACGGTCCCGGGCCACGCGTTCGACGATCAGGGTCCGGCCTTCGCACAGAAGCCGGGCCCTGACGCGCGTTCCCGTTCAGCGCGCCTTTCCCGCCGGAGGCCGGGGTGGCGACCGCGCTGCCGCGCACAGGGCCTCACGGGTGCGGCCGGTGCGGGCCTTCCGCAGGCAGAGGACGACCTGGTACCGATCCGTATTGCCGAGGCCCGCGCCCCCTGGCGCGGGGGTTCATGGGGAGGGCGGCCGCCACGGTCCGCCGGCACCTCCGCGTCGCCGCTGCGAGGCGTACGCGGCCTCCCGGCGGGCCTTCCGGCGGACTCCGGCCGGACTCAAGTCGGAATCCGTCAGCCTTCCGCCGACCTTCCGCCGGGCCGCGGCGACCTCCGCGAGCCCCGGCTCGCGCGTCGGGCCGGCGGCTGAACGCCGCGCGAGCCCATCGGCGTTCACCTGCGACCAGGTGCTCCGCGGCCGGCGCGGGGTGCTTGTGCAGGTGTACGGACGTCGTCGCGCGTGCCGCAGACCGGTGATCCAGTCGAGCGCCGAGGCGGAGCCCGCGTCGTCGACGGCGCCCGCGCTCGGCGCGAGCACAGGGCGAGCAGCGGCAGTACGGCCGGGCCCCGCATCCGCCCCACACCGGCCCGAGGCACGCGGCAGGGCCCGGTCCAGCGCCTCGAAGAACCTCACCTTCAAGCCCTCAAAATCCACGATCCCCGCAACTCCCTGAAGATCAGGGTGTTGCGGGGATCGCTAGAACCCGCCCGGACCGGGCCCTGTGGATGTGGCGGAGGTCAGACCTTCAGCGGCTTGACCGCGGTCGGGGCGTGGCCCGGTTCCGTGGCGATCTCCTCGAACTCGGAGATGTCGCTGATGTCCATGGTCTTGCTCATCGAGATGTTGGTGACCCGCTCCAGGATCGCCTCGACGACGACCGGGACGCGGTACTCGGCGGCGAGCTTCTTGGCCTCCTCGAAGGCGGGCAGCAGCTGGTCGGGCTCGGTGACGCGGATGGCCTTGCAGCCGAGGCCCTCGGCGACCTTGACGTGGTCGACGCCGTAGACGCCCAGCTCCGGAGAGTTCTGGTTCTCGAACTCCAGGTTGACCTGGAAGTTGATGTCCAGGTTGATCTGCGCCTGACGAATCAGGCCCAGGTAGGCGTTGTTCACGAGGACGTGGACGTACGGGATGCGGTGCTGCGCACCGACCGCCAGCTCCTCGATCATGAACTGGAAGTCGTAGTCGCCGGAGAGCGCGACGACCTGGGCCTGAGGGTCGGCGGTGGCGACGCCCAGTGCGGCCGGGATGGTCCAGCCGAGGGGGCCGGCCTGGCCGCAGTTGATCCAGTGGCGCGGCTTGTAGACGTGCAGCATCTGCGCGCCCGCGATCTGGGAGAGGCCGATGGTGGTGACGTAGCGCGTCTCCGGGCCGAAGGCCCTGTTCATCTCCTCGTACACGCGCTGCGGCTTCATCGGCACGTTGTCGAAGTGCGTACGGCGCTGCAGGGTGGCCTTGCGCTCCTGTGTGGAGGCGACCCACTCGGATCGGTCCGGCAGCCTGCCGGCGGCCTTGAGCTCCTTCGCCACCTCGAGGAAGAGCTCCAGCGCGGCCTTGGCGTCGGACGCGATGCCGTAGTGCGGGGCGAAGATCTTGCCGATCTGGGTGGGCTCGATGTCCACGTGGACGAATGTGCGGCCCTTGGTGTAGACGTCCAGCTTGTAGCCGGTGTGGCGGTTGGCCCAGCGGTTGCCGATACCGAGGACGAAGTCCGACTCCAGGAAGTTGGCGTTGCCGTAGCGGTGCGAGGTCTGGACTCCGACCATGCCCGCGTTCAGCTCGTGATCGTCCGGCAGGGTGCCCCAGCCCATCAGGGTCGGGATGACCGGCGTGTCGGTCAGCTCGGCGAACTCGACGAGCAGGTCGGACGCGTCGGCGCTGATGATGCCGCCGCCGGCGACGATCACCGGGCGCTCCGACTCCAGCAGGAAGCCGATCGCCTTCTCGATCTGGGCGCGGGTCGCGGCCGGCTTGTAGACAGGCAGCGGCTCGTACGTCTCCGGGTCGAAGTCGATCTCGGTCAGCTGGACATCGATCGGCAGGTCGATCAGGACCGGTCCGGGACGGCCCGAGCGCATGAGGTGGAATGCCTGCTGGAAGACGCCGGGGACCTGCGCGGCCTCGAGGACGGTGGTCGCGGCCTTGGTGACGGGCCCCGCGATGGAGGCGATGTCGACCGCCTGGAAGTCCTCCTTGTGCAGCACGGAGGTCGGCGCCTGGCCGGTGATGCACAGAATCGGGATCGAGTCGCCGATCGCCGAGTACAGGCCGGTGATCATGTCCGTACCCGCCGGGCCTGACGTGCCGATGCAGACACCGATGTTGCCGGGGTTGGTGCGGGTGTAGCCCTCGGCCATGTGGGACGCGCCCTCGACATGGCGGGCGAGCGTGTGGTCGATGCCGCCGCCGGTCTGGAGGGCCTTGTAGAACGGGTTGATCGCTGCGCCCGGCACACCGAACGCGTGGGTGACGCCTTCACGCTTGAGGATCTCAACTGCCGCACGGGCGGCGGTCATTCGAGGCATGGGGTGCTCCTGCTTCGGCCTGTCGGATCTGGTCGGAACGTCGGAACGGGCTCTGTCGCGCCACCTGAGAGCATCTATTCCGTATTGTGGAAGTTCAGTTTTGCTATACGGAAGCAATGTAGGACGCGGCCGGAGGCACGTCAAGAGACGTCCACAACGACGGACTGGCCGAAGTACCTCGCAAACTCGGCGCACGTGATGGACGATGGAGACGGCCGACACGGACAGAGGGGGGCCGCGATGACCGAGAGCATGCCGGTGCGCTGCCCGCTCTGCCGCCGCGACCATCTCTACGCGCCGCCCGTCTACCCGTGCGCGTGCGGCGCCCCGATCGCGCCACCCCTGCTACGCGCCGCCCGGCCGGAGCCGATCTCCCACCGGACCTGGACGGACGACTGGGTCACCGTCCGCTGCCCCGCATGCGAACGGCATGGCCAGTGGCCCCAGCCCGAGCTGGGCTGCCCCTGCGGCACGGTGCTGCGCATCCCGGTCCGGCCGGTCAGCTCACCGGCCCCCCCGGCCTCCGGCGAGACCCGGCCGGCGGTCCGGCCCCCCTCGCACCGGCCGCTGCCGCGCACCGCCGTCGCCTCCCGGCCCACCTTCCGGCCGGTGACGATCCGCACCGCCCGGGACGCGGTCACCGCGGCCGCGCTCTACCTGAGGTGGCTCGGCTTCCGCGAGGTGCTCCAGCCGGAGGTGCGACCGGTGTCCGGCATCGACCTGAGGGGCCCGAAGGTGGTCGCCCAGGTCGACCCCACCACCAGACCGTCGACGCTGCGCGCCGTCGAGTGCCTGTGGCTGAACGGCCTGTCCTCCTCGGCCGTGAGCGTCTTCTTCTCCCTCGCGGGCTACGCGGACGACGCCCGCGCCCGCGCGGACCAGCTCGGCGTCCCGCTCTTCGTCATGGACCTCACGGGCAGCCCTCAGCCGGTCAACGCCGCCGCGGACGACCTGATCGCGACCGGCGCGTAACCGTCACCCGCTCACCCCGGCCCGCCCTCGCCTCGCCCGGCCCTCGCCCCCGCGAAGAGCCCCGTACCTCAAAAGATGCTCAGAAGCCGTCGCCCCAGGCTTCGGACCACGGTACGGACGGGAACAATCCCGGCACAGCCGTACGAACGGCTCGGGAGAGGTGGGCGCGATGCCCCTCGGCATGTGGTGGTTCATCGGCATCTGCGCGGTCTGGCTCGTCGCCGCCGCGCTGCTGCTGCGGTCCCGGGAGCCGGCTCCGGGCGACACCCCGGACGCACAGACCGTCGCCCTGCTGCGCGGTGGCCCCGAGGCCGCCGTGACGGTCGCCCTCGTCGCCCTTCAGCAGCACGGCGTCGTCACCGACGGGCGGCCGGGGACCGTACGGACCAACGGCTGGGCCACCGCGATCCGTGAGCCGCTCCAGCTCGCCGTCCACACCACGCTGCGCCGCCCCGCCGCCCCGCGGACGCTGACCACCGTGCCACGGGTCCGCAGGGCGCTGGCCGCGCTGCACGACCGCTGCGCGAGGTCGGGCCTGCTGCGCACGCCCTTCCGCTGGCGCACCGCGCGCACACTGCTGTACGCCGTGCCGGTGACGATCGCGGTGGGGTACGTGGCGGCCCCGGTGACCGCGGCGCAGGTCGCGGCCTCCGCTGTCCCGGTCGCCGCCGCGGCGGTTCTGTGGTTCGTACCGCGGCGGACACGGGCAGGCCGGCGCCTGCTCGCCACGCTGTACGAGACCCACCCACTGGAAGACCACCGGACCGTCGGCCCGCGCGTCGTGATGTCCGTGGCCCTGCACGGTGACCGGGCCCTGGCCCTGCATCTCCCCCACTTCGCCCGGGGCAGCGGCCTGCTTCGGGCCGGCCGCAAGGACCGCGGCTTCCCGATCGATGAACGCGCCTCCGGCGGCGGCTTCGGCACCTTCGGCGGTGCGGACACCTGAACCGGCCGCCGGGGCGGAGCCCGGTACGGCCATACTCGGACCATGCGGATCAGACCGGCCGAGGAAGCCGAACTCCCCCTGCTCCAGGACATCGAACGGGCGGCCGGAGAACCGTTCCGGGCCCTGGGCATGGCGGCGATCGCGGACGACGAGCCGCCGTCCCTCGCGGAGCTGGACCGCCACCGCCGCGACGGCCACGCATGGGTCGCGACCGACGATGCGGCCCGGATCGCCGCCTACCTGATCTGCGACGCCGTCGACGGCGCGGCCCACGTCGAACAGGTCTCGGTCCACCCGTGCGCCGCCCGTCGGGGCGTGGGCCGCGCACTGATCGGCCATCTCGCGCAGCGTGCTCCGGCGGAGGGTCTGACGGCTCTGACGCTGACCACGTTCAGCGAGGTGCCGTGGAACGCCCCCTACTACGCCCGGCTGGGCTTCCATGTCCTCGCGGAGAGCGAACTGACCCCCGGACTCCGCGGGATCCGGCGTGCGGAGGCGCGCCACGGCCTCGACCGATGGCCGCGGGTGTGCATGCGGCGCGAGCTCTGACCGGGCGGGCCGGGCCCGGCGCTTCGGAGCCCGCCCGCCAGCGTGTCCCGTACCGCCCCCGCAGCTCCACCGTGCGGACCTTGCCGCCGTCCTCTCCGGTTGGTCCCAGTAGCCGAGCATCACGCTGTATCCGCGGGTGCACGGCTCACCGCCCAGATCCCGACGCCGTCTCCCGCGGCCACCCCGGAGCCGAGCAGGCCGCGCGCCGGCTGGTCGACGGCCGCGTCGAGTCCCGCGCACGTCCAGCGGGTGCCTGCCGCGACGTCGACCAGGGCTTCGCGGTCCGCGTGGGCGGCCGCGGTGCGCCTGAGGTCGGCGCCGATGGTGTCGCCGAGCAACTCCGTGCCGCTCGTGCCGTGCGCGTACGAGAGTGTCGTCGCAGGTGTCATCGCAGGCCCTCCTCCGTGTACTCGGCGGCCGAGCCCTCGGCCGTACGTTCGCGCAGCTCGATCCGGCGGATCTTCCCGGACACGGTCTTCGGCAGCTCGGCGAACTCCAGCCGGCGGATGCGCTTGTACGGGGCGAGGACGGCGCGCGAGTGCCCGAAGAGCAGCTTCGCCGTGTCCGGCCCCGGCTCCCACCCGTCGGCCAGGACGACGTACGCCTTGGGCACGGCGAGCCGCAGCGGGTCGGGGGCGGGGACGACCGCGGCCTCCGCGACCGCCTCGTGCTCCAGCAGCGCGCTCTCCAGCTCGAACGGGCTGATCTTGTAGTCACTGGCCTTGAAGACGTCGTCGCTGCGGCCCACGTACGTGATGTACCCGTCGTCGTCGCGGGCACCGATGTCGCCGGTGCGGTAGAAGCCGCCGGCCATCGCCTCGGCGGTGCGCTCCTCGTCCCCGTGGTAGCCGGTCATCAGACCCACCGGACGGACCGAGAGGTCCAGCGCGATCTCCCCTTCGGCCGCGCCCGGTTCGCCGGTGACCGGATCGAGCAGCTCGACGCGGTAGCCGGGACCGGGGCGGCCCATCGATCCCGCCTTGAGTCGCTGGCCGGGGCTGTTGGAAACCTGGACCGCCGTCTCCGTCTGACCGAAGCCGTCCCTGACGGTCACGCCCCACTCACGCCGCACGGTCTCGATGACCTCGGGGTTGAGCGGCTCACCGGCGGCGACGACCTCCCGCGGGGGCCGTTGGAGCCGGCTCAGATCGGCCTGGATCAGCATCCGCCAGACCGTCGGCGGAGCGCAGAAGCCGGTGATCCCCTCACGGTCCATCTCGGCCATCAGCCGGCTCGCGTCGAACCGGGTGTAGTTGTGGATGAAGACCGTCGCCTCGGCGTTCCACGGCGCGAAGAGGTTGGACCAGGCGTGCTTGGCCCAGCCGGGCGACGAGATGTTCAGATGCACGTCACCGGGCATCAGTCCGATCCAGTACATGGTCGCGAGGTGGCCGACCGGGTACGACACATGGGTGTGCTCGACGAGCTTCGGCCGCGCGGTCGTGCCGGAGGTGAAGTACAGCATCAGCGTCTCGTCGGCGCGGGTCGGGCCGTCGGGCTCGAAGGTGCGGGGGCTCGCGTGCGCCTCCCCGTACGACAGCCAGCCGGCGCGCTCGCCGCCGACCGCGATCCGGGTCCAGCCGCCGGGGACGTCGTCGAACTTTCCGGTGTCCTCTGCCCGTACGAGGACGTGCCGCACCCGGCCGCGCTCGATACGGTCGCGCAGATCGGCAGGACCCAGGAGCGGGGTCGCCGGAATCATCACGGCGCGCAGCTTCATCGCGGCGAGCGCGGTCTCCCACAGCTCGACCTGGTTGCCCAGCATGACGAGAACCCGGTCCCCGGCCCGCACGCCCTGCGCGCGCAGCCAGTTCGCCGCCCGGTCCGACCGTACGGACATCTCGGCGAACGAGACCCGTGTGCTGTCTCCGTCCTCCTCGACGATCCGCAGGGCGGTCGCGTCGTTGCCGTCGGCGATGACGTCGAACCAGTCGAGCGCCCAGTTGAAGTGCTCGAACCGGGGCCACTCGAAGCCCTCGTAGGCGCGTCGGTAGTCCTCCCGGTGCTGCAGCAGGAAGTCCCGGGCCGCCCGGAACCTCTCCGTGGCGCTGCCAGACGTCATGTGTCCATACCTTTCTTCGTGGGTTCGTTCCGGTCATTCGTAGGATCGGGAAGCCCAGGGGTCCTGGGTATGGCTGTCATGTGTCCCTGCGGTCGGCGATGCGGAAGCTGGGGGCGCGGACGCGGCTGGAGGCGGTGGTGTCGGCGCGACGTGCGGGCCTGCTGCCGTGACGGCCGCTGCGCGCCGGCTTGCTCCCCTGCCCGCCCCTTCCCGCACCCGGAGCCCGCCCCCGGACCCTCGCGCCGCGCGGAGCGCGGTACAGGGGTCCGCGGTCCGGTGCGGGGAGGGGCGGCTACGCCGCGTCGCGGACCGCGCCGAAGCGGACCTCCGGCGTCAGTCCCGGCCGCATACGGGCCAGTGTCCGCCCCGCCTCCTCCGCCAGCTCCGCCCGCCTCCCCCTCGTGAGCGGGCCGAACGGCTCCAACGTCAGCGTCGCCGTCTCCGCGCTCTCCGCCACGCGCCAGATCCCGGCGAGGAACCCGTCCAGGAGGAACGTGCGGTACGCCTGGTTGCCCTTCCAGGTGAGCGCCTTGTGTTCGGCGGACACCACCCGGCTGCGGTCCGCGTGCGAGAGCAGCAGATTGTCGAACTCGGGCAGGAGACGCGCCGGCGCCGGGACGTCCGCGTCGGGGCGGGGCGCTTCCGGGAGGTCGAAGAGTTCCACGCCCCGCTCGTCCCGGAAGACGGCCAGCCCCGGCCGCAGCCGTTCGAAGACCTCGCGCGTCCGGGTCAGCCCGGAGCAGGTCTGGAAGTCCTTGACGGAGGCGGGGCCGAAGGCTGCGAGGTAGCGCCGCACGGTGTCGTCGGCCGCCGGGGCGGGTTCGGCGGGGCGGCCGAACCAGGTCTCCGCGGTGGTGAGCCGGACCTGGCCGCTCCTGCCCCACACGCCCCGCGGCGTGACCTGCACCAGCGGCAGGGAGCAGCGGGCGGCCACGGACAGCGAGAAGGGGTCGGCGTCCGGCCAGTGCCCGGCGAGCGCCTCCCGCAGCTCCTTCATGGTCCGCGGCTCCTCCTCGACGAGTCCCCGCGCGACCTCGGCCAGCCTCCGGAGGTCCACGCCGGCCAGTCCGTGCCTGAACTGGGCCAGTTCCCGGTCCCGCGCGGCCTGGACGAGCGGCCGCAGCCGCATGCAGTCGTCGGCGGTGTGGGTGTGGATGGTGGACCGCATGGTCACGAGCCGCCCGACCGCCCGGGACTCCATCAGCGTGGCGAGTTCTTCGGGGCGGAAGTCCGCCAGGCGCGCGGCGAGCGCGTAGTAGGGCGGCTGCACGTTCTGCGCCTGGAGTCCGAGCAGGTGCGCGACCGCGCCCTCGACGGGCAGTTCCGCCCGCGGCACGCGGCGCAGCAGGAGCTGCCGCGCGAGGGTCGCCCGGTTCAGTGCGCGGGTGTCGAGAACGGGATGCGCCGTGGTCTTCGAGGCCATGGCGAAGACGCTACCGACCCTTGCGGACATTCTCTGTCCGCAACCGGAGCGGATGCCGGGTGGGATCATGAGGGATACGTGACCGGCGGCCGGACGGGGCAGGTGGCAGGTATGAGCGAGGCGACGGAGTGGGGCGCGCAGGACGGACAGGAGCTGCTCGACGGCATGACGGTCGACGCACGCCGGCCGGAGCGCCCGGTGCTCTTGGACGAGGACGGCCGCCCGATCAAGACCTGGCGGCAGAACTACCCGTACGAACGCAAGGTCCCGAGGGCCGAGTACGAGCAGCGGAAGCGTGTGCTGCAGATCGAGATGCTGAAACTGCAACGCTGGGTCAAGGAAACCGGTCAGCGGCTCATCGTGATCTGCGAGGGACGCGACGCGGCGGGGAAGGGCGGCACCATCCAGCGGTTCACGGAGCGGCTGAACCCTCGCGGCGCGCGCGTGGTGGCACTGGAGAAGCCGACCGAACGCGAGGCGACGCAGTGGTACTTCCAGCGTTACGCGGCCCATCTGCCGTCCGCGGGCGAGATCGTGTTCTTCGACCGCTCCTGGTACAACCGGGCCGGGGTGGAACGGGTCATGGGGTTCTGCACCAAGGCGCAGTACGACCAGTTCCTGCACCAGTGCCCGCAGTTCGAGCGGATACTGGTCGAGGACGGGATCATCCTCGTCAAGTTCTGGTTCTCGGTCTCACGTGCGGAGCAGCGCACCCGCTTCGCGATCCGGCAGGTCGATCCGGTGCGCCAGTGGAAGCTGTCCCCCACGGACGTGGCGTCGCTGGACCTGTGGGACGAGTACACCGCCGCCAAGGTGGACATGTTCCGCGCCACCGACACCGAGCACTCCCCGTGGACGGTGGTCAAGAGCAACGACAAGCGCCGTGGCCGTCTGGAGGCGATGCGCAGTCTGCTGTGGCGGGTGGACTACGGCAGCAAGGACACCAAGGCCATCGGTCGGCCGGACCCGCTGATCGTCGGGGCGGCCGACACACTCCTGGAGCCGGGTGAGGAGAACGCCTCGCTGTCCCCGACCCCGCTCGCCGGGCATGCGGAGGGGCCCGGCGAGCACCCCGGTGAAGAGCCCCGAGGACGGTCCGCCGGGCATCCGGGTGAGCGTCCGGGCCCGTGACGCGCCCGGGCGCCGGCCTGCGGGGCCGGTCTCTCCCGCTCCGTACGGCCGACCGGCACCTGAGAGCGCGCATCCTCGCTCCGTCGTTGCACTGAGGCGAAACAGCCCTTCGGTGTGTGCCGGGAGCGGGGACGAAGGTTGCAGGGGCGGCCCGGCGCTACGCCTGGGCGATCAGGCGGTCCACCGCCGCCGTGCCCGAGGTGTAGCCGGCGGCCATCGCCCTGGCCGCGACACCGGGGCGGGAGGCTTGGGCGGGTGCGAGGCCCCGGGCGGAGAGCGGCTGCTGGGCGGAGGGCTCGTGGGCCAGGGCGAGTGGAGTGTTCTCCCGGGGCAGCGGCTGCGGCTGGGCCGTGCTCCGGGCGGCGCCCTGGGCCGGGACGTGGGCCAGCATGGGAGCGGGCTGCGGTGCCTGGGCGTGGGGCTGCGCGACGGGGTGGGGCTGGGATCGGGGTGCCGACCGGACAGGGGACGGGGCCGGTACCTGGGCCAGCATCGGCTGCGGCGGTTCCGGCGCGGGAGCGGGGGCCGGCGCGGTACGGACAGGGCCCCCGTACAGCACGTGTTCCATCGCGGTGACGAGGCGGACCACGTCGTGCTCGGGACGGACCACGCACCGTACGAAACGGCTGGAACTGCCGATCTTGTTGCCGCACTCCCGTACCAGAACGCCGTGTTCGGCGAGCAGCCGGTCGCGGAGGATCGAGCCGTCGGCCCCTTCCGGGAGGCGTACGTACACGAAGTTGCCCTGGGACGGATAGACCGTGAGGCCGGGCAGCCGGGAGAGTTGCCCGATCATGTCCTGGCGGTCGCGGCCCACCCACAGCAGGCTCTCCGCGTACTCCTGTCGGTGTTCCTTCAGCATGAACACCACTGTCTCCGCGAAGGAGTTCAGGTTCCACTTCGGCAGCGCGGCCCGCACCTTCTGGGCGAGGCCGGGGTTGGCGACGAGGTAGCCGAAGCGCACCCCGTGCAGACCGAAGTTCTTGCCGAGGCTGCGCAGCACGATCACGTTGGTGCGCAGCACGGCCTCGGCCGCGACGCTGGTCTCCCGCCCCTCGTCGGCGAATTCGAGGAAGGACTCGTCGACGACGACCAGGTCGAGGTCCTGCAACTGGTCGAGCAGCGAGAGGACCTGCTGCTTGGGCAGCAGGCCGCCGTCGGGGTTGTTCGGGTTGCAGACGACCGCGACACGCGAGCCTCTGGACCGTACGAACTGCACGAAGGAGGCCGGGTCGAGGGCGAAACCGCGCGCTTCGGGGAGCAGCAGCATGTCGACCCGTTTGCCGGTCTCCATCGGCTGGTCGGTCCAGCGGCCGAAGGTGGGGACGGGGACGGCCAGCGACTCACGGACCAGCAGATGGTCGATCCAGGTGATGAGTTCGGTCGAACCGTTGCCCATGGCCACGGTCTGCGGGTTGAGGCCGAGCAGCCGGCAGAGCTCGGCGCTGATCGTGTCCGCGTCGCTCGGGTAGTAGGTCAGGATCTCCCTGATCCTGCTGCCGAGCCGGTCGAACATGGCCGGGGTGGGGAAGTACGGATTGCACGGGATGCAGAAGTCGACGATCTCGCCGGCGGCGCCGCCGCCCGCCCGGTTCAGCGTGAAGTACGACGGGCTGTGCGCGGTGGACGCGCGGAAGAGCGCGGTGACATTGCTGCCGTTGCTGACATCGCTGCCGGCCAAGACGTGCCTCCCCTGCGAGCTGGCGGCCCGTGCGGATCCGCGCGGGCCGCCCACAGGTACGGACGCCGTCCGCCCGTTGTTCAAGGCGGCCGGCCGGGAAGGAGACGGCAGAAGCAGTGACCGACTCGCCGGGACCGTCCTCGAACCGCTTGACGACCGTGCCGAGCGGATTCCACACCCGCCCGTCGGGCATCCGGACCCCGACGGGCTGCCCGAACATCTCCCGCTGCCCGTCGTCGAGGTCCACCCGCGCCGCCCCGGCCCCGCGGAAGTGAACGGTTTCACGAGCAGCGGCACAGCGTGTGCCGTGTCCCCGTGAGGCAGCCGCGCGGTACTGACGCCGCTCCGCGCCACTACGGGTTGACGACGGTGACCTCGGTCGCCTTCACTCCGGTCCAGACCGACACCCCTTCCGACAGGCCCAGTTCGGTGGCCGCCTGCGGGGTGATCTCCGCGACGAGATCCGGCGCGTCGGTGGAGGTCACCAGCACCCGCAGCCGGCTCCCGACGGCCGTGAGCTCGCGTACGGTACCGGGCCAGACGTTGCGGGGGCTGCCGCCGGGGCGCTCCCGGTGCACGGAGACGGCCTCCGGGGCGATGATCGCGAGGACCTCGGCGCCCGGCGTCAGCGGGTCGGCGACGACCAGCCGCCCGCCGCCGGACAGTTCGACGCCGTCGGCCGCCGCCGTGCCGGGCCAGGCGTTGCGGCCCAGCATCCGTGCGACCCACGGGGACCGGGGATGGCGGGTGACCTCCGCGGGCGGTGCGTCCTGGACGGCGCGACCGTCGTCGAGGACGAGCACCCGGTCGGCCAGCGACACGGCCTCGACCGGGTCGTGGGTGACGACAAGGCACACGCCGCCGAACCCGTCGAGATGCCCGCGCAGCGTGTGGCGCACCTGCGCGCGGGTGGTCTGGTCGAGCGCGGCGAGCGGTTCGTCGAGGAGCAGCAGCCGTGGCCCGGCGGCCAGGGCGCGGGCGAGGGCGACGCGCTGCGCCTGGCCGCCGGAGAGCTGGGCGGGCCTGCGGGAGGCGAGATGGCCGACGCCCAGCCGGTCGAGCCACTGCTCGGCGGTGCGGCGGGCCTCGGCGCGCGCCGTGCCACGGGCGCGCAGCCCGTAGGCGGTGTTGCCGAGCGCGCTCAGGTGCGGGAAGAGCGCGCCGTCCTGGGGGACCCAGGCGACGCCGCGGCGGTGCGGCGGCAGCGCGGACACGTCGACGCCGCCGAGGGTGAGAGCGGCGTGGGCGCGCGGGGTGAGCCCGAGGAGTGCGCGCAGCAGGGTCGTCTTGCCGGCGCCGTTGGGGCCGACGACCGCGATGGTGGTACCCGGTGCGGCGTCGAGGGTCAGTTCGTCGAAGCCGGTGACCTCGGCGTGCAGCGCCCAGCGTCCGTCCGTGGCGGGCGGTGCGGGCTCGGGGCCCGTACGGGGCGGGGCGGGGTGCGCAGGCTCTTCGGCCACGGGCGCCGGCCGGCGGACGACGGGTGCGCCGCCCGTCCAGCGGCCGCGCAGGGCGACCAGCACCGCCATGGCGACGGCGAGCAGCAGGAGCGACAGGGACGTCGCCGCCTCCGGTTCCTCCTGGAGCAGCAGATACACCTGGAGGGGCAGTGTCTGTGTGGTGCCCGGCAGGTTGCCCGCGAAGGTGATGGTCGCGCCGAACTCGCCGAGCGCGCGGGCCCAGGTGAGCGCCGCCCCGGCGACCAGGCCGGGCAGCACCATCGGCAGGGTGACGGTGAAGAAGACCCGTACCGGCGAGGCGCCGAGGGAGGCCGCCGTCTCCTCGTAGCCGGGGCGCAGACCGGCGAGGGCGCCCTCGAGGCTGATGACCAGGAACGGCATGGCGACGAAGGTGGCGGCGACGACGGCACCGGAGGTGTGGAACGGCAGCGTGACGCCGAAGGCGTCCTCCAGCCAGGGCCCGAGCAGCCCGCGCCGCCCGAAGCCGAGCAGCAGCGCCACGCCTCCGACGGTCGGCGGCAGCACCATCGGCAGCAGGACGAGCGAGCGTACGAGGGCCTTGCCGGGGAAGTCGGCGCGGGCCAGCACCCAGGCGAGGGGCACGCCGAGCAGCAGTGAGAGCCCGAGTGCCCAGAAGGAGACGACCAGAGAGAGGCGCAGCGCCTCGGTGACGCCGGGGGTGGTCAGGTGGGTGCCGATGTCCGTCCAGGCGGTCCTGCCGAGGATGCCGGCCAGGGGCAGCAGCAGGAAGGCGACGGCGAGGAGCGCCGGCACCGCGAGCACGGCGGGCGTACGGGTGCCGAAGGCCGCCGCCGCACGTGGTGAGCGCAGGCGGGGGGCGCGGCGGGCGGTGTCACGTGGACGCTTCACGATGGGTTCCTGTGCTGCTCGGCCGCGGGGCTACGGCTGCTGGAAGCCGGCGTCCCGCAGGATCTTCTGCGCCTCGGGGCCGCCCAGCCACGTGACGAACGCCGCTGCGGCGTCGGGGTTGCCGGATGCCTTCAGGGGTGCGGCCGGGTACGAGGCGACCGCGTTCTGCTCGTCGGGGATGTCCACGGCGTCGGTCGTGCCGGCGGCGGTGGTGGCGTCGGTGCGGTAGACGAGTCCGGCGTCCGCCTCGCCCAGTTCCACCTTGCTGAGCACGGCCCGCACGTTGGGCTCCTGGGAGACCGGCCGCACCTCGACGCCCTGGGCGTCGAGGATCTGCCTGCTGTAGCGGCCGACGGGCACCTGGGGTGCGGCGAGGACGACCTTGAGCTTGTCGTCGGCGAGGTCCGCGAGCGAGTCGATCCGGTGCGGATTGCCCTCCTCGGTGGCGATCACCAGCCGGTTCCCGGCGATGACGACCGCCTCGCCGGTGTCGGCGGCGAGGCCGTCCATGGTCCTGGTGTCGGCGGTGACGAGCGCGTCGGCCGGAGCGCCCTGGCGGACCTGGGCGGCGAGCTCCTGGGAGCCGGCGAAGGAGAAGGCGACCTCGGTGCCGGGGTGCGACTTCTCGTAGGCGGCCCCGGCGGTCCTGAAGACGTCGGTGAGCGAGGACGCGGCGAGCACGGTCAGCCGGACGCCGGCTGCGCCACCGGTGTCACCGGCGCTGCCGTCGCCGCTGTCGCAGGCGGCGAGCGGTGCGAGCAGCGCGGCGGCCAGGACCGCGGCCGCGGCGCGGCGGTGTCCGGTACGGGTGGGGAGCACGGGCGGACACCTCTCAGGCACGGTCGATGTGCACGTTGGTCGACTTCACCCGGGCGGTGGCCCGCATGCCGACCTCCAGCCCCAGTTCCTCGACGGCCTCGCGGGTGAGCAGCGAGACCAGCCGGTGCGGTCCGGCCTGGATCTCCACCTGCGCGGCGACGTCGCCGAGCTTGACGGCGGTGACGATGCCCGGGAACGCGTTGCGTGCCGAGGTGTACGGGACGCCTTCCTCGCCGGCACCGCCCTGGGCGACCTCGACGGAGAACGCGGCCAGGTCCCGGCCGTCGATGAGACGCCGGCCGCTGTCGTCGCGATGGGTCGCGACCCGGCCGGCGTCGGCCCAGCGTCGCGCGGTGTCGGCGCTGACGCCGAGCAGCCGCGCGGCCTGACCGATGGTGTAGGACTGCATATGCGCCACGATAGGCGACATTGGCTTGCAGGTACAGCTGCTTCAGCGCAACACACATGGCAGTTGCGACCCGTCTGGATGAAGCCACGGCGGCCTGGGGAACCGGCCGGCGGCCGCGGGGCATGGGCAACCCCCGCGCCGATGGCCGCGGGGGTGTGGCGGGGCGTGACAGGGCGTGGGCGTGACAGGGCTGCCCGAGGCCGGCACACGGCGGGCGGAAGCTCCGGGCGGCGGTCCCTAGGCGACCGACGACCCGATGCGGCCCGCCGGCGCGTCCGGGCCGTCGTGGTGGATCGGGGTGTGCGCGCCGGTCAGGGAGACTCCGCTGCCGCCGCGGCGGTGCGCGACGATCTCGGCGCCGATGGACAGGGCCGTCTCCTCCGGCGTGCGGGCGCCGAGGTCCAGGCCGATGGGCGAGCGCAGCCGGGCCAGTTCGAGTTCGGTGACGCCGGCGTCCCGCAGCCTCCTGTTGCGGTCCTCGTGGGTGCGGCGCGATCCCATCGCGCCCACGTAGGCGACCGGCAGTTTGAGCGCAAGTTCCAGCAGCGGCACGTCGAACTTGGCGTCGTGGGTCAGTACGCACAGCACCGTGCGGCCGTCGACCTCGGTCGACTCCAGATAGCGGTGCGGCCACTCGACGACGACCTCGTCCGCGTCCGGGAAACGGCTCGCGGTCGCGAAGACCGGACGCGCGTCGCAGACAGTGACGTGGTGGCCGAGGAACTTGCCGACGCGGACCAGCGCGGCGGCGAAGTCGACGGCACCGAAGACGATCATGCGTGGTGCGGGGACGCTCGACTCGACGAGCAGGGTCAGCGGCCGGCCGCAGCGCGAGCCGTCCTCGCCGATGACGACGGTGCCGGTGCGTCCGGCGTCCAGCATGGCCGCGGCCTCGGAGGCCGCCGTACGATCCAGCTCACGAGGGCCGCCGAGGCCGCCCTCGTACGTGCCGCCCGGCCGTACCAGCAGGGCACGGCCGGCCAGTTCGGCGGGCCCCTCCGTGATCCTGGCGACCGCCGCCGCCTCCCCTCGGGAGGCCGCGGCCAGCGCGGCGGCGAACACCTCCCTCGCGGGGCCGTCGGCATGGACCGGGGTGACGAGGATGTCGATGACTCCGCCGCAGGTCAGGCCCACGGCGAAGGCGTCCTCGTCGCTGTAGCCGAAGCTCTCCAGGACGCTGGTGCGGTCTTCGAGGGCCTGCCGGCACAGCTCGTAGACGGCGCCCTCCACGCACCCTCCGGAGACCGAGCCGATCGCCGCGCCGTCGCTGTCGACGGCGAGCGCGGCGCCCGGCAGCCGTGGGGCGCTGCCGCCGACGGCCACCACGGTGGCGACGGCGAAGCTGCGGCCCTGCTCGACCCACCGGTTCAGCTCTTCGGCGATGTCCAGCATGTCGGTCTCCTTCGGGTGTCGTGCGGGGCGGGGCTACTTGACTCCGAGCAAGCCCTCGATCGGGTGCAGCGCGAAGTAGGCGAGGAAGACGACGGACAGGACCCACATCAGCCAGCCCACCTCGCGCGCCTTGCCCTGGACCGCCTTGATCAGCACGTGGGTGACGACTCCGGCCGCGATACCGGCGGTGATCGAGTAGGTGAAGGGCATCAGCACGGTGGTCAGGAAGACCGGGATGGCAGTCGCCGAGTCGTTCCAGTCGATGTGCTTGGCGTTGCTCATCATCATCGCGCCGATGACGACGAGCGCGGCGGCCGCGACCTGGGTCGGGATGACCTGGGCGAGCGGGGTGAAGAACAGGCACAGCGTGAACGCGAGGCCGGTGACGACGGAGGCGAGACCGGTACGCGCGCCGTCACCGACGCCCGCGGTCGACTCGACGAAGACGGTCTGGCCGGAGGCGCCTGCCACACCGCCCATCACACCGCCCGCGCCGTCGATGGCGAGGGCCCGGTTGAGGCCGGGCATCTTGCCCTTGTCGTCGGCCAGGTCGGCCTGCTGGCCGATGCCGATGATGGTTCCCATGGCGTCGAAGAAGCCGGCCAGCACCAGGGTGAAGACGATGACTCCGACGGTGATGCCGCCGACGCTGCCGATCCCGTCGAAGGAGACGGCACCGAAGAGTCCGAAGTCCGGGCTGGAGACGATGGAGCCGGTGATCTCGGGCGCGTTCAGTCCGCCCCAGGCCGCCTTGTCGAGGCCGGCGAACTGGTGGACGACCGCGGCGAAGAGCGTGCCGCCGACGATGCCGATCAGGATCGCGCCGGGGATCTTGCGGACCTGGAGCAGGAAGATCAGCAGCACGGTGACGGCGAAGCAGAGCACCGGCCAGCCGGTCAGCATGTCCCTGGTGCCGAGCTGGATCGGCTTGGCGCCGGCGATGCCGCCCTCTCCGGGCATGGAGGTCACGAATCCGGCCTGGACCAGGCCGATGAGACAGACGAACAGGCCGATCCCCATGGTGATGGCGTGCTTCAACGCCAGCGGGATCGCGTTCATGATCAGTTCACGGAGACCGGTGACGACGAGCAGGATGATCACGGCGCCGTAGATGACGCACATGCCCATCGCGTTTTCCCAGGTCATCGTGGGCGCGACCTGGAAGGCCACGACGGCGGAGACGCTGAGGCCCGCGGCCAGGGCGAGCGGCACATTGCCGAGAAGGCCCATCACGATGGTCGTCGCGGCGGCGGCGAACACGGTCGCGGTGGTCAGCTGATCACCGTCGAGCCTGTTCCCGGCCGCGTCGGGCACCGAGAGGATCACCGGGTTGAGGAGGATGATGTACGCCATCGCCATGAAGGTGGTGATGCCGCCGCGCACCTCCCGCCCGACGGTCGAGCCTCTCTTCGTAATGTGGAAATACCGGTCGAGCCGGGAGCGGTCGGCGGGCGGGCGCTTACTCGCGCCGGCGTCCTCCGCCGTCCTCGGCTCAGTGGACTGCTGGGTCATGGTGCCTACTTCCCAAGGTTCACAGGGGCACCCGCCGAAGGGATTGGGGATGGCGGGATTTGGGATGCTGCTTGGCTGCACGACCCGGGGGACGGCCCGAGACTTGCGCTGCGGTGGTGCGGTGGTGCCGGGTACTGCGTGGTGCGGTGGTGCTCTCTCCTGGCGGCGCGGACCTGCAAGGGAACGGGACGTTCCTCGGAGGCATGGCGCGCACCGCCCGGAGAAGTGGGGGGATCAGGTGCCGGTGAGGTGCTCGGGGCGCACCGGCGTCCTGTCGAGCTCCAGCCCCGTCGCGTTCCGGATCGCCGCGAGGACGGCCGGGGTGGACGACAGGGTCGGGGCCTCGCCGATGCCGCGCAGCCCGTAGGGCGCGTGGTCGTCGGCGAGTTCGAGCACGTCGACCGGGATGGTCGGCGTGTCGAGGATCGTGGGGATCAGGTAGTCCGTGAACGACGGGTTCCTGACCTTCGCGGTCTTCGGGTCGACGATGATCTCCTCCATGACCGCCACGCCCAGGCCCTGGATGGTGCCACCCTGGATCTGGCCGATGACGGACAGCGGGTTGAGGGCCTTGCCGACGTCCTGGGCGCAGGACAACTCGATCACCTTCACGAGCCCCAGCTCGGTGTCGACCTCGACGACCGCGCGGTGGGCGGCGAACGAGTACTGGACGTGACCGTTGCCCTGGCCCGTACGGAGGTCGAACGCCTCCGTCGGGCGGTGGCGCCACTCGGCCTCGATCTCGACGGCCTCGTCCTCCAGCACGTCCACCAGGTCGGCCAGGACCTCGCCGCCGTCGGTGACGACCTTGCCGCCCTCGAGCAGCAGCTCGGCGGTGGCCCAGGCCGGGTGGTACGTGCCGAACTTGCGCCGCCCGATCTCGAGGACCTTCTCGCGGACCAGCTCGCAGGAGTTCTTCACGGCGCCGCCGGTGACGTACGTCTGCCGGGAGGCGGACGTGGAGCCGGCGGAGCCGACCCGGGTGTCGGCCGGGCTGATGGTGACCTGGCTGACGCCCAGCTCCGTTCGGGCGATCTGGGCGTGGACGGTGACACCGCCCTGGCCGACCTCCGCCATCGCGGTGTGCACGGTGGCGACCGGCTCGCCGCCGACGACCTCCATGCGGACCTTGGCGGTGGAGTAGTCGTCGAAGCCCTCGGAGAAGCCGACGTTCTTGATGCCGACCGCGTAGCCCACACCGCGCACGACGCCTTCGCCGTGGGTGGTGTTGGACAGACCGCCGGGCAGCGCGCGGACGTCCGCGCCCTCGGTGGACTCCCACTGGCGCTCGGGCGGCAGCGGGCGGGCCTTGACCCGGCGCAGCAGCTCGGCGACCGGCGCCGGCGAGTCGACCGGCTGGCCGGTCGGCAGCAGCGTGCCCTGCTCCATGGCGTTGAGCTGCCTCAGTTCGACGGGGTCCATGTCGAGGGCCTTGGCCAGCTTGTCCATCTGCGCCTCGTAGGCGAAGCACGCCTGGACCGCGCCGAAGCCGCGCATGGCGCCGCAGGGCGGGTTGTTGGTGTAGAGGGCGATGGCCTCGATGTCGACGTCGTCGATGACGTACGGGCCGACGGAGAGGGAGGAGGCGTTGCCGACGACCGCCGGGGAGGCGGAGGCGTAGGCGCCGCCGTCCAGCACGATCCGGCACTTCATGTGCGTGATCCTGCCGTCGCGGGTGGCGCCGTGCTCGTACCAGAGCTTCGCGGGGTGGCGGTGGACATGGCCGAAGAAGGACTCGAACCGGTTGTAGACGATCTTGACCGGCTTGCCGGTGCGCAGCGCCAGCAGGCAGGCGTGGATCTGCATCGACAGGTCCTCGCGGCCGCCGAACGCGCCGCCGACGCCGGACAGCGTCATCCGGACCTTGTCCTCCGGCAGGCCGAGGACGGGCGCGATCTGGCGCAGGTCCGAGTGGAGCCACTGGGTGGCGACGTACAGGTCGACGCCGCCGTCCTCGGACGGTACGGCCAGACCGGATTCCGGACCCAGGAACGCCTGGTCCTGCATGCCGAAGGTGTACTCGCCGGAGACGATCACATCGGCCCGCTCGGCGGCCTTGTCCGCGTCGCCGCGGATGATGGGCTGGCGGTGCACGATGTTCGGGTGCGGGACGTGACCGGCGTGGTGGTCGTCGCGGCCCGGGTGCAGCAGCGGCGCGTCCGGGGCGGTCGCGGAGACCTCGTCGGTGACGACGGGCAGCTCCTTGTACTCGACCTTGATCTTGGCGGCGGCACGGCGCGCGGTCTCCGGGTGGTCGGCGGCGACTACGGCCACGGGCTCGCCGTGGTGGCGTACGACGCCGTTGGCCAGGACCGGGGTGTCCTGGATCTCCAGCCCGTAGTTCTTCACCTCGGTCGGCAGGTCCTCGTAGGTGAGCACGGCGTGGACGCCGGCCTGGGCGAGGGCCTCCGAGGTGTCGATGGACACGATCTCGGCGTGCGCGACCGTGGAGCGCAGGATCTGGCCCCAGAGCATGTCCTCGTGCCACATGTCGGAGGAGTACGCGAACTCACCGGTGACCTTGAGGGTGCCGTCGGGGCGGAGCGTGGACTCGCCGATGCCACCCGTCGTCTTCTGGGTGAGGTTGGTGGGGGTGCCGGTGGTCGCCATGTCAGACCGTCGCTTCCTGGTTTCCCTGACGGGCGGCCGCGAGGCGGACGGCGTCCAGGATCTTCTCGTATCCGGTGCAGCGGCAGAGGTTGCCGGAGAGCGCCTCGCGGATGTCCTCGTCCGAAGGGGACGGGGTGCGCTCCAGCATCTCGTCGGCGGCGACCAGCAGACCCGGAGTGCAGAAGCCGCACTGCACGGCGCCCGCGTCGATGAACGCCTGCTGGATCGGGGAGAGCTCGGTGCCCTCGCCGGTCTGCGAGTCGGTTCCCTTCGCGCTCCACAGCCGGGCGTTCTGGAGGGAGGTGCCCTGGTCGCCGCAGGCGCCCGTGCCGCACGCCTGTTCACGCTGCTCACGCTGCTTGGCGAACTCCGCGAGGCCCTCGACGGTGACGACCTCGCGGCCCTCGACCTGGCCGGCGGCGACCAGGCAGGAACAGACCGGCACCCCGTCGAGTCTGACCGTGCAGGAACCGCATTCGCCCTGCTCACAGGCGTTCTTCGAGCCGGGCAGGCCGAGGCGCTCACGCAGCACGTACAGCAGGCTCTCGCCCTCCCAGACGTCGTCCGCTTCCTGACGGCGTCCGTTGACCGTGAAATTGACGCGCATCGTCATGCAGCTCCTTCAAGCGGGCGGGGGGTGCCGCGGTACTGCTCCCAGGTCCAGCCGAGCGTGCGGCGGGCCATGATGCCGACCGCGTGGCGGCGGTACTTCGCCGTAGCGCGCACATCGTCGATCGGGTTGCAGGCGCCGGAGGCGAGCTGGGCGAACTGCTTGGCGATCGACGGGGTGATGATGTCCCCGCTCTCCCAGAATCCGCCCTCTTCCAGCGCGGCGTTCAGGAAGTCCTCCGCGGCCTCGGCCCGTACCGGGGTGGGCGCGGCGGAACCGATGCCCGTGCGCACGGTGCGGGTCTCGGGGTGCAGGGCGAGGCCGAAGGCGCATACGGCGATGACCATGGCGTTGCGGGTACCCACCTTCGAGTACTGCTGCGGCCCGTCCGCCTTCTTGATGTGCACGGCCCGGATGAGCTCGTCGGCGGCGAGCGCGTTGCGCTTGACGCCGGTGTAGAAGTCGTCGATGGGGATCATGCGGGAGCCGCGTACCGACTCCACCTCGACCTCGGCGCCCGCGGCGAGCAGCGCCGGGTGGGCGTCACCGGCCGGGGACGCGGTGCCGAGGTTGCCGCCGACGCCGCCGCGGTTGCGGATCTGCGGGGAGGCGACCGTGTGGGAGGCGAGCGCCAGACCGGGCAGCTCCGCGCGCAGGTTCTCCATGATCGCGGTGTACGGCACGGAGGCCCCCAGCCGGACGTTCTCGACGCCGACCTCCCACTCGGTGAGCTCACCGATGCGGTTGAGGTCCAGGAGGTACTCCGGACGCCGGTGGTCGAAGTTGATCTCGACCATCACGTCGGTGCCACCCGCGATGGGGACAGCGGTGGGGTGCTCTGCCTTGGCGGCGAGCGCCTCCTCCCAGCCGGCGGGGCGAAGGAAGTCCATGAGTGGCTCTCTTCTTCTCAATCGGGGGTCGTTCGTCGCAGGGGGCCCGGGACGGTCGGCCCTCGACTCGTTCGTCTGCCGTCGTTCGCCGGCATCGTTCACCCGCTGTTCACGCGATGTGGTCCAGTACACAAGGCCGGATCCGGCCGGTGCAGTCACCGAAACACCGAAGGAGTTGGCTGGTCGCCTCTCTCGTCTTGTAGATTCGAACGAAAGACGGAGATCAGCAACCTCACCGTTTCCCCCTGGAAACCTTGGCCAAAGGATCTCCGGCCAGGACCGGCAACAACGAGACAGATCGGCGGCGACGACATGCGGCTGCGCGCACTGCTGGACAACGACGCGCTGGGGCTGCGGCTGCTCGGCGGCGAGAACGAGCTCGACCGCGGGGTGCGGGGCGTGATGACCACGGACCTCCGCGATCCCAGCCGGTATCTCTCCGGCGGCGAGCTGGTGCTCACCGGTCTCGCCTGGCGGCGCACCGCGGAGGACTCCGAGCCGTTCGTCCGCCTGCTGGCGGGCGCCCAGGTCGCCGGGCTCGCGGCCGGCGAAGCGGAGCTCGGAGACATCCCCGACGATCTCGTCCAGGCATGTTTGCGCCACCGGCTCCCACTGTTTGCAGTGAACGAATCCGTTGCGTTCGCGACTATCACCGAGTACGTCGTACGCCAGGTCTCCGGGGAACGGGCGGGTGACCTCGCGGCTGTCGTCGACAGACACAGACGGCTGATGACATCCGGCCCCGCGGGCGGTGGGCCGGACGCCGTCCTGGACCTGCTCGGCTCCGATCTGGACCTGCACGCCTGGGTCCTGTCCCCCACCGGAAGGCAGATCGCGGGCGTCGGCGAAGGACTGCCGACCGAGGTCGGCGCGGCACTCGCCGGTGAACACCTGGCCGCCGTACGCCACGGCCGGCGGGCCCCGCACCGGGCCGTCGCACGGGGTGTGACGTACTCGCTCTTCCCGATCCGCAACACCGGACGGGGCGCCGCCGCCCCCGCCGTGCGGGACGTGCGGGAGGGCGTGCTGTCCGACTGGCTGCTCGCCGTGGAGGCGGACGCCGCCGACTGGCCGGCCGCGCGGCTCGACCTGCTGCAGGGCGTCACCCAGCTGATCGCCGTCGAACGGGACCGGCGCGAGGCGGCCCGCACGGTACGGCGCCGGCTCGCCCAGGAGGTCCTGGAACTCGTCCAGACCGGCGCGGCCCCCGCGGAGATCGCGGCGAGGCTGCGGGTCGCCGCGCCCGTGCTGCTGCCGGGGCTGGGGAGCGCACCGCACTGGCAGGTCGTGGTCGCCCGGGTCGACTGGGGCGGCGACGCGGCCGTGGAGACCGGGCAGGTGACCCAGTCCCTCCTCGAGGAGATCCTCATCGACCCTGCCGCGACCGGGCAGGACTCCGCGGACCGGATCGCGGTCGCCCACAGCGGCGACGAGGCGATCGCGCTGGTGCCCCTGCCGGCGGTGAGCCTCGGCGGCCCGGAGGACGCCCCGCCCCCCTCCGAGGCCGGATTGCACGCCGACGCGCTCCTGGAGTCCGTACGCACCCCGCTGGCCGCGGGCCTCGCCGACGACGGCCGCCTCACGCTGGGCGTCAGCGCGGCAGTGCACTCCGCGGAAGGACTGCGCGGAGCCCTGGAAGAGGCCCGGCACGCCCGCCGGGTCGCCGCCGCGCGTCCGGGCCTGGTCTGCGCGGCCGGCCACCACGAACTGGCGTCGCACGTCCTGCTGCTGCCGTTCGTACCTGACGACGTACGCCGCGCCTTCACCGCGCGGCTGCTGGACCCGCTGCGCGACTACGACCGGCGCCACCGGGCGGAGCTCATCCCCACGCTGGAGGCGTTCCTCGACTGCGACGGCTCCTGGACCCGCTGCGCAGCCCGCCTGCATCTGCATGTGAACACGCTCCGCTACCGGGTGGGCCGGATCGAACAGCTGACGGGCCGGGACCTGTCGCGCCTGGAGGACAAGCTCGACTTCTTCCTGGCGCTGCGGATGAGCTGACGGGCGCGGCTCTCGGCCCGGGAGCCTGCGCAGCCCACGGCCGCACCGCGGCGACGACCCGAGCACCCTCGTGGTCGCCCACGGACGCGGTCGTTGCCGTCGCGGTCGTTGCCGTCGCCCACGGACGCGGTCGTTGCCGTCGCCCACCGCCACGCTCGTCCACGCCACGGTCGCCACCCGCGTCGACGGCGAGGTCGAACGGCCGGTCACCGTCGCCGTGTTCCAGCCGCCGGTTCACGCGGCCCGGCCGGTCGGGAGGCTCCGGTGCCGGCCGGTCGCCGTGAGGCGAGTGCTGCCCGGGCGCGGCGGTTCACCGGCCGGCCGCGCTCCCGGGCGTGCTCCCGGGCGCGCAGCAGGCGCATCCCGGTCGGCAGCCGCACGGATCTTCCCCGGCTGCGGCCGGACCGGTGGCCGGCTTCGCGGGGGCCGGCGCGCAGCAGCCCCTGCCCTGCCAGGCGTCGCGGCCTTCCTTGAGGGCGATGGCGGCGATGACCAGGGCGGCGACCGGGTCGGCCCAGGTCCACCCGAGAGCGGCGTTGAGGAGCAGCCCCACCAGGAGCACGGCGGACAGATAGGTGCACAGCAGGGTCTGCTTGGAGTCGGCGATCGCGGACGCGGAGCCGATCTCCCGGCCCGCGCGGCGCTGGGCGGCGGACAGGAACGGCATGACTGCCAGCGACAGAGCGGCGATGACGAGGCCGGGGACGGATCGCTCCGCCTCAGCGCTGCCCGCGAGCGCCCGGACCGCGTCGGCGCCGACATAGGCGGCGAGCGCGAAGAACGACACGGCGATGATCCGCAAGGTGGTCTTCTCGCGGGCCTCACGCACTTTGTGATCGCGTGCGGAGAACTGCCAGGCGACCGCCGCGGCCGAGGAGACCTCGATGACGGAGTCCAGTCCGAAGCCGATCAGCGCGGTGGACGATGCGAGCATCCCGGCGGTGAGGGCGGCGATCGCCTCGACCACGTTGTAGGCGATGGTCGCGGCGACCAGCAGGCGTATCCGGCGGGCGAGCGCGTCACGCCGGGCCGGGGACGGCGCGAGCGGTGTCACGGTCATCAGCAGCACCCTTCCTGACGCGCGTCGCCACAGGTCCGGTCGGTCTCGACGGCCACCACGGCGCTCCGCAGGTCGTCGAGTGCGTGACCGAAACGCTCATCGGCCAGCTCGTACCGGGTGCGGCGCCCATCGGGAACGGTGACCACCAGGCCGCAGTCCCGCAGACACGCCAAGTGGTTCGAGAGCCGGGTGCGGGAGATGCCGAGCGCGTCGGCGAGATCGGAAGGGTAGGCGGGGGCTTCGCTCAGGGCGAGCAGGAGCCGGCAGCGGATCGGGTCGGCGAGCGCGCGGCCGAACCGGGCCAGCACCTCGATGTCGGAGGCAACGGTGAGCACGTCATGACAGTACAGGTATTGCTGAATTCAGGAAACCTTGAACTATGAGTTCGCGTCAGCGGGTACGGGAGGCCGAGGCCGACACCTCCGCCCCACGCCCTCGGCAGCTCCATCCCCGGCCCCCCGCACCTCACCGCGCGAAGCGCGGTACCAGCCCGGCGGCACACCCCGGGGACGGCGTGCAGTGGCGGGCGATCGCCGTGTCACCCGGATCAACCCTCGCCGCCGTCATCCGTGGGGGTCATGGAAAGACTCGCTTGATTGACGCCGACGCGGCAGCGGCGCATCCGCGCCGGTCACACCTCCGAAGGTGCCGACACCCCGTCAACGACAGAGGCCACGTCGCCCTGGCGGGTCCCGGTGACGGCACCCCCGGCGGCCCGGCCGACCACCGAAAGATTGTGAACTGATTCACCTGACCTCTTGGCCAGGCGTGCCGATCCGTGCTGAGATGCGGTCTGACTCAACAGCTCAATGGCGTGCTCGGGGAGGGCAAGTGGCGCATACCGCCATGTCTGGTTCCGGAACCACAGCAGGTGACGATCCACTCCAGACCGCGGTATGGCGGCTGCGTTCGCGCGGCTGTTGGACCGATGCGGCGGCCCTTCTCGAGCCCCGTGCCGCGGAGCCCGCGGCGGCGTTGGAGAGGGCGGGGCTGCTGATCGAGCGCGCTCTGTTCACCTGCGACGGTTGGGCGGAGGCGGAGGACGCGCTGCGAGGCGCGGAGGCCGTCGCCCGCGACGACGAGGAACGCGGCGGCGCGGCGAGCGAGCGCGGCCGGCTCGCCTACGCGGCGACCCGCCTCGGGGTCCGGGACCGGGCCGACGAGGCCCGTTCGGCGCTGGGCAGGGCGACGGCGCTGCTCGCGCCCTCCTCGCCGCGGCGGCCGCTGCTGGACTTCCGGCGGGGCCTGGTCTCCGAGCACATCGCGGACTCCCCGCAGGCGGCCCTCGCCGCCTACCAGCGGGCGCACGCGGGCGCGCAGGCCCAGGACGACCCGCTGCTGCTGTCGTTCACCTGGCAGCAGTTGGCCGGACTCGCCCTGAGCGACGGCGATTCGGCGACGGCACGGCAGGGCTTCTCCGAATGCCTGCGCATCAGGGAGGAGCTGGGCTATCTGATCGGGACGGCGCCGGCGCTGGCGGGTCTCGCGGACTGCGAGCCGGAGCCGGAGGCGGGCCGGCTGCGCGCGGAGGCGTACCGGCTGTTCCGGCTGCTGGGCGGCGTACCGGTGTGGCTGGGTGCCCAACTGTCCCCCGTCGTACCGCCGCAGGTCTCCCTGGCCGAGCCCGAGCCCGCCGGCCAGTGAGGACCCGTCGCAGACAGGGCGACGTCCCCGAGCCGCGGACGCGGTGGGACGAGATCACCACCGGCCTGTGGGTCGGCGGCCATGTCTGGTCCGGCGGCGGCCGACGGCACCAGGACGTGGTCGTGGCCGACGAGTTCGACGTCGTGATCAGCCTCTACACGCGGGACGGCCACGGCCCCGCGGACGGCGTCGAGCACCATGTCGTCCCCATCCCGGACGACTGGCTCACCGCCGACGAGATCGACCGTGTGCACCGGGTGGCGCTGACGGCCGCCGACGCCGTTCGGGCACGCCGCCGGGTCCTGGTGCGCTGCTACTCGGGCTACAACCGCTCCGGGCTGGTCGCCGCCCAGACCCTGATCGAGCTGGGTCACGACGCGGAAGGCGCCATCGACCGGGTCAGACTGCGGCGTTCCCCCTGGGCGCTGCACAACGCGGCGTTCGAGCAGTACCTGCTGACCGGGCTGGACATCGCCTCGCTGCTGTCGGGACTGGAGCCGCCGCGCGAGAGCTGATCAGGCGAGCCAGCCGAAGACCCGCTCCGGGTTCATGGCGACCAGCGCCAGGACGACCGCCACACCGACCCAGACGAAGGCGCGGGCCCTGCCTCGCGGCTTCGGCGCCTGCCGGTCGGGCCAGGCCCGCCAGCCGTCGGGCTGCGCCCGGACCGGCTTCCCCCGGCGCGCGAGACGCCGCACCCTGCCCTGCTGCCCGGCCGCCTCCTCGTCGGCGCGCCGCAGCCGCTCGGTGACCATCCGCGCCCGCGCGGACGGCTCCTTGGGCGCGGCCAGCCGCGCGGGGCCCTCGCTCTCGAGCTGGAACTTCGCCCACTCCTCGTCGGGTATGGGCGACTCCGGCAACTCCGCGGCCATACTTCCCCCCTCACAGGACAACCGGCGCCACAGGTTAGTGCAGCACCGGCTGAGGGACACGTCGGGTGACCGACGGCGGCGGCACCGTGCCGCGCGAGGCCGACGGCGAGGTGGAGCCCGTCGGCGTCAGCAGCCGGTCGCGGCAGGGCGGTTGCTTCGGCGAGGGCGGGACCCGCACCGGGGCCGTCGCGGCGCGCGCCGACAGCGTCGCGCTCGAACCCGCTCCGCCCCGGCAGCCGTTGCCACCCCGGCGGAGCCCAGCCCCGGAGACACGCGCGGCCCTAGCGGGGCCGCAGGGCGACCAGCGTGCCGTCCGTGCCGACGCAGAGTGTGCCGTCCGGCGTCACCGCGACGGCGCGGACCGCCGGGCCGGGACGGAACGGGAGCACCCGGCGTGCCCCCGGGAGGAACAGCCTCACCAGGCCGTCCGCCCACGCGACAGCGAGGGCTTCCCCCGCCGGTGTGGGTCCCGCGTGCAGGGCGACGACCGGGTACGGGCGCTCCGTCACGGCCGGACGGTGCCCGGCGGCGCCCGGCGACCAACTGTGTACGACGCCGTCGGCGCCTCCGCTGTGGACGGTGGGGGAGGCCGCCCCCGCGGTGGCCGACAGCGCGGTCACCCGGCCGGAGTGCAGCGCCGCCTGATGCAGGCCGTCCAAGCCGAAAGCGTGCACGGAGCCCATGCGGTCGCCGACCAGCACGGTGTCCGCCACGGCGGCGAGGGCCGTGCCCGGATGGCTCTCGAGGGTGGCGGCGACGGCCTTCGTCAGCGGTGTCTCGGTGCCACCGTGCCGATGGAGACGGCCCCGTTCGTCGAGGAGCAGCCAGGTGTCGTCGTCCAGTGCGGCAACCGCCCTGGCACGGGCGGCCGTCGACGGCCGCGGGCCGTCTTCGTCCACCGTGCGTACGCCGCCGCCCGGGTCGGCCACCACAAGGGCGCCCGACGCGACGGTCAGTGCGGCGACCGGGCACGACCGGGACCACTCCACGGTCCACGGCGCCCGCTCGGACAGTCGGGTCAGTGCTCCGCGCATCCGTGGTTCGGCGTCCGGCGGCAGGGAGGCAAGCAGCACGAGGGCGCGCCTGGCGGGGCCCTGGTCGCGGATCAGTGACTGGCCGGCCCGCAGCCAGGCCGCGCGCAGACCGCCGTGCTCCTCGGCCGCGGACTCGTAGGCGGAGGTGACGTGGAGGGGGTCGGCCGAGCAGACCGACTCCGGGTCGTCGAGGTCGGGCGCGCGGCGGTCCTCCGGCTCGTCTCCGGGGGCCTCGACAACAACCCGCAGCCGACCGAACCCCCGCAGCAGGGACACCAGTTCGGCGATCTCATCGGGGTCCTGACCGGCCGGCGCGAGCCGCACGGTGCGCGGCGCACCGGACAGCAGGGCGGACAGCAGTCCGGCCGGGGTTCCGGCCACCACGCCCAGCTGGTTCGCCACCGTCCATACCGTGCCGCGCACGTCGTCGTCCCGTCAGTGTCCGATGGTTCAGGCGTCGGAGCCCGCGAAGTGCTCCCGGACCAGCGACCGGACCACTGGCAGGTCCTGTGCGACCAGGGCCTCCAGCAACGCCATGTGCTCCGCCGCGTCGGCGATCAGGTCGGCCCGGCGGGTGGCGGGGGCGCTGGTGAGGGGCCACTGGGAGCGCCGGTGGAGGTCGTCCGCCACGGCCAGCAGCTGCTCGTTGCCCGCGAGGGCGAGGACCGCGCGGTGGAAGGCGCGGTCCGTCTCCGCGTAGCTCGACCGGTCGCCGGTCGCGGCCGCCGCGGCCGTCGCCTCGGCCAGCGGACGCAGCGAACGCCAGCGGTCCGCCGGGACCGTACGGGCCAGCCGGAGCATGACGGGGACCTCGATCAGTGCCCGGACCTCCGCCAGCTCGGCCAGTTCGCGGGCGCTGCGCCGGGAGACGCGGAAGCCGCGGTTCGGCACGACCTCGACGGCGCCCTCGATGGCCAGTTGCTGCATCGCCTCGCGTACCGGCGTCGCGGAGACGCCGTAGCGCTCGCCGAGGACGGGCGCCGAGTAGACCTCGCCGGGCACCAGGTCACCGTCGACGAGGGCCGTGCGCAGGGCATCCAGGATCTGGCCGCGTAGCGAGTGGCGCTGCACGAGACGGGGGGCGGGCGGCTCGCTGTGGGTGTGCTCGCCGCGGGCCTGTTCCCGCGGTACTGCTCCGGGGCCTTGCTGGGCGGGGACGCGGGCGGACCCGTACGGCCGCGAAAGAGGGAGGTCGCGCGTTCCGGCCTGCTCCACTCGGGCCCTCCTCCGACAGTCGGCCTGGCCCGGCTCGCTGTTGCGGGGCCCTGAGTGCACGATAGGCGGCCCGGGCCACAGTTCAAACATCGAAGACATCGGGTAAGGTAAGGCTAACCTGCTAACGATCGCGATTCGGTGGTCCCGGCATGACCGTTCCTGCCTTGCTGTCCGGCCTCGCCTCCCCGGTGGCCGATGCCTACGCGCGCCTCGCGGAGGTCTTCCCCGGGCTGAGCGTCATGGAGCTGCCCGAGGGGGCACCGCCGCCCTCCGGCGCCGGATGGGTCGCAGCGGCCGACCTCGCGGCCGGCGGCGCGGCGCTCGAGTCCTTCCTCGCCTGGGACGACGCCCAGGTGCTGCGGGACTACGGGCAGCGGGCCCGCCCGGACGTCGTCGCCAGCTTCGGTCTGCACCGCTACGCCTGGCCCGCCTGCCTGCTGGTCACCGTCCCCTGGTTCCTGCACCGCCGGGTGCCCAGGGTCCCCGTGGAGGGTGTCGCCTTCCACCGCGCGCTGGGCCGCATGACCGTGCGGGTGCCGGACTTCGCGTGCCTGCCGGACGACCCTGCCGCACACCTGCCCGGCGCCCGTGTCGTAGCGGACGAGGAGGCCCTGCGCGACGAGGTCCGCGCCGCCGTGGCCGAGCACCTCGGCCCCGTCCTCGACGGATTCGCCGGACCGATGCGCCGTGGCAAGCGAGCGCTGTGGGGCATGGCGACCGACGAGATCGTCGAGGGCCTGTGGTACATCGCACACCTGCTCGGCGAGGAACGGCGCGCGGTGTCGGAACTCGAGCGGCTGCTGCCGGGCACGACGAAGCCGTACGTGGGCACGGCCGCGTTCCGCGAGCTGACCGGTCCGAACGGCGAGCGGCTGCCGACCCGCGACCGGGCGAGCTGCTGCCTGTTCTACACGCTCCGGCCCGAGGACACCTGTGTCACCTGTCCGCGTACCTGCGACGCCGACCGGGTGACCCGGCTGTTGCAGACGGCGTAGGCAGCCGAGTAGGCACCCGGCACCATTCCACGCCACTCTTTCGGGTGGCATGAATTCGAACTCAACTCTTAGCTCTCCGGTGTCAGTTCGACCAGGTCGCACCTATTCGCGTGCCGAGCGACCCCGTTGGCGTTCTCTTGCACGGAAAGCCCCCTGCATGTCCCCCCTGTTCGGCCACTATGGCGGCCGAAACGCCCTACCGCGATGCAAGGGACACCGCACATGAGACTGACCGACATATCGCTGGACTGGCTGCTTCCGGGCGCCGTGATGATCCTGGGAGTCCTGGCAGCGGTGGCAGTGCTCGCGCGCGGCAAGCGCGCCGGTGACAAGGCCGCGGAGGACTCGTGGGAGCGCAGCGAGGAGCGGCGCAGGCGCAAGGAGGCCGTCTACGGCACCGCCTCGTACGTACTTCTCTTCTGCTGCGCCGCCGTCGCGGCCGCGCTCTCCTTCCACGGCTTGGTGGGCTTCGGCCGGGAGAACCTGAGCCTGAGCGGCGGCTGGGAGTACCTGGTCCCCTTCGGGCTGGACGGGGCCGCCATGTTCTGCTCGGTCCTCGCCGTGCGCGAGGCCAGCCACGGCGACGCCGCCCTCGGTTCCCGGCTGCTGGTGTGGACGTTCGCCGGAGCGGCCGCCTGGTTCAACTGG
The DNA here is from genome assembly GCF_040706335.1 of Streptomyces sp. NPDC048389. Taxonomy (NCBI): domain Bacteria; kingdom Bacillati; phylum Actinomycetota; class Actinomycetes; order Kitasatosporales; family Streptomycetaceae; genus Streptomyces; species Streptomyces sp. NPDC048389. The sequence goes on along the minus strand of NZ_JBEZKP010000006.1, from coordinate 47,187 downwards.
GTGCACGCGCCGAGGGGGCTCGGACACGCGGGCGCGCCGCACTTCTTCGCCGGCATGTCCCTGTCCGCGGCCGTGCTGTTCGACCGGGCGCTGAAGCAGACCCGCCGCGCGGCACTGCGCGAACAGGGCCTGGTGCCCCGCCCGCTGCCGCAGATCCGGATCGTCCGGTGGCTGCGGGCACCCAGGGAGACCTTCGCGGCCTGGTCGCTGATGCTTCTGGAGGGCGTACGCACCCTCGACGAGGCGGTCGACGAGGTACGCGAGGACCGGCGGCAGAAACAGCAGAACCGGATGCGCCGGCGCGACCGGGAGAAGCTGGAGCGCGCCCAGATCCGGGCGCTCAACCGCCAGCACCGCACCTGGGGCCTGGGGCGGGCCGACCGCGGCGGGGCGCAGTTGCCGGCCCTCGGTCCGGCGACGGGCAGCGGGCAGCAGGCCGGGGGCTCGTCGTCCGCCGTGGAGCCCGTCATAGCCGAGCCCGTCACAGCGGAGCCCGGACAACTGCCCGTACGGGCCCGGCCCTCACTGCAGGCCGTGAAGCAGGCCGGAACGGAACCGGTCACGGTCGACCTCACGGCTGAGGACGACACGCAGACGCTGCCGCGTCTCGACTCCTTGGAACGAAAACTCAAGGATCTCGAGCAGCAGTTCGGCTGAGCGGCAGTTCAGGCCGGGCGGCGGTTCAGGCCGGGCGGGTGCGCACCGCGGTGGCCCGGCCCCCGACCAGGGGGTCAGGCCACCCCCGCGTGCAGTTCGAACCAGATCACCTTGCCCACCCCGTGCGCGGTGCGCACACCCCAGGCGTCGGCCAGACGCTCCACCAGGATCAGCCCTCTGCCGCTCGTACCGAGGCCGGCGTTCGGTGCGTCGGAAACGGGCAGTCCCGCCATGAAGTCCTGGACCTCGACATGGAGCCTTGAGTCCTCGACGGTGGCCGTGACCACCGCTCCGTGCTCGGTGTGGATCAGCGCGTTGGTCACCAGCTCGCTTGCGAGCAGCTCGGCCACGTCCACCGCGTCCGCCGCCGCGCCCTTGTCCGGGTCGGGCCACTTGCCGAGCAAATCGCGTAAAGCGTGGCGCACTTCGGGTACGGCCGTGAGATCACCGCGGCCGAGTCTGCGATGCAGTCGAGCGCGAACTCCCGCGCCCCCGTGACGTCCAGTCATTTTCCCCCACCCACACGTCGGAACAAGCTTCGGCTTCACAACGGTCACCGGATGCATGCCCCGCCCGCGGAGCACCACTCATGTCGATTCCGTCAGCTGTCGCCGCCGACACGACGGATGGCCGCGGCGGACGGAGTCCCGTGGTCCGTCAACCCGGGACCGGGCCGCCGCACCTGTGCGGTTACGCCTCCCAGACGGCGACCGCCGTCCGGTCGTCGGCGTAGCCCTTGACCCGGAGCTGCGTGTCGGCGAGGAACTGCGCCATGCCCGGCGGCGGGGACCCGTGCCAGCGCTCGGCGAGCTCCTGCGCGAGCGCCGCCTCACCGCGCACCGGTTCGGCGAGGCCGTTGCTGCACAGCAGCAGCGTGTCGCCGGGGCGGGCCACGGAGGCGCGGAACCGGAACGGTTCGGCCGGCGGGGGCGGCGGGGCCTCGATGTACGGCGACGCGGGCGTGGGGATGCCGAAGTCCATGGTGAGCCGGTCACCGTCGGGCGTCGCCTCGGGCACGGCCGACCCGAAACCCACAACCGGCGCGCCGGTGACCTCCGACCGGTCGGGGACGGGCGGTTCCAGATCCTGCCAGACCCCGTCCCGCAGCCGGAACAGTCCGCCGGCGCCGACACCGAAGAACACTCGGGTACGGCAGGCGGGGTCGGCGGAGAGGAGCAGGCACCGCAGCCCTGCCGTGTACGTCTCCGGCTCCAGACCCAGCTCGGTGGCGCGGGCGCGGAGCTTGCCGAGGCTGCGGTCGGTGAGCCGGTGCAGGCCGGACTTCAGGTCGCCCAAGCGGCCGGCCCTTATGTCCTCTGCGAGGCGTGCGTGACTGCGGCCGACGGCACCGCCGATCCAGCGGCAGGCATCGGCGGCGGCGAGATGCGCGGTCCCGGCGACGCGGTCGCCGCCGGCGAGGGCGACGAACACCAGCGCGGCGGGGCCGGTGCCGAAACGCGCGGTGAGCAGCGCATCGCGGCGGGGCTCGCCACGGAACCGCGCGGAGTCGCCCCGTACGGAGGCGGCCCGCAGTGTGTACGTGCCGTACCGGGCACCGTCGAGCACGGTGTCGGGGACGAGCCGGTCCAGCGCGTGCGCCTCTGCGGCGGGCAGCGCGGTCGGCTCCGCGTCGTACGTGGGCGGCCCACCCCCGACGACCCCGCCCCGTGGCGCCTGCACGGGCACGACGCCCCGCCCGGCGGCGGGGGACGCGGCGGCCGGGGGCCGGGCCGGTAGCGGCGGCGCGGGCGCGTCGCCGCTCGGGCGGGGCGGGAGCGCGTCTCCCGCAGGGCCCGGCGGCGGCGCGTCTCCCGCAGGGCCCGGCGACGGTGCGAGGGTGCCGTCGCCCGGGCCCCGCGAGGGTGCGGGGGCGCCTTCGCCCGGGCCCGGCTCACCGCGTGCCGGACCGGGCGCCGGACCGGGCGGGACGGCGGGTGTGTCGCCGTCCGGGGCGGATGCGCCGGGGCGCGTCTCGTGGACCTGCTCGTTTGACGCCGGCGGCGGGGCCTGGACGGGGTCGGCGCGCCGCGGATCCGATTGCTCCCTCGCCACCGGCGGCCCGGACCTGCCGGGCGCCGGGTCGGCGGCCCGGGGGTCCGGCGGTGCTGCCGGGCGTGGCGGTGCGGGAGCGTCGTCGTGCGGGCCCCCCGCGCCGGAAGGCGGCATCTGCGCCGACGGGGCGCGGGTGGGGCGCGGCGGCGGTTCCGGGTCCGGGGCGTCCCCACCGGGCGACCCGGCCCGGACCGGCCGGGGAGGCGAGGCGGGCGGGGCGGGGGTGGGGTGGTGGTCCCACCAGGCCGCGGGGCGGGTGGTCACCGTGTCGGCCACCGAGTCGAAGCGGTCGTCGAGGGTGTCACCGGACGACGCGGCCGGCGGGCCGGTGTCCGGGGCGGAGTCGTCGTACAGCCTGCTCCACCAGTCGTCCTCGGTGGTGGGCCGGTCGGGCATCTCCCCCTGCTCGCTCATGTCCCTATTGTCGACCTCACCACCGGCCGGAAAACGGGCATTGACGAAAAGACACCCGCCAAGGGTCCGTCGGCCGGCCCAACCCCCCACGGACAGGGCGCCCGCCGGACCGGTCCCCGACCGGCGTGTCGGCGCGCTGAGCCGTCAACGCACCGTCTACGCGTCGGTCACGAACCGGGAGACGAAGTCGCCCTTGGTGTCCGTCGGTTCGGTTCCCACGGTGACGGACCTGCCTTCCCCACGGGGTCCACGATCGCGGTCCACTGCTCGTTGCCGCGCCGGTCCGTCGCCGCCTCGGTCCACGCCTCGCCCCCGTCGTACGGATACGACGGCTTCGTGGCCGGTGAGCGCACCCGGCTCACGACCCGCGTGGTGGTGCGCAGCGCGATCCGCAGGCGACGTCACCGGCTTCCTGCCGCCCGGCGGCCGCCGACAGCACCGCTGCCGTGACGCCAGGACGGCCAGGACGGCCAGGACGGCGGTGGTCTCCGGCCCCACTGCCGTACGCGACATCAGGCGCATCACCCTCCCGTCCGAATCCAGCCGCATGCGGACACAAAGGTCTTCCGGCCGGGGGCTGCAGGTGCTGCGGTGGCACCACATTGGCAGAGCGACCGCCGGTGCGGGGATGATGTCCGCGGCGGGTTCACGCCGTGGCCGGTTTCCGCCACGACGGCAGACGGTCGCAGGTCCGGGGAGGGTTTCGTTGCTTGGAGCGATAGGGCTCGACGAGAAACAGGAGTCGGCCTACCGCGCGCTGGTCGCGCTCGGAGCCGCGGAGATCGCTGATCTCGCGCACCGGCTCGCGCTGCCGGAGCCGGACATGGAACGGGCCCTGCGGCGGCTGGAGCAGCAGGGGCTGGCCGCCCGGTCGTCCGCGCGCACCGGCCGCTGGGTCGCGGCGCCGCCCGGTGTCGCGCTCGGCGCACTGCTGACGCAGCAGCGGCACCAGCTGGAGCAGGCGGAGCTGGCGGCGGCGCGGCTCGCCGACGAGTACCGGACGGATTCCGAGGAGCCGGCCGTGCACGATCTGGTCGAGGTGGTGACGGGGGCGAGCGCCGTGGTGCACCGGTTCGTGCAGTTGCAGCTCGGTGCGACGGAGGAGGTGTGCGCGCTGGTCACCGGCAGGCCCGTCGCCGTCATGGACGACAACGGGGAGGGGGACGTTGCGACGAGGGGGGTGGCATACCGGGTCGTCGTCGAGCGCGAGGTGCTGACGACACCCGACGGGATCGGCGAGTTGGCGGCCGCGCTGGGCCGTGACGAGCGGGTTCGCGTGGTCGACCGGGTGCCGACGAAGCTCGTCGTCGCCGACCGTACGCTCGCGATGGTGCCCCTCAGCGGCCGCGGCGCCGAGCCCGCCGCGCTCGTCGTCCACGCCAGCGGACTGCTGGAGTCCCTGATGGGGCTGTTCGAGGCGGTGTGGCGGGACGCCCTCCCCCTGCGGCTGGGGGCGGGCGGCCAGGGCGTCGAGGAGGACGCGCACGGCCCGGACGCCACGGATCTGGCTGTCCTTTCCCTGCTGCTGGCCGGCATGACCGACGCGAGCGTCGCCAAGCAGCTGGATCTGGGGCTGCGTACCGTGCAGCGCCGGGTGAAGGGGCTGATGGACCTGGCCGGAGTGACGACCCGCCTGCAGCTGGGCTGGCACGCGTACGAGAAGGGCTGGGTGGCGCGCGACCTGCACGAACACCTCTGATCCTGCACTCTGGGCATGTGGGCGCGTGGCAGCTGCTGATGGTCGTCGGGGTGATGCTGCTGGGCCTTGGCGGGGTGATCCTCCCGGGTGTCCCCGGGTCCTGGCTGGTGTGGGCCGCCGTCCTGTGGTGGTCACTGCAGGTGCAGACCGGTCTGGCGTGGTTTCTGCTCGTCGGTGCGACGGCGGTCCTGCTGCTCGTCCAGGCCGTCGTCTGGCTGCTGCCGGCCCGCCGCCTGCGCGGCGTGGGCGTCACGCGGCGCATGGCCGCGTACGCGGGGCTGGGGGCAGTCGTGGGTTTCTGCCTCGTTCCCGTCGTCGGCGCCGTCCCCGGCTTCGTCGGCGGCATCTACGGCACGGAGCGGATGCGGCTCGGCGGCCACGGCCCTGCGCAGGCGTCGACCCGCGCGGTGATGCGGGCGGCGGGGACGAGCGTGCTGGTCGAGCTGATGGGATGCCTGCTGGTCGTCGGGGCGTGGGTGGGGGCGGCGGTGGCGGGCTCGTAGGCCCGCCGCCGGGTCGTCCCGGGGGTGCCGCGCCACCCGCGAACGGCGCGGCACCCCGCGAGCGGGGCCGTCAGCGCAGCCGGCCGCGTTTGGCCTGCATGGCCGCCCGGCCCTCCGCGCCCTTCATCTTCCAGTCGCGCCGGATCCCGGCCCGCAGCCGCGCGTCCGTCTTGGCCACGATCCGCTGGTTCTCCCGGACGAGCTTGCGGAAGCTTTCCAGCCGCCGCTCCGGCAGCGTGCCGTCCTCGATCGCGCCGAGCACGGCGCACCCGGGCTCCGCCTCATGCGCGCAGTCGTGGAAGCGGCATTGCTCCGCGAGTTCCTCGATCTCGGAGAACACCTGGTTCACGCCGGTCGCCGCGTCCCACAGTCCCACGCCCCGCAGTCCGGGGGTGTCGATGAGGACTCCACCGCCGGGCAGGACGAGCAGGTTGCGCGTCGTGGTGGTGTGGCGGCCCTTGCCGTCGACGTCCCGGGTCGCCCGGACGTCCATGACGTCCTCGCCGAGCAGGGCGTTGACCAGGGTGGACTTGCCCGCTCCGGAGGTGCCGAGGAGGACGCTGGTGCCGTCGGCGACGATCGCCCCGAGCACCTCGACCCCCTCGCCCGAGGTGGAGCTGACGGGCAGCACCTGGACGCCGGGCGCGGTGGTCTCGACGTCCTGCACGAGGTACGACAGACCGGTGATGTCCGGGACGAGGTCGGCCTTGGTCAGAACGACGAGCGGCTGGGCGCCGGACTCCCAGGCCAGCGCGAGGAAGCGTTCGATCCGCCCGAGGTCGAGTTCGACCGCGAGCGAGACGCAGATGACGATGTGGTCGATGTTGGTGGCCAGTACCTGGCCCTCGGACCGCTTGGACGACGTCGACCGCACGATGGCGGTGCGCCGCGGCAGCAGGGTCCGTACGAATCGCGGGTCACCGCCGGGATCGACGGCTACCCAGTCGCCGGTGCACACGATCCGCATCGGATCGCGGGGCGTCACGAACTCCGTGTCGGCACGGACCACACCCGCCGGGGTGACCAGGTCGCACTGGCCGCGGTCGACCCGCAGGACCCGGCCGGGCAGCAGCCCCTGCGCGGTGTACGGGGCGAACTCGGCCTCCCGGTCGGCGTCCCAGCCGTAGGGGCCGAGCACGTCCTGAGCGTCGGAGACGGAGGGAGGCATGCCGGACGAAGCGTTGAACGATGAGGGCATGCCGGTCGAAGCGTTGGACGACGCGGACATGTTGGACGAAGCGTTGGACAAGGGGGACCCTTCGAAGGGTGGCCCCGGCGCCCGCGCGCCGTGCGCGCGGAGAAGCGAGGGGTGTCAGCCGGAGACCACAGGGGTGGAAACGATGAACTCCTGAATGCGGGCAGCGCCCGTCGCCATGACAGTCGTCAATGTCCTCACCTCCTGCTTCGGGTCTCGACGTACCGACGTACCGACGTACCGACGTCGACGGGCAGAACCATAGGCCCGCCCCCGGCCGGCGCGCCAGCTATTTACCGGCCGCCCGCTCAGGCGGCTTCCGGGGGCCGCCGTGTCCGGGTCCACTCGAGAAGCCGGTCCGCCGTCCAGGTGTTGACGATCCGTCCGGCCGGTACGCCGCATTCCTCCGCGCGTTCGCAGCCGATGATCTGCCAGTCCAGTTGGCCGGGGGCGTGCGCGTCGGTGTCGATGGCGAAGAGGGCACCGGCGTCGACGGCGCGGCGCAGCAGCCGGCGTGGCGGGTCCCGCCGTTCGGGGCGGCTGTTGATCTCCACGGCGGTGCCGTGCTCGGCGCAGGCCGCGAACACCCGGTCGGCGTCGAACTGCGATTCGGGCCGCTTTCCCCGACCACCGGTGACGAGCCGCCCGGTGCAGTGGCCGAGCACGTCGGTGAGCGGGTTCTCGACGGCGCGGATCATCCGCCGGGTCATCGCCGCGGAGTCCATGCGGAGCTTGGAGTGGACGGAGGCGACGACGAGGTCGAGCCGGTCCAGCAGCTCCGGTTCCTGGTCGAGGGTGCCGTCGGGAAGGATGTCGCACTCGATGCCGGTCAGCAGCCGGAAGGGCGCCCACTGCTCGTTGAGGGCGGCGACGGTGTCGAGTTGGGCGCGCAGCCGCTCGGCTGTGAGACCGCGGGCGACGGTGAGGGTCGGCGAGTGGTCGGTGAGGGCGGCCCACTCGTGGCCGATCGCGGCGGCGGTGCGGCCCATTTCGTCGATGGGGCTGCCGCCGTCGGACCAGTCGGAGTGGAGGTGGCAGTCGCCGCGAAGGGCCGCGCGCAGTTCGCTGCCGCCCTCGGCGATCGGCTTGCCCGCCTCCTCCTCCAGACGCCGCAGATACGAGGGGGCGCCCCCGGCCAGGGCCTCCTCGATCACCCGGGCGGTCTTGGGGCCGATGCCCTTCATCCTGACGAGCGTCCCCGCGGAGGCCCGGTCGGCGATCTCCTGCCTCTCGAGGTCCGCGATCGCCGCCGCGGCGGTTCTGAAGGCCCGTACGCGATAGGTCTCGGCCAGCGACCGCTCCAGGAGAAAGGCGACCCGGTTCAGCGCCTCCACCGGTTCCATCGTCACCTCCCTGGCCTCAGCCCAGTGAACACCGGTCCCGACGCTCCGTCCAACGCGAGGAGAACCCCGACCGAACTCGGCGAGACCTTTCAATCAACGGTTCAAGTATTCGATGGCCTCACATTCAACTGATCAACAACGCCGAACGTCTTTCTTCAGCCGATTCCATGGGCTACTGAACCGCTGGTCAGCCCCCGCAAGCCGGTCACGGCCTGCCAACCGGGTGTCACGACACGTGACCGAAACCGCACGTAGCAACGAGCGTTCTTCACCGCTGTGCGTAAGACTCCCGTCCGATTTCCGAAACAACGACCCAGGGGAGTGTTCGAAATGCGGTACATCGCCAGAGGACTCGCACTCGCGGCCACCACCACGCTGGCCCTCGTCGCGGCACCCGCCGTCGGCAGCGCGGGCGCCGCGCAGAACGGCACGGAGAGCCTCTACGCGCCATCGTCCCTCGTGCTGACCGTCACGGCAGGGGACGACGCGGCAACCGGTACGGTCCTGCGCGCGGTGACCCTCGACTGTGCGCCCACCGCCACGGGGACCCACCCCGACCCGGCGACGGCGTGTGCCGAACTGCGCGCCGCCGACGGCCGCTTCGAGGCCGTCACCACGCGGGACTCCGGTGCCATGTGCACCAAGCAGTGGGAGCCGGTGACCGTGACCGCGGACGGCGTGTGGAACGGCAAGCGCGTCAGCTACTCCCACACCTTCGGCAACGCGTGCGTGCAGAGCAGCACCAGCGGCACGGTGTTCGCCTTCTGAGACGTGCCGGCGGGCGGCCGCGGAAGAACCCGCGGCCGCCCGGCGGGCGCTCAGGCGCCGGCCACCTGCGCTCAGACGCCCGGCGTCATGCGCGAGAGGCGCCCGGCGCCCCTGGCCAGGACATAGCCGGCCACACCGGCGAGGGCGGCAAGCAGCCCTCCGGCGCCGGTCCACACCCAGCGGTCGGACCACCGGCCCGAGGACCACTCCAGAGCCGCCTCCTCCTCGTTGCGCCGCTCGTCGGCGGACACACCGGGCACCAGCGGCTCGGCGAGCGCACCGTCGACCGCGTACCCCCCGCCGGCGTCCTTCGACACCGCCTCGACCTCGGCCGCCACGGGCAGCCCCAGATCCTCCTCAGGGAGAGCGGTCACCGTCAGACGCACGTAGTAACTGCCGGGCAGCGGGTCGTTCGACCACGGCTCGGCGAGCGAACGCACGGCCCGCAACGTGCACGACAGCTCCACGGAGCCGGCGTCGGCCCCCACCGTCCGGGCCTGCATGCCGTACATGCAGGGCTGGCGGCGGCGGAGCCCGTCGTAGACGTCGACCCGCCATGTCGAAGCGCCGTGCCGCTGCGCCGAGTCGGGCAGCGTGACACGGGCCCGCACGGTGGGCCGCTGCTCGGCGTCTGCCGGGAACACCCAGTACAGGTAGTCACCGCTGGACGCATTCGCCGTGGCCTTCTGGTCCTGCTCGATCGGGGTGGCCGTACGGAAGGTGGTGCCGGCCTCCGTGGGTGCGCGGTCGCCACCGCTCGGGCTCGGCGACGGATCGTCCGCCAGGGCGGCACCCACCGGGCCGAGCAGTGCGGCGGCGCTCAGGGCCGCGGCCGTCAGTACGCGTACGACACGCATCAGTTGGTCCTCCAGACGGCGACACGCCAGCGCGAAACCCAGCCCCAGAGCAGCCCGGCCACGAAACCGGTGAGGACCAGGAGGCCCAGCAGCCACCAGCCGCGGCCGAGGCCGAACGAGGCCACGTCAGAGGCCGCGTTCGGCGCGTCGACCACGTCGACGGTGAGCTCCACGGGCATACCCGGCTCGGTCTTGACGGCCGGTGGCGCGGAGAACGAGTTGCTCACCTGCAGGCACACCGTCTCCGCCGCGGGCTCGTCCCCGCTCTCCTCCGGTTTCGGGTAGCGCAGACCGGTCGATACGAGATCGGTGCGGCCGTCGCCGGCCTCCGAGCCCCGGACGATCTCCCGGCCGTGGACCGTGACGGCACGCAGCAGCACTCCGTAGTCCTTGTTCACCGCGCGGTCCGCGCCGACGCTCACCGAGGCGCGCAGCTCCTGCCCGGGCAGCACGTCCACCCGGTACCAGCGGTGCTCGCCGAACTTCTCCCGGTCCGTGTAGAGGCCGGGCTCCAACCGCGGCGCGTCGGCGCACTGCCCGGCGCCCCGCGTGGCCACGGGCGTCACCACCGGGTCCGCGGCGCGCTCCACCAACTGGCTGACCCGGTCGGACAGTTCGTCCGTGTGCTGAACGGAGGTGTACGTACCGCCGGTCGCCTCCGCGATGCAGCGCAGCTGCGCCCGTGTCTTGGCATCGGGCACCAGGCCCAGCGTGTCGATGACGAGATGGATGCCCTTCGCCGCGATCTCCCGCGCGACCTCGCACGGGTCGAGCGGTGCGCAGGTGTCCTCGCCGTCGGTGATGAGCACGATCCTGCGGGTCGCGTCACCGCCCTCCAGATCCTCCGCCGCGCCCAGCAGCGCCGGGCCGATCGGCGTCCAGCCGGTGGGCGCCAGCGTGGCGACGGCCGTCTTCGCCTCCGTGCGGTCCAGAGGCCCCACCGGGTAGAGCTGCCGGGTGTCCTTGCAGCCGCGCTTGCGGTCCTCGCCGGGATAGTCGGCGCCGAGGGTCCGGATGCCGAGCCGCACCTCCTCCGGTACGGCATCCAGTACCTCGTTGAACGCCTGCTTCGCGGCTGCCATCCGGCTCTTGCCGTCGATGTCACGCGTCCGCATCGAGCCGCTGACATCGAGCACGAGCTCGACCTTGGGGGCTTCCTTCGTCACCGGTTCATCGGCCACGGCCGGGGCCGGGGCGAGCCCGGCGATCAGCACGGCGAGCGCGGCGAGGGCGCCGGCCGCCGACCATCTTCTTATGATCATCGGCGGATCGTATGGGCGATCCCCCACTGATCCAAACCGAGCCGACCGAACGCCCCTCTCCCCGACCCCGGTTACGCCTCCGGGCGAGTGCCGGCCCGGCGCGCTCGACGTCCGGGCGGGGCGGTACCGGGCGCAGCCCGGTGGGTCCGGGCTACGTCCCCGGGTGCGGCCGGGTCCCTCCGGCCGGGTCACGTGACCGGACTTGGCCCGGTCCTGTCCGGGTGGCGTCCGGGCGCCGCGCGTCCGGGCGGGGCCCGGTGGGCCGGGTCACGTGGCCGGGTGTGGCCCGGTCCTGTGCGGGTGGCGTCCGGGCGCCGCGCGTCCGGGCGGGGCCCGGTGGGCCGGGTCACGTGGCCAGGTGTGGCCCGGTCCTGTGCGGGTGGCGTCCGGGTGCCGCTCCGGTGGTCGTGTCCGGGACTGCTTTCCTCACCGCGCTTCGCGCGAGTTGCGACGCTTTACGTCCCGGACACGACCCCCTGCGCGTCCCCCTCCCCCGACGCGGCGGTTTCGCCTCCGCCCGTGGACAGGTGCGGGCAGGGAGCAGCACCCTGCCCGAAACCGGGCTCCGCCCCAGCACGCACGCCAGGACCTACCCCCACCGGGCCGGCCTCTCGCTCCCGCCGGTGGGCAGATGCGGATGAGGAACAGCGCCCGTTCCCGAAACCGGGGCGCGCACGCCGGGGTCGGTCACCCCTCAACCGTGGGCTGTGAACCGGTGTCGGGGTCCTGGCCCGGAAGGAGGAGGCGGCGACGCCCCGGAGGTAGGGGCGGCCCGCTGCCCGGGCGCGCACCGGCCCCCCTTGGCGGCACAGTGCCACCGGCCGACGGCGAGGACCACCGGGCGTGACAGGCCGAGACGGCGGGAGGGGGGCGGGGTCGCAGGAGGGGGGTGTCCGGAAGTAAAGCGTCGCAACTCGCGCGCAGCGCGGTGAGGAAAGCCATTCCGGACACCCCCCTCCGGAGACCCCGCCCCCCGCCACCCACCACCGACACAGCCACCACAGCCACCACAGCCCCGGCCCGGGCGCAGCACACCCACCAGACCAGCCCCCGACCGCAGCGACGCCCGGGGGCCCCGGCCTCCGCACCCACCACCGACGGCGAAGCCGCCCCCGGGGGCCCGGCCGGGCCCGGTACGGCGGAGCTGCCGCCAGGGCCGACCGGGCCGCGACCGACCCGCCACGGCGCGCTACGCGCGCCAAACGTGCCACGCCCAGGTTTGTGGCGTTAAGCCGATTTTGTCCCATTAGAGCGTATCGTCGGGACATGCCCACGCCATACGGAACCCGTGGCGGCATGGCGTTCGGTGCGGACGAGCTGCGTGTGCTCCGACGCGCCCTTGCCGTCGCCCTTCACCCCGTCCCCCTGGCCGACGACGACGTCCGGGAGTGTTTGCGCCTGGCCGACTCCGTGGACGAGGCGGTTCGCGAGGCAGGTCGGCTGCGGGCGTTCCTCCTCGCCGAGCTCGCCCGCTACCGCGACGCCCTGCCCGGGACGGCCGCCGGCTACCTGGAGCGCCTCCAGGACGCCCTGGCCGCCGGCTACGACCCCCGACCGGACGATCTGACGGCTCTGCGCACCCTGCGCGGCAACCCGGCCGCCGCGGCGGTGCTGCGCCGCTGCCAGGCGCTGGCGGAGCAGTCGGTGCGGAACCGGCTCGCGGGGCGGGCCGTGCCCGTCCCGGCGCCGGCGCGGCCGTCCGTACCCGCCGCCGCGGCCGCGCCGGCACCCCGCCGCGCCCGCCTTCTCGCGCTGCCGGGCGGCCGTGCCGCGGACGCGCCGAAGCCCGAGCCCCGGCCGCAGCCGCAACCGGAGCCGAAACCGGACGAGCGCCCGGTGCCGAAGCCTTCGGAAGTGTTCCCGCCACGCCGTAAGCCCGTGCCCCCGCCGGAGCAGTGGGCCGTCTGCTAGATATCCTGGACGCATGGACTACGTTTCCGCGCTTGTGCCCCCCGTGGTGATGGCCGTCTTCTTCGTCGGTCTGGTCGTGACGATAGTCAAGAGCCAGGGCGGTCCGAACAAGGCCAAGGAGGACGCCGCCGTGGACGCGGCACTGGCCCGTGCGGAGTCCGGCCCGCAGGCCGGGCGCGACAGCTGACCGCCGTCCCCGACGGCGCAGGACGTACGGCGGAATCCCCGCCGTACGTCCTTTTTGTTACGTCAATAGTCGTTTGATCACCGATCTCCCACTATGGTGGCGGTGTGCCCCGCCAATTGGGAGAGCTCGAAGACGCCGTCATGACACGGATCTGGCAATGGAACCGGCCCGTGTCGGTCAGGGAAGTCCTGGAAGACCTGCAGCAGGAACGGTCCATCGCGTACACCACCGTCATGACGGTAATGGACAATCTCCATCAGAAGGGCTGGGTCCGCAGGGAAGTCGAGGGCCGGGCCTATCGATATACGGCGGTGTCCACCCGCGCCGCGTACTCGGCCGCACTGATGAACGAGGCATGGTCCAAGAGCGACAACCCCGCGGCGGCGCTTGTCGCCTTCTTCGGGATGATGTCCCCCGAGCAGCGCGAGGCGTTGCAAGCCGCCGTGCGCCTGGTTCAGGGCAGCGGGCCCGGCGAGGAGCCGGGGACCGCGGAGCGATAGCGTCGGGCCATGCCTTATGCCGCAGCAAATGCCTTCAGCGTCCGGCAGGCGAGGACGGCTGATGTGCCGGACGTGCGCCGGCTCGTGGACCCGTACGTCGGCGAAGGCATCCTGCTCGACAAAGCCACGGTGACGCTTTACGAAGCCATCCAGGAGTTCTGGGTCGCCGAGCGCGACGAGGACGGCCTGGTGGTCGGGTGCGGTGCTCTCCACGTCATGTGGGAGGACCTCGCGGAAGTACGCACTCTCGCCGTGGACCCCGCGTTCAAGGGGCACGGCATCGGCCGCCGGGTTCTCGAGAAGCTCGTGGCCACCGCCCGCAGGCTCGGTGTACGACGGGTTTTCTGCCTCACCTTCGAAGTCGACTTCTTCTCCCGGCACGGCTTCGTCGAGATCGGAGAGACTCAGACGCCCGTGGACACCGATGTCTACGCGGAGCTCCTGCGTTCCTATGACGAGGGTGTCGCCGAGTTCCTGGGCCTCGAACGAGTGAAGCCGAACACCTTGGGCAACAGTCGGATGCTGCTGCACCTGTGATCGTCGCAAGCGCCGCCTGATCCCTATGTCCGAATCGCGCACGTTTCCCGCGTTCTCGCGGTTCTGAACCTCTGCCAAGGGTTTGTGTTTTCCAAGGAAAAGCGGTTTCCTTTCCGCGTACTACATTTTCGATGAAAGGAAATCCGGTGGCACAGAAGGTTCAGGTCCTTCTTGTCGACGACCTCGACGGCGGCGAGGCGGACGAGACGGTGACGTTCGCTCTGGACGGCAAGACCTATGAGATCGACCTCACCACCGCCAATGCGGACAAGCTCCGGGGTCTGCTCGAGCCTTACGCGAAGAGCGGTCGCCGCACCGGTGGCCGGGCCGCGACCGGCCGGGGCAAGGGCCGTGCGGCGGCGGGCGGCGGCAACAAGGACACCGCGGAAATCCGCGCGTGGGCGAAGGCGAACGGCTTTGAGGTGAACGACCGGGGCCGTGTCCCTGCCACGGTTCGTGAGGCTTACGAGAAGGCCAACGGCTGAGCTCGCGTCTTTCGCGTATTCGTGCGTGCCGTACGGATCAGCCGGGCGCGGTGGCACTCCGTGGCGGCCGTGTCCACCAGCCGTACGAGATCGGGGGCACTCCCACTGCCCCCGAGTCCGGCGAGGGCCGGCAGTCGCAGGCGCCCCGCCGCAGGGGGCCGCAGCCACACAGCGGCTCCCTGGGGGGTGCGGCACCCGGGTGGCGGCGGGGCGGGGATGACTCCGCCCGCGCCGAGGGCGGTCAGGTCGAGATCCACTCCGCCCCATTCCAGCCAGTCGAGCAGCCCGGGCAGCTCCTCCGCGCTTCCCGCGGCCACCAGCAGGTGCACGGTCGCCCCGGAGAGGGCCACGGGCCCGGTACGGGCCCCTCGGCGCAGCACGGCCGCGCCGGCGTCCGCCGGCAGCTCCAGCACGTCGAACCGCGTCCCGGTCGCCAGCCGCACGGGACTGCCGTCCGTCGCGTCCCAACCGAGCTCGCTGCGGTACCACTGCGCGTCGCCGCCCTCAAGGGGCGTGCGGGGTGAGGGCACGGTGAAGGGCATGCCACGGGAACTCCCGATCCGGCTTTCGAGTTACGCGTCGTGTGAACCGTGTCGCGGTGCGTCACGAAACCAGAAGCGTGTGAACGGGTTGAACGGCGCAAAGTTGTTCGCCCGTAGCTGAGGGACGGGGGGCGCGCCGCATGGACTGTCCGTGCCGGCGGGTAAGACATCCCTAGTGGGGAGGGGCGACACGCTCGCAGGGCAGTCTCACGTTCGCCATCGGCGTAGTGGCGGTGGGGGTAACTGCCTGGCCTGCGGGAACATCGTCTCGCACCATCGGGTTGGAGCAGTTGTCGGCGTTCAGGGGTCAGGAGGCCACAGACGGGTGTCGGCAGTTGGAATGAGCGGTCCCCGCTTGCGGGACTAAGCTGCGGAAGGACAGGGAGGGGACCGACCCCTTACTGCCTGACCGCTCTGAGGAGCGATTAACGATGTTCGAGAGGTTCACCGACCGCGCGCGGCGGGTTGTCGTCCTGGCTCAGGAAGAAGCCCGGATGCTCAACCACAACTACATCGGCACCGAGCACATCCTCCTGGGCCTTATCCACGAGGGTGAGGGTGTCGCCGCTAAGGCCCTGGAGAGCCTCGGGATTTCGCTCGAGGCGGTCCGCCAGCAGGTGGAGGAGATCATCGGCCAGGGCCAGCAGGCCCCGTCCGGTCACATCCCCTTCACGCCCCGTGCCAAGAAGGTCCTGGAGCTGTCGCTCCGCGAGGCTCTTCAGCTGGGCCACAACTACATCGGCACCGAGCACATCCTGCTCGGCCTGATCCGCGAGGGCGAGGGCGTCGCCGCCCAGGTCCTCGTGAAGCTGGGCGCCGATCTCAACCGGGTGCGGCAGCAGGTCATCCAGCTGCTCTCCGGATACCAGGGAAAGGAGGCCGCCACGGCGGGCGGCCCGGCCGAGGGCACTCCCTCGACCTCCCTCGTCCTCGACCAGTTCGGCCGGAACCTCACCCAGGCCGCTCGTGAGTCCAAGCTCGACCCGGTCATCGGGCGCGAGAAGGAGATCGAGCGGGTCATGCAGGTGCTGTCCCGCCGCACGAAGAACAACCCGGTCCTCATCGGCGAGCCCGGCGTCGGTAAGACGGCGGTCGTCGAAGGACTGGCGCAGGCCATCGTCAAGGGCGAGGTGCCCGAGACCCTCAAGGACAAGCACCTCTACACCCTCGACCTCGGCGCGCTGGTCGCCGGCTCCCGCTACCGCGGTGACTTCGAGGAGCGCCTGAAGAAGGTCCTCAAGGAGATCCGCACCCGCGGCGACATCATCCTGTTCATCGACGAGCTCCACACCCTGGTGGGTGCGGGCGCCGCCGAGGGCGCGATCGACGCCGCGAGCATCCTCAAGCCGATGCTGGCGCGAGGCGAGCTGCAGACCATCGGCGCCACCACGCTCGACGAGTACCGCAAGCACCTGGAGAAGGACGCCGCGCTCGAGCGCCGCTTCCAGCCCATCCAGGTCGCGGAGCCGTCGCTGCCGCACACCATCGAGATCCTCAAGGGCCTGCGCGACCGTTACGAGGCCCACCACAGGGTCTCGATCACGGACGAGGCGCTGGTCCAGGCCGCCACCCTGGCCGACCGGTACATCTCGGACCGCTTCCTGCCGGACAAGGCGATCGACCTGATCGACGAGGCCGGTTCCCGGATGCGCATCCGCCGGATGACCGCGCCGCCGGACCTGCGCGAGTTCGACGAGAAGATCGCCGGTGTCCGCCGTGACAAGGAGTCCGCGATCGACTCCCAGGACTTCGAGAAGGCAGCGTCCCTCCGCGACAAGGAGAAGCAGCTGCTGGCGGCGAAGGCCAAGCGGGAGAAGGAGTGGAAGGCCGGCGACATGGACGTCGTGGCCGAGGTCGACGGCGAGCTGATCGCCGAGGTCCTCGCGACCGCCACCGGCATCCCCGTCTTCAAGCTGACCGAGGAGGAGTCCTCGCGTCTGCTGCGGATGGAGGACGAGCTCCACAAGCGCGTCATCGGGCAGAAGGACGCCATCAAGGCCCTTTCGCAGGCCATCCGCCGTACGCGGGCCGGCCTGAAGGACCCGAAGCGCCCCGGTGGATCGTTCATCTTCGCGGGCCCGTCCGGTGTCGGTAAGACCGAGCTCTCCAAGACGCTCGCCGAATTCCTCTTCGGCGACGAGGACGCGCTGATCTCCCTCGACATGTCGGAGTTCAGCGAGAAGCACACGGTTTCCCGTCTCTTCGGTTCGCCCCCCGGATACGTGGGCTACGAAGAGGGCGGCCAGCTCACCGAGAAGGTGCGCCGCAAGCCGTTCTCCGTCGTCCTCTTCGACGAGGTCGAGAAGGCCCACCCCGATATCTTCAATTCCCTTCTGCAGATCCTGGAGGACGGTCGTCTGACCGACTCCCAGGGCCGCGTCGTGGACTTCAAGAACACGGTCATCATCATGACGACCAACCTCGGGACCCGGGACATCTCGAAGGGCTTCAACCTGGGCTTCGCCGCCCAGGGCGACGTGAAGTCGAACTACGAGCGGATGAAGGTCAAGGTCAACGAAGAGCTCAAGCAGCACTTCCGCCCCGAGTTCCTGAACCGCGTCGACGACACGGTCGTCTTCCACCAGCTCACCGAGGAAGACATCATCCAGATCGTCGACCTCATGATCGCCAAGGTGGACGAGCGCCTCAAGGACCGTGACATGGGCATCGAGCTCAGCCCCACGGCCAAGTCGCTGCTCGCCAAGAGGGGCTACGACCCGGTCCTGGGCGCCCGGCCGCTGCGCCGGACGATCCAGCGCGAGATCGAGGACATCCTGTCGGAGAAGATTCTCTTCGGCGAGCTGCGCCCCGGTCACATCGTGGTCGTGGACACCGAGGGCGAGGGTGAGGAGAAGAAGTTCACCTTCCGCGGCGAGGAGAAGTCGGCTCTGCCGGACGTCCCGCCGATCGAGCAGGCGGCAGGCGGCAGCGGACCGAACCTCTCGAAGGACGCGTGACGCACCGCCCGGGCCGACCGGGCGCGTAAGCAGCAAGGGGCCGGCCCCGGACCGTACACACGGTCCGGGGCCGGCCCCTTCGGCTGCCCGGGTTTCAGCAGGAATTCGGTTTCCGCCAGGAGCATTCGAGCCCGCTCGCGGGCGGCTCGGCGCCGCGGGTGAGGCGGGGCGGCACGGCCGTGATCGTGGCGGTGGCGGTGTCGGAGGAGGCCAGGGTCGTGACGACGGCGTCCTCGATGCTCTTCACCGAGGAGGCGAGGTAGTTGTTGAGGACGACGCTGTAGACGAGCTCGCGGCCGCCGGCGTCGGTGACGTAACCGGAAAGGGCCGACGCGCCCGTGAGGGAGCCGGTCTTGCCCACGGCGTTCAGCGCGGCCGGGGTGCCGCACATACGGGAGCGGAGCGTGCCGCCGACGGCGCGGTCGCGGGCGCAGGCGACCGGGAGCGAGGCGTACCAGTCGGCGAACCAGGGCGCGTCACGGACCGAGAGGAGCAGGGCCGCCAACTCCTCGGCGGGAAACAGGTTCATCCGGGACAGGCCGGAGCCGTCGGCCTGCCGGATCGCGGACGTGGTGACGCCCTCCTCCTCCAGCCGTGCGCCGATCGCCGCGAGGCCCGCGTCCCAGGTGCCCCGGCCGGAGACCTTGTGGCCCATGGTCTTGGTGAGGGCCTCGGCGTGCATGTTGTTCGAGAGCTTCATGAAGGGGTGCATCAGCTCCTTGAGCGGCATGGAGCGGTGCGAGGCGAGCGTGCGCGCGCCGGGCGGCGTCGGGCGGCCCAGGCGGGGGCTGCCGGTGATCCGTACACCGTGGTCGGCCAGCGCGTCGGCGAACACGGCGGCCGCGTAGCCCGTCGGCTCCCAGACCGCGATCCACTCCTTGGCCGTGTTCGCGCCGACGGGCACGGCGCCGCTGACCGTGATCGTGTTGCCGCCGTGCTCACGTGAGACGGACAGGGTGTCCGGCCGGTCCTGGGCGGCCGTGGTGGCGGTGACGTCGAGGCGTACGTAGTCGGTGGGCGGGGTCAGCTTCACCCGGGGGCGGGCACCGGGGTGGGGCCCCGGAGTCACCTCCACGACGACGGTGCCGGCGTCGTAGTCGGTGTCGGGAGCCAGGGTGAGTGCCGAGATCTGCGCGGAGTAGTAGGCGGACTCGTCGTCGGCCGCCCAGGAGCGTCCCAGGCGCTGGTCGTCGAAGCGTGTGTCGTCGGCCACGAGGCGTCCGGTGACGCGGTCGACGCCTGACGCGGCGACGTCGGCGGCGAGCCGCTGGTAGTCCGCCGCGAGCACGGTGGGGTCGCCGCTACCGCGCAGATACAGGTTTCCGACGACGGTGGAGCCGAGGCGGCGGCCGGTGGTCAGCACATCGGTGGTGTAGCGGTGGTCGGGGCCGAGGACGGCCATGGCGGCGGCAGAGGTGGCGAGCTTGGTGTTGGAGGCGGGCATCAGCCGGTCGCCGGCGTCGCGCTGGTAGACGCGTTCACCGGTGGCCGCGTCGGCGATCACGACGCTCACCGCCCCGCCGTCCATCCGGGAGTCGGCGAGGATCGTGTCGAGGGGGCCCTTGAGGCCGGTGCCGGAAGGCCCTGCCCCGGCGGGCGAGCTCCAGGTGAGGGTGCAGACGAGCCCGACGGCGAGGGGCCATGACCATGCGCGGTGCAGCGCGCGGCGGCGTACACGAACCAGGGGTCTACTCATGCCGAGGAGGATCCCGGAAGCGGCGCCTCGCCGAAAGGACGCACGGCGGGCCTTTCGGGCGGTGTCGGGCGGCCTTTCATGTGGCCCCGGTCACCGTAAAACCCCTTTTCACGAGGGTGGTCGGCGCTTTCCGGACGGCCGGTGCACGTGGCCTGAGTCACGATTCCGGGGGCTCTCGAGGGGCCGCTCCGTGACAAGGCGCACAGGCGATTTGGGGCCTACTAGGCGGATTAGTGACTGGAATATCCGTTTTGTCCTACGGGAGTGAGGTGCCGGGCCCTCGGTCTTCGCTCTTCTCGGGATCCGGCCGGGGCGGGGAGGCGTCTCTCCCGTCCTGTCACGGCTCGGAAGTGCGGTTAAACCATCCCGGGCAGGGCATGAGGGGGCCCTTCTTCGAGCGGTTGGCAGGGGTGGGGGGAGGGGTCAAGAGTCCTGTTTCCGCCACCTTCGCTACGACCTGATGTCGTAGATGGGCGGTTTGAGGCGACTTGGGGTCACGGGTTACCAATGTGGAGCCAGCCCGGCGAGCGTGCCGGGTCCTTTCATGCCCGGAGGTTCTCCCGTATGTCGAAGCGCACCATGATCCACCAGCTCCGCCCGTCCGTGCTCCGTACCCGTGGTGCCGTCGTGGCCGCCGGAATGGGTGCCGTGATGGTCGTCGGAGCCGGTGCGGGTGTCGCCTCCGCCGACGCGGGCAAGGCGGCCAAGCCCGCCGCCGTGAACGCCGCTGCCGCCGTCGCCGCCCAGGCCGACGCGCAGGCGAGCGCCGCGAAGGCGAAGGCCGTCAAGGCGGCCGCGAAGAAGCCCGCCAAGAAGGCCCCGGCCTGGGTCAAGCCGGTCAACAAGTACACGCTGACCGCGAGCTTCGCGCAGGGCGGCGCCATGTGGTCCGCCAAGCACTCCGGCCAGGACTTCGCCGTGCCGATCGGCACCCCGGTCAAGGCCGTCGGCGCCGGCACCGTGGTCAAGGCCGGTCCCAACGGTGGCGGCGACGGCCCCGCGTACGGCAACGCCGTCGTGGTCAAGCACAACAACGGCAAGTACTCGCAGTACGCCCACCTGTCGAAGATCAACGTCAAGATCGGTTCGAAGGTGAAGGCCGGCCAGACCATCGCGAAGTCCGGCAACACCGGGAACTCGTCCGGCCCGCACCTCCACTTCGAGATCCGCACGACCCCGAACTACGGCTCGGCGCTGAACCCGATGGCGTTCCTGCGCTCCGCCGGCGTCAACCTCTGACGCACGCCCGGGTCACTCCCTCCGGCTTGAGGCCCCGCCCCTGGGCGGGGCCTCAAGCCGTTTCGCCCGCCCGCGGCCGGGGTGTCCTGACGTGCGGCCCTCAGCCCTTGCCGCCAGAGCGCTTCGGCCCCTGCGCCTTCCGGTCCGCCCGCGGCTGCAGCACCGGGAAGCTCCCGGTGTTCGTCGGCGCGTGCTCCGGCAACCAGAGCACCGCGACGGCCCCGCCGGAGACTCCCGGCGGCGTGACGCCCCCCGGCGCGGCGTTGCGGAACGTCAACCGCGCCCCGAGCACCCTGGCCTGGCCCGCCGCGATCGTCAGCCCCAGGCCGTGGCCCGCGGCGGCACGGTCGCTCGCACCCGTACGGAACCGGCTCGGCCCCTCCCGCAGCAGCGCCTCCGGGAACCCGGGGCCGTGGTCGCGCACCCGCACCACACGGCCCTCCACGGTGACCTCGATCGGGCCCTTGCCGTACTTGGCCGCGTTGGTGAGCAGATTGCCGAGGATGCGCTCCAGCCGCCGCGGGTCGGTGCTGACCCACGAGCCGTGCACCACCCGGACCTCCGCGTCGGGGTGGAAGAGGGCCACTCGGCGCGCGACGAATTCACCCAGCTGGATCTCCTGGAGTTCCGCCCGCTCGGAGGCGCTGTCCAGTCTGGCCACCTCCAGTACGTCCTCCACCAGCGTCCGCATCGCCTGTGCCCGATCCCGCACCAGCTCGGTGGGCCGGCCCGGCGGCAGCAGCTCGGCCGCCGTGAGCAGGCCCGTGACGGGCGTGCGCAGTTCGTGCGCGATGTCCGCGGTGACCCGCCGCTCGGCCTCGATGCGCTCGTTCAGCGCGTCGGTGAGCGCGTCGACGGCCCGGGCCAGGTCGTCGGTCTCGTCACGGACCACACCGCCGATCGCCTCCCGCACCCGCACCTCGTGATTGCCCTCCGCGACGTTGCCCGCCGCCGCGGCGGCCTTGCGCAGCCGGCGGGAGAGCTGCCCGCCGATCAGGACACCGAGGGCGGAACCGCCCAGGACGACCGAGACGGAGCCGATGATCAGAGCCCGGTCCAGGTCCTGCATGATCACGGCGCTGCGCCCGGCGAACGCGGTGTGCAGAGAGAGGACGTCGCCGCTTGCCAGGGGCACGGCCGCCCAGATCTCCGGCGTTCCGTCGCGGCCCTCCTCGACGTACGAGCCGCGTCGCTTCTCCCGCATCAGACGCTTCAGCGCGGCGGGCAGCGCCGGGTCGTTGATCTTGCTGTTGAAGCGCGGGTCCTTGTTCTTCGACGTCTCGTACCAGCGCTGGGCGAGCAGCACCCGGTCCATCTGCACATCGCGGGCGTTGTCGAGCATGGAGACCCGGGCCGCGTTGTGCACCACCAGGCTGAGTGCCATGGCGATCAGCGCGCCGACCGCCGCGATCGCGATGCTGATCTTCCACCGGACACCGGTGCGCAGGGCAAGACGTCTCATACCGTCGGCCTCACGCCTTGAGCTTGTAGCCGAAACCGCGGACCGTCTCGATCCGGTCCTGGCCGATCTTCGTCCGCAGCCGCTGGACATGCACGTCCACGACGCGGGTGTCGCCGCCCCAGCCGTAGTCCCAGACCCGCTCCAGCAGCTTGTCGCGGGAGAGCACGGTGCCCGGGGCCGTCGAGAACTCCAGCAGCAGCCGCATCTCCGTCGGCGTCAGGGACACCGGCCGGCCCGCCCTGAGCACCTCCATGCCCTCGGTGTCGACCGCGAGATCGCCGAAGACGAGCGCCCCGCCCTGCTCCCGCTGCCCCGTCCCGCCACCGTCGCCCGCCGCGCCGCTCGCGTGCCCGAAGCGGCGCAGCACGGCGCGGATGCGGGCGACGAGCACGGCACCGTCGAAGGGCTTGGTGACGTAGTCGTCCGCGCCGGCCTCCAGGCCGAGCACCACGTCGATCGAGTCGGCGCGCGCCGACAGCATGATCACGGGAACCGTCGACTCGTCGCGGATACGGCGGCACAGGCTCACCCCGTCGAGCCCCGGCACCATCACGTCCAGCAGCGCGATGTCCGGCCGGTCCGCACGGAACGCATCGAGGCCCTGGAGGCCGTCGGACACGGCGGTGACCGCGAAGCCGTCCCGTTCCAGCGCGAGCTGGGTGGCCTCGCGGATGACGTCGTCGTCCTCGACGAACAGGACATGGGTCTCGGCCATCCGGCTGCTCTCCCCGCTCTCTAGTTCTCGCCGGGCGCGGGCGCCTCCGTGGCGACCACCTCGCCCTCGCCGACCGCACGGCTGAATTCGTTGCGCACCCAGAACTCCCGGGTGAACTTGCCGTCCGACCAGCGGTACGTGCTCACTTCCTCGCCCGACGGCTCCGCCACCGGGTCGTTCCTGGTGTACACCTGCTTGGTCACCACCAGGTCCCCCCGGTCGACCGCCGCGTAGACCGCGGGCTCCTCGACGGCGAAGACGTTCTCGTACGCCTTGCCCTTCTCCCGGTATACATATGTGCCCATGCCAACCGCGTCGCCGCAGGTCAGCACGTTGACGACGACGTCCGGCGTGTCACTTCCGGTGAGCTGGGCGTACGAGGTGTCGACCGGGTACGAGTCCTTCGCGCACGGCCGGAGATCGGCCTTGACCCGTGAGCTGACCTTCGGGTCGGCCAGCAGCAGCCTGACCGCGTCCACCGACTTCGTGAAATGCCCCGGGCTGCCGGACGGCACCGGGGAAGGGGGCGCCTTGCTCGCCGCCTCCGAGGGCACCGCGCCCTCGTCCTGCACCCCGGTCCCACCGGTGGAGCAGCCGGCCGCGAGCAGGAACACGGCGACGAGCCCGGCCGTCGCCGTGCCGCCCGCCGCCATGATCCTTCTGCTGCCCCTGTCTTTCAGGCCGCGCACCGCTCCTGCTCCCGTCCGTCACACCCGTGTGCCGCCCGCCGCGTCCCGTGGCGCTCCAGGGAGCGGGCGTCCAGGTCCCGTGCCTCGAGCTCTTGTCGGAGCCGGGCCAGCGCCCGGTGCAGCGTGCTCTTCACCGTACCGGCCGACATGCCGAGAGCGGCGGCGGTCTCCTCGGTACTCATCTGCTCCCAGTGCCGCAGCACGACCACACTGCGCTGCTTGGGCGCCAGCACCTTGAGCACGTCCATCAGAAGGGCACGGGCGGCGCGCTGCTCGCTGCCGTCGTCGACGCTCGCGTCGGGCAACTGCTCGGTCGGTACCTCCTCGAGCTTGCGGGCCCGCCACCACTCGGTGCGCGTGTTGATCATGACGCGGCGGAGGTAGGCGTCCGCGAGCGACTTGTCCGCGATTCCGTCCCAGCGGCCGTAGGTGCGGACCAGAGCGGTCTGGAGCAGGTCCTGCGCGTCGATCGGGTCGGGGACGAGTCGGCGGGCGCTGCGCAGCAGCGCCTCCTGCCGGGTGCGTACGTACTCCTCGAATTCGAGCACCTCGCCGTGCGCCATTCCAACCGCCTCCGTCCCCGTGAACCCCGTGTGTCCTTGCGTCACAAGAACCTACGGAGCTGTTGTCACGGCGCTGTGCGGAGCAGCCGTCGGACGGCGCACGGCCGTCCATCGGTTGTGTAACAGCGGATGTTTCAGGTGTGCCGGAAGGGGGGTAGGGATCTTGGCTCCCTTCGAGCCTGCGGCCCGGCTTCCCGCCCTGTGCGCCGCCCGTCGGGCCGGGCAGGCTCTGGTGGTCAGGTCAGGTCAGGTCAGGTCGGATCGGGTCATGCCGGTTCGTCTGGGCCGGCCGGGTCAGGTCAGGGGGAGGCGGTAGTGACCGTTCTCCAACGGCTCGACCAGTCCGTCGGCGACCAGCCCGTCCAGCGCCCGCCCGCGCTGCACCGGCTCGTGCCAGACCGCGTCCAGCGCCGACTGCGGCACCGGGTTCACCGCCTCGCGCAGCACGGCCAGCAGCCTGCCGCGGACCTGGCGGTCCGTGCCGGCGTACGTCTGGCCCCGGCGGGCCGGGCCCTCGTGCGCCGGCTTGCCCGCCAGTCGCCAGGCACACCGGTCCGCGATCGGGCAGCGGGCACAGTCCTCGTTCCTGGCGGTGCAGACCAGCGCACCGAGTTCCATCGAGGCCGCAGCCCAGCGTGCCGCCGTCCGCTCCTCCTCCGGGAGCAGCAGGCGCGCGAGCTTCCGCTCCGCGGCGGTCGTCGCGTTCGGCGGGTACTGGATGCCGGTCGCGGCGCGGGCGAACACCCGGCGGACGTTGGTGTCCAGGACGGCGTGCCGCTGCCCGTACGCGAACGAGGCCACGGCCGCCGCGGTGTACTCGCCGATACCCGGCAGCGCCAGGAGCTGGGCGTGCTCGGTCGGGACCTCGCCGCCATGCCGCTCCGTTATCGCCTGCGCGGCGCCGTGCAGACGCAGGGCGCGCCGCGGGTAACCGAGCCGGCCCCAGGCGCGGACGGCCTCGCCGGGCGCCTCCTGCGCGAGGTCGGCCGGGCGCGGCCAGCGGGCCAGCCACTGCTCGTACACGGGCAGCACCCGGTTCACCGGGGTCTGCTGGAGCATGAACTCGCTCACCATCACGCCCCACGCGCCCGCCTCGGGGCGACGCCAGGGCAGGTCGCGGGCGTGCTTGTCGAACCAGGCGATGACGGGGGCGTGGAGCGAGGCGGGATCGAGGATGTCGGACGTCTGGGTTGCGTGAGTGACAGTCATGGCACCCCGATCCTGGCACGTCCGCCGGTGCGGGTGCGGCATCCGCCTGCCGGGGGGTGTCTCGGGGGCGGCACGGATGGGCCTGCGGCCTGCCCGCTCCCGGGGGAGCCCCCGGGCCCCGTGCCCGCTGCACGGGCGTGCGGTGGTCGGTCGGGGGCCCCTCCCCCACGGCCGTCAGCCCGTGGAGGGAGCGTGGCGTTCGGGGCAGCGCCCCGGCGGGACCGGTATGTTCCCGCCCTGCCGGTGACCGAGACGCGGGAGCCTGACGGGGGCGAGCCCCCGTAGCGCCCCCGCGGTGTGCACGGGAGGTCAGGCGCGGGGCTCGTACGCGCGGCGTTCCTGAGGGAGGCGCTCCGCCGTTCCCGGGCCCGCGAACCACACCACCAGCGCCGTACGGCTCATCCGCATCGTGCCCAGCAGGGAGCCCGCCGGCCGTACCAGGAGCAGCATCACCGCCGTGGCGACGGCCGCGCCGATCACCAGGCCCGTCAGCACGTCGTGCGGGTAGTGGACACCCACGAAGACCCGGGAGAAGGCCATCAGCAGCGCCATCGGCACGGTGAGGAGCGCGATCCGCGGCCAGGCCAGCGCCAGCGCGATCGCCGCCGCGCCCGCGATCGCCGCGTGGTTGCTCGGGAACGACCAGTCGCCCGTAGGCGGGCACGGCACCAGTGACGCCGCCGCGTCCGTGACCGTGCGGCACGGGCGTTCCTCGTCCACGACCGACTTCAGTGATTCGCTGACGACGTAACCGACGGCCGTTGCCAGCGGAGCGAGTACCGCGAGGGCGATGGCCCGGGTGTCGCCGGTACGCGATCGCCACCAGGCCACGACGAAGAGCACTCCGAAGAGCAAGAGCCCCGCCTCCGTCCACAGTTCGGCGAGGTGCTGCAGCCAGGGAGGGGTGGTGTGGGCGAAGTCGATGATGTCGCGGTAGAGATCGCGGGTGATGCTGCTGTCCATGGTCAGGGACGGTACCTGCTTTGGGGGAGGGCCACCCGTGGCGATCGGCCTGAGCCACCCCCGACGAAAGTAACGGCCTTGCGGGGTGCGGCCCGTGATGATGATCGGCAGAGTTTGCGAGTACGGCGGCGGGTGGGGCGGGAGTCGGCGCCGATCTCTCGTAGAGTTTGAGCCGTGGGATCTCTGCGCAATCCGATCGGGCCGCTCCCCTCCTCCATCTACTGGCGACGGAGGGCAGTCGCGGCGTCCCTGGTCGCGCTCTTCGCGGTGCTGATCGTGTGGGCCGTCAGTTCGGCGGGAGGCAGCGGCGGGACGGACGGCAAGGGCGCCGGCGGTACGACTCCCGCTCCCTCGATCACACCGGGCCCCGACCAGTCCGGCCCCGCGATCAGCGAACAGCCGGGCGGGCGCGACGAGTCGGGCGCGGGCGGTGGCGACGGCAGCAACGACTCCGGTGGCTCGGCCGGTTCCGGTGATGCCGGTGGTTCCGGTGGTTCCGGTGGCTCGTCCGGTTCCGGCGGTCCGGGTGGGAGCCCGGGCGGCACGACGGACGGTGCCTCCGGCGGTTCTGCGGCCGGGGGTGCCGCAGGACGGCCCGTCCCAGCAGGCTCGACTCTCCCCAACTGCGCCTCCGGATCCCTCAAGTTGACGCTGCGCAGCGACAAGGTGGCCTACGAGCCGGGCGAGAAGCCGGTGTTCCGTCTCGTCGTCACCAACTCCTCCTCGACGGCCTGCAAGGCGGACTTCGGCCCCAGGTCCGCCGTGTTCACGGTGACCGATTCCGAGGACGAGACCGTGTGGTCCACCAAGGACTGCCCGCGCCCCGCCGGAAGCCGCCTGCTCCAGGTTCCGGCCCGTTCGACGATCACGCACGCCGTGGAGTGGGGCCGTGAGCGGAGCGCGCCGCAGTGCGCGACGCCGAAGGGCGGTGCCGTAGGGGCGGGCACGTACCTGTTGGAGGCCACGTTCCCCGGTGCGACGGTGCTGCCGGCTTCCTTCCGCCTGGAGAAGGACTGATCCCGGCTGCCGTCCTCGAGACGGACCGACCCGGTCCGAAAGCCCCGGACCGCTCACAAGCGGTCCGGCGGCTCCCGCAGTTCCCGTGGCTCCAAAGGCTCCGGCTGTTTCCGTGGCTCCGGCAGCTTCCGTAGTTTCCGCGGCCCCGGCAGTTCCCGCAGCTCCGGCAGATCCGCGCGGGAGCGCTGCGGAAGCTTCGCAGCCTCCGGACCGCTCACACGTACCGCTCGAGGATCGAGGACTCGGCGAGCCGCGACAGGCCCTCCCGCACGCTGCGTGCCCGCGCCTCGCCGACGCCGTCCACCGTCTGCAGGTCGTCGACGCTGGCCGCGAGCAGCTTCTGCAGTCCGCCGAAGTGCTCGACGAGCCGCTCGATGATCGCTCCGGGCAGCCGCGGAACCTTCGCCAGCAGCCGGTAACCGCGCGGTGAGACCGCGGAGTCGAGCGTCTCGGGCGCGCCGCTGTACCCCAGCGCCCTTGCCACGGTGGCCAGTTCGAGCAGCTCCGCGTGGCTGAGGGCGTCGAGCTCGGCGAGCGCCTCTTCAACGGTGCGGGAGCGCTTCGCGGTGGGCTCGGGGACGTAGTCCCGCACGACCAGCTCGCGCTCCGGCTCCACGCCCGCGATCAGCTCGTCCAGCTGCAGGGCCAGCAGACGGCCGTCGGTGCCCAACTCGACCACGTACTCGGCGATCTCGGTCGCGATACGGCGCACCATCTCCAGGCGCTGCGCGACCGCCGTGACGTCCCGGACCGTGACGAGGTCCTCGATCTCGAGGGCGGAAAGCGTGCCCGCGACCTCGTCGAGGCGGAGCTTGTACCGCTCGAGGGTGGCGAGGGCCTGGTTGGCACGGGACAGGATCGCCGCCGACTCCTCCAGGACCCGGCGCTCCCCGTCCACGTACAGCGCGATCAGGCGCATCGACTGGGACACGGACACGACCGGGAAGCCGCACTGGCGGGAGACACGGTCGGCGGTGCGGTGGCGGGTGCCCGTCTCCTCCGTCGGGATCGACGCGTCGGGGACCAACTGCACACCGGCGCGGTGGATCTTGGAGATGTCCTTGTCGAGGATGAGCGCGCCGTCCAACTTGCACAGCTCGCGCAGCCGGGTGGCGGTGAACTCCACGTCCAGCACGAAACCGCCGGTGCACATCGACTCGACGGTCTTGTCCATGCCGAGAACGATCAGCCCCCCGGTGTTGCCGCGGAGGATGCGCTCCAGGCCGTCGCGCAGGGCTTGGCCCGGGGCGACGGCGCTCAGGGCGGCGCGGATCAGCGCTTCGTTGCCGGAGCCTCCGCCGGACTTTCCGGGTGCTGATGCCCCGTCCTTGGCTGCCACTGCACTCCTCCGGCTCGTACGGGTGGGCGAGACCAGGGCAAAGTCTACCGGCGAGCCTCCTCCGCCCGTGGGGCCTGTGCCCGCTCTCTGCGCGAGGCGCCGCCGGAGCCCCCCTGACGGCCCCTCGGCAGCACCCGTAGAGCATCTCCCATGTCCGCGACTTCCGTGACCCTCATACCGGGTGGGATCTTCCCCGGATCGCACGGGACCAGGGCCTGTGTGAAGCCCAGCCGGTGTGCCTCCGCCAGTCTGCGCTGGACGCCCGTGACCCTTCTGACCTCGCCCGCGAGGCCAACCTCGCCGATCGCGACCAGGTTCTTCGGCAACGGTGTGTCGCTCGCGGCCGACGCCAGGGCGAGCGCGATCGCCAGGTCCGCGGCGGGCTCCGAGAGCTTCACCCCGCCGACCGTGGCGCTGTAGATGTCCCGCTTGCCGAGGGCGGTGATCCGGCCGCGCTGCTCGAGTACGGCCAGCATCATCGACACCCGCGACGTCTCCAGGCCGGACGTGGTGCGCCGGGGGGAGGGGATCTGGGAGTCGACGGTCAGCGCCTGCACCTCGGCGACCAGCGGCCGGCGGCCCTCGAGGGTCACCGTCAGGCAGGTGCCGGGGACCGGCTCGTCGCGGCGGGTCAGGAAGAGGCCGGACGGGTCGGCGAGGCCGGTGATGCCCTCGTCGTGCAGTTCGAAGCAGCCGACCTCGTCGGTCGCGCCGTACCGGTTCTTCACACCGCGGACCAGACGCAGGCGGGCATGGCGGTCCCCCTCGAAGGAGAGCACCACGTCCACCAGGTGCTCGAGCAGCCGGGGGCCCGCGATCGCGCCGTCCTTGGTGACGTGGCCCACCAGCAGCGTCGACATGCCACGCTCCTTGGAGGCGCGGATCAGGGCGCCCGCGACCTCCCTCACCTGCGCCATGCCGCCGGGGGCGCCGTCGATCTCCGGGGACGCCACGGTCTGCACCGAGTCGAGGATCAGCAGGGACGGCTTGACCGCGTCGAGGTGCCCCAGCACGGCGGACAGGTCGGTTTCCGCCGCCAGATAGAGGTGGTCGTGGAGCGCTCTGATCCGGTCGGCGCGCATCCGCACCTGGCTCGCGGACTCCTCGCCCGTCACATAGAGCGTGCGGTGCTCGTCACTCGCCGCCTTCGCCGCGACGTCGAGCAGCAGCGTCGACTTGCCGACGCCCGGCTCGCCCGCGAGCAGCACGACGGCACCGGGGACCAGGCCGCCGCCCAGCACCCGGTCCAGCTCGTCGACACCGGTGGAGCGGGCGGTCGCCTGTCGGCCGTCGACCTGGCCGATCGGCAGGGCGGCGGTGGAGACCCGGCCTGCGGCCGTGGTCCGGACGGCGGGCGCGCCGTACTCCTCGACCGTCCCCCATGCCTGGCACTCGGGGCAGCGGCCGAGCCACTTGACGGTCGTCCAGCCGCACTCCGTGCAGCGGTAGGACGGCCGGTCCTTCGCGGATTTCGTACGGGCAGCCATGCGCACACCGTATCCGGGAGGACCGACAGTGCCCGCGTTCCGCCGGAAGGGGGATGCCATTCGGCAGCGCATTCGGGTAGGAGCACGCCCCTGCTGTCCCCCTTCGAGGGACGTGTTCACCCGTAGGGATTAAAAGTGTTCAAGGGGTACGAACGGGCTGTGGTCCTGCCCCTACGGTCACGGAGTGACGAGCAGCAGGCTGGAACCCCCTACCCACACCACCGGCGCACACCGGTCGCACCGACGCGCCCCCCGTACGAGCCCCGGACGCCCGCCCGCACGTTACGAGCCGTACCTGGACGGCCTGTTCACCTATTGCCTGTCCGTGCTGTGCGACCACGACGCAGCCACGGCGGTCCTCGGTGACGTGCTCGCCATCGCCGAACGCCAGCGCGGGCGCTGCCCGACCGGCGCGGCCGAGCGCAGGGCCTGGATGTACGCGCTCGCGCGATGGGCCTGTCTGCGCCGGCTGACCGAACAGCGGCGCAGGCGCCAGGGCGCGCACACCGGGCGGCCCGCCGCCCCGGAGGAGCCCGCACTCCGTGTGCCGCCGGAGACCGCGCAGCGCCGGCGCGCCGAACTGGCCGTGCTGGCCTGGCCGGAGGCCGCCGGAACCACACCCGAGCAGCGCGAGGCACTCGAACTCGCCGTGCGGCACAGGCTCGAGGCATGCCAGGTCGCCGCCGTGCTCGGCGCGGAACCGGCGGCCACACGCGAGCTTCTCGCGGCCGCGGCCTGCGAGGTCGAACGGACCCGCGCCGCGCTGGCGGTCGTCGAGACGGGCAACTGCCCGGCCGTCGGCCGGCTCACGGGCGACAACCGGGTGCTGCTCTCCGCGGCGCTGCGCCAGGAACTCGTGCGGCATGTCGACGACTGTCCGCGCTGCCGGCGCGCCGCGGAGCGGGCCGGTGTGGGCGGGCCGTGGCCCGGCTCCGCGGTCACCCCGGCCGCGCTGCCGCTGGTCGAGGCGCCGCGCTCGGCGGCCTACCTGGCCATGCTGCACGTGCCGCGGGCGCGGACGGGCGGCCCGCGCTTCGGGCCCACCGGTTTCCCCCTGGACCCCAAGGACCATGCGGCCCGGCGCGACCGGCTGCGCGCCCGGGCCGTCACGACGACGGTCGTGGCCACGGTCGTCGCGGCCCCCGTGTTCGCCCTGTGGGCGGCGTACCGGGGCGCGCCGCTGACGGGGGAGGCGCGTGGGCCCTCGGCCAGCGCGGACGAGCGGGCGGACGGAGACGGGGCGGCGGCCCAGCCGTACGACCACTACGAGAACGCGGGCAACGCGAGCGTGACGCCGGACCCGCGGTTCAGCGCGAACCGGCGTTCGCCGGACGTCTCGGTCGAGGTCGTCAGCACGGACGGGCCCGTGCCGCCGTCCGGCCCCGGTCGGACCGGCCCCGGCCGGATCACGGTCGAGGCGGAACCGGCCGGCGGGAGCACGCGCATCACGCTCACGGCATCGGGCGGAACGCCGGTGCGCTGGGAGGCGTGGACGGACGCGCCCTGGCTCTACGTGAGCCAGTCGTCCGGCACGCTGGAGCCCGGCGAAACGATCACCCTCCATGTGAGGGTCGACCGTTCACGCGAGCCGGCCGGGCGCTGGATGGCGCGGGTGGGCGTCGACCCGTCGGGCGCGGTCGTGTCGATCCGGGGGTACGGGGGGACGTCGAGTCCGCCGCCGTCGTCTCCGTCGGATCCGGACCCGACGCCGCCGTCGAGTCCGCCGCCGTCGTCTCCGTCGGATCCGGACCCGACGCCGCCGTCGAGTCCGCCGCCGTCCTCTTCTCCACCCGACCCGGCCCCGACCCAGCCGGAGCCGACCACGGCCCCACCGTCCGAACCGGCGGAACCGCCGTCGGCGGACTGACGCGGGAGCTTTCCCGTCCCTGCCCCTTTCCGTAACCGGGGCTTCGCCACGGCCTCCGCCCACGGGGCTCGGCGCGGTGATTCCGGGGCTCAGTCCGGTGCCTGATCCGGGCCTTCCAGGAGGTATGTCCGGCTACGCGGCACCGGTCCCGTTCCCCCTCCGCGAGCGTGCCGGGCTGCGCCCGGGCCCGGTACCGCGCTTCAGTGTGGTGCCGGACCCCATCTCCTTGTGCGGCCCGGCCGCCGTGGGAGGGCCCCGGCCGGCCCTGAAGCGCCGCTGCGCGGCACGTCCAGCCCGGCGGGCGTTGAGGCCCGAGGGCCGGAGGCGGAGCCCCCGGTTCGAGAACGGGCGGAGGGGGAAACGGCCGTCGCAGGCGGATGGTGGCCGGGTCGGGTGGTGGCCCGGTCAGCCGGCGGGGTCCGCCGGGTGGGGGGCCAGGAGGGGGAGGGCGGAGGACAGACGGGCCGCGCACAGGTCGACGAGGACGTCGTACGCCGCCTTGCCCATCAGCTCCGTCAGCTCCGGGCGGTACGTGACGTACACCGGGTCGCCCGCGCCGTGGGCGGAGGTCGCCGAGGTGCACCACCAGTGCAGGTCGTGACCGCCGGGGCCCCACCCGCGGCGGTCGTACTCGCCGATGGAGACCTGGAGGACCCGCGTGTCGTCGGGCCGGTCGATCCACTCGTACGTGCGCCGCACCGGCAGCTGCCAGCAGACGTCCGGCTTGGTCTCCAGCGGCTCACGGCCCTCCCGCAGCGCCAGGATGTGCAGCGCGCAGCCCGCGCCGCCCGCGAACCCCGGGCGGTTCTGGAAGATGCACGAGCCCTCCCAGCGCCGGGTCTGGTGCTCGCCGTCGTCCTCGTCCTCCTGGACCCAGCCGCCCGTGCCCGTGCCGACGTCGTGGAACTGCCACACCTCCGGTGTGAGGCGGGCCACGTGCCCGGCGACGCGCTGCTCGTCCTCCTCGTCGGAGAAGTGCGCCCCCAGCGTGCAGCAGCCGTCGTCCGCGCGCCCCGCCTGAATGCCCTGGCAGCCGCTGCCGAAGATGCACGTCCAGCGCGAGGTCAGCCAGGTCAGGTCGCATCGGAAGACCTGTTCGTCGTCCGCCGGGTCGGGGAATTCCACCCAGGCGCGGGCGAAGTCCAGGCCCTTCTCGTCTGCTTCGGTCTCGGTCAACGGGTTGGCTTTGCCCGGCTTCGCCTTTTTCGTCTTTGGCACAGGTCCAGCGTATGCGCGCGGCCGCAGTAGCGTTCCGTCCATGAGACTCGGAGTCCTCGACGTCGGTTCGAACACGGTTCACCTGCTCGCGGTGGATGCCCACCCCGGTGCGCGGCCCCTGCCTGCCCACTCCCACAAGGCGGAACTGCGCCTCGCCGAGCTGCTGGACGCGGACGGGGCGATCGGCCCCGACGGTGTGGACCGCCTTGTCGAGACGATCGCCGACGCACTCCAGGCCGCCGAGGACAAGGGCTGCGAGGAGGTGCTCGCCTTCGCGACCTCCGCCGTGCGCGAGGCCACCAACGCGGATGCGGTGCTGGCGCGGGTCAAGGACGAGACCGGTGTGCTGCTGACGGTGCTCAGCGGCGAGGAGGAGGCACGGCTCACCTTCCTCGCAGCCCGCCGCTGGTTCGGCTGGTCGGCCGGGAAGCTCCTCGTCCTCGACATCGGCGGCGGCTCCCTGGAGATCGCGTACGGCATGGACGAGGAGCCCGACAAGGCGGTGTCCCTGCCGCTCGGCGCCGGGCGGCTCACCGCCGGGATGCTGCCGGGCGACCCGCCGGACATGGGCGACGTGAGGGCCCTGCGCCGCCATGTGCGGGCGGAGATCGCCCGCACGGTCGGGGAGTTCAGCCGCTTCGGAAAGCCCGATCACGTCGTGGCGACGTCCAAGACCTTCAAGCAGCTCGCCCGGATAGCGGGCGCCGCCCGCTCGGCGGAGGGACTGTACGTGCAGCGTGATCTGAGTCGCAGTTCGCTGGAGGAGTGGGTG
Organism: Streptomyces sp. NPDC048389; assembly: GCF_040706335.1. Taxonomy (NCBI): domain Bacteria; kingdom Bacillati; phylum Actinomycetota; class Actinomycetes; order Kitasatosporales; family Streptomycetaceae; genus Streptomyces; species Streptomyces sp. NPDC048389. The sequence goes on along the minus strand of NZ_JBEZKP010000006.1, from coordinate 13,082 downwards.
CCGAAGCTGGCCGGCCTGACCGTTGAGCAGCGTGCCGCGCTGCCCGGTGTGTCCGAGGGCCGGGCCCGCCAGATATTGGCGGGAGCCCTGGTCGCGGAGGGTGCGATGGACCTGTTCGGCGTGGAGCAGCTGGAGATCTGCCCGTGGGCGCTGCGCGAGGGACTCATTCTGCGCCGCCTCGATCACCTCCCTACCGGCTAGTTCTGCCCCGTACCCTGTCCCCGTGGCAGAAGCACTCGTGCGTATCCCGGATGCGAAGGTTGTCCTGTCGACGGCTTCCGTCTATCCGGAGTCGACGGCGACCGCCTTCGAGGTCGCCGCGCGCCTCGGCTACGACGGTGTCGAGGTCATGGTGTGGACCGACCCGGTGAGTCAGGACATCGAGGCGCTGCGCCGGCTCTCCGACTACCACCGGATGCCCGTCCACGCCGTCCACGCGCCGTGTCTGCTGATCACCCAGCGGGTGTGGTCCACCGACCCGTGGGTCAAGCTCCAGCGGGCGCGGGCCGCGGCGGAGAAGCTGGGGGCGTCGACGGTGGTCGTGCACCCGCCTTTCCGCTGGCAGCGCCAGTACGCCCGCGACTTCGTCAGAGGGATATGGCGGATGGCGGACGAGACGGACGTGCGGTTCGCGGTGGAGAACATGTACCCGTGGCGCTACCGGGACCGCGAGATGCTGGCGTACGCGCCGGACTGGGACGTCACCAAGGACGACTACCGCCATTTCACGATCGACCTCTCGCACACCGCGACGTCCCGCACGGACACCATGGCGATGGTCGACCGCATGGGGGACCGGCTGGGCCATGTCCACCTCGCTGACGGCAAGGGATCCGCGAAGGACGAACACCTGGTGCCCGGTCGCGGTGACCAGCCGTGCGCCGAGTTGCTGGAGCGGCTCGCGCGTACGGGCTTCGACGGCCATGTCGTCATCGAGGTCAACACACGGCGCGCCATGTCCGCCGCCGAACGCGAGGCCGACCTCGCGGAGGCTCTGGCCTTCACGCGGCTGCATCTGGCGTCGGCCAGCCGTATCTCATGACGCAGCAGCGCAGGGGGCGCGGCCGTCCGGCTCGTAGGGCGGCCGAGGAGGGACCGGGCGCGCGGGAGCGCATCCTGCAGGCGGCCCGTGACGAGTTCGCGGAGCGCGGCTACGACAAGACGACGATGCGCGGTATCGCCAGGGCGGCCGGGGTGGACGCGGCGCTCGTCCACCACTACTTCGGAACCAAGGACGACGTCTTCGCGGCCGCGATCGAGGTCTCCTTCGAGCCCGCCCTCGTCGTTCCGGCGATCCTCGGGCAGTCCCCGGAGGGCATCGGCGAGCGGCTGGCCAGGTACTTCATCGCCGTGTGGGAGAACCCGGCGAGCCGGGCGCCCATGCTGGCGATCATCCGGTCCGCGGTGACGCACGAGGCTGCGGCGAAGGTGATGCGCGGGTTCGTGCTGCGGCGGTTGCTGGAGCGGGTGGCCGCCGACCTCCAGGTGCCCGACCCTCAGTTCCGGGCCGAGCTGGCGGCCTCGCAGATGGTCGGGGTCGCGATGATGCGGTACGTGCTCAAGCTGGAGCCGCTCGCCTCCGCCGACCCGGAGGACATCGTGGCCATGGTGGCTCCGACACTCCAGCGGTACCTCGCAGAGGCGTGAAGGCGCGGCCCGAGGTGCGAACCGGGCATGATCGAGGCACGGGCTCGGTACGGGCGGGACGTGAACCCGGGTACGGGCGGGACGTGAGCCGGGGGTGACCGGGACGCCGTCGTGGCGTGACCGGGTACTGAGCCGGACGTCCCGCATTGCGGACATGCTGTCCAGATCTTGGAGAGGCGGCGTACGCTCGACACAGACCCGTCTGTCCTGAAGGACACCAAGGACACTAAGGAGCGAGCGACGATGCCCGAGCTGAGGTCCCGCACAGTCACCCACGGCCGCAACATGGCGGGCGCCCGCGCCCTTATGCGGGCGTCGGGCGTAGCGAGCGAGGACATCGGCAAGCCGATCATCGCCGTCGCCAACTCCTTCACCGAGTTCGTGCCCGGCCACACCCACCTGGCGCCCGTCGGCCGGATCGTCAGCGAGGCGATCAAGGCGGCGGGGGCGGTGCCCCGGGAGTTCAACACGATCGCCGTCGACGACGGCATCGCGATGGGTCACGGCGGCATGCTCTACTCGCTGCCGTCGCGCGACCTGATCGCCGACTCCGTCGAGTACATGGTCGAGGCGCACTGCGCGGACGCGCTGATCTGCATCTCCAACTGCGACAAGATCACCCCGGGCATGCTCAACGCGGCTCTGCGGCTGAACATCCCGACCGTCTTCGTCTCCGGCGGCCCCATGGAGTCCGGCCGGGCGACACTCGTCGACGGCACGGTCCGCACGCTGGACCTGGTCGACGCGATCTCGGACGCGGTCAACGACAAGATCTCGGACGAGGACATCCTCCGTATCGAGGAGAACGCCTGCCCGACCTGCGGCTCCTGTTCGGGCATGTTCACCGCCAACTCGATGAACTGCCTGACCGAGGCCATCGGTCTCTCCCTGCCGGGCAACGGCTCCGTCCTCGCCACCCACACCGCCCGCAAGGCGCTGTACGAGAACGCGGCCGCGACGGTCGTCGACATCACCAAGCGGTACTACGAGCAGGGTGACGAGTCCGTCCTGCCGCGCAACGTCGCCACCTTCGCCGCGTTCGAGAACGCCATGGCGCTGGACATCGCCATGGGCGGCTCGACGAACACGATCCTGCATCTGCTGGCCGCCGCGCAGGAGGCGGGCGTCGAGTTCGGTCTCGACGAGATCGACGCCGTCTCCCGGCGTGTGCCGTGCCTGGCGAAGGTCGCGCCGAACGTGGCCAAGGACCGCACGTACTACATGGAGGACGTCCACCGGGCCGGCGGCATCCCCGCCCTGCTCGGCGAGCTCCACCGTGCCGGACTGCTGAACGAGGACGTGCACTCCGTGCACAGCCCCTCCCTCGCCGACTGGCTCAAGAGCTGGGACGTGCGCGGCGGTTCGCCGGCCGCCGAGGCCGTGGAACTGTGGCACGCGGCGCCCGGCTGCGTCCGCTCCGCCACCGCCTTCTCCCAGTCCGAGCGCTGGGAGGTCCTGGACGAGGACGCCGAGAACGGCTGCATCCGCTCCTCGGAGCACGCGTACTCCAAGGACGGCGGGCTCGCGGTCCTGCGCGGCAACCTCGCCGTCGACGGCTGCGTCGTCAAGACCGCCGGTGTCGACGAGTCCATCTGGACCTTCGAGGGACCGGCCGTCGTCTGCGAGTCGCAGGACGAGGCCGTCGACAAGATCCTTCGCAAGGAGATCACCCACGGCGACGTGGTGGTCATCCGCTACGAGGGCCCCAAGGGCGGCCCCGGCATGCAGGAGATGCTCTACCCGACGTCCTTCCTCAAGGGCCGCGGCCTCGGCAAGACCTGCGCGCTGATCACCGACGGCCGCTTCTCCGGCGGCACGTCCGGTCTCTCCATCGGCCACGCCTCCCCGGAGGCCGCCTCCGGCGGCACGATCGCGCTCGTCGAGGACGGCGACCGCATCCGTATCGACATCCCGGGCCGCACCATCGAACTCCTCGTCGACGACGCCACGCTGGCGTCCCGCCGGGAGGCCCTCGGCGGCGTCTACGCCCCGAAATCCCGCGAGCGCAAGGTGTCCGCCGCGCTGCGGGCGTATGCCGCGATGGCGACCAGCGCCGACAAGGGCGCCGTCAGGGACGTCTCGAAGCTGGGCTGACGCCGCAGGCGCCGCCGACCGGACCCGGTGTCGCTCACCAGCGCGCCGGGTCCTTCGCGTCCACGGCGAAGACGGAGCCGTCGGGGGCGGTGGCGTACACCGTTTTGCCGGCGACGACCGGTGCCGGCAGCAGGGACGCGAAGGTGGAACCGTCGTCGGCCATCCGCAGCCCCGTCTGTCCCACGATCCTGCCGTGCTCCGCGTCCACGGCGAGCAGACGCCCGTCGGCGGCCGACAGATAGACCGCGTCCGCCCCGGCGGCCGGGCGGGACAGATGGGCCACCCCGGTCTCCAGGCGCCACAGCTCGGCGTCCTTCGCACGGTCACCCGACCGGGTCGTGTCGACGGCCGTGAGGGAGCCGCCGGCCCCGGCGACGTAGACCACCCGCCCGGCGACCGTGGCCTGCGCCTGATCGGCCGGGACGCTCAGCGGGATCCGTCGCGCGGGGCGGCCGGCGGTCGTGGTGTCGAGCGTCACGACCGCGCGGGTGAAGCCGTCGGGGTCGGACGAGAGCAGATACAGGGAACCGTCCGAGAGCCGCACGGGCGCCAGGGAACCGGGCAGCCGCCTGGTCCAGAGCAGGTCACCATCCCCGGGGTCGACGGCGCTGATCAGGGTCGACGTCCCGTCCGGCGAAGGCGCGGCGGCGATCGCGGGTCCGTCGCCGCCCGGCTGGGAGACCCAGCGGGCGCCCGGCCCGCCGTGCCGCTCGCGCCAACGCTCCTCGCCCGTCGCCGCGTCGACGGCGCGCACCAGCCCGGCGTCGGTCACCAGCAGCACGGTGCCGCCGACGGGGAGGACCGTCGAGTACGCGGGGACCTCCAGGTCCCAGCGCGGTTCGCCCGTCCCGGGGTCGAGCGCCTCGTAGCGGCCGGCGCCGGGGGTCACCACGTGCAGCAGCCCTCCGGCCAGTTGGGGTGCCAGACCCTCGTCGCTCTGGCCGCCGGCGCCCTCGCCCCCCTCGTCGCCCGCGAACCAGACGGAGGTGCCGTCGGCCGGGTTCAGCCGGGCGGCCTTCACGCCGGGGGCGGCGCAGTACAGGGCGTCCTCACCGCCGGCCGAGCACACCGGGGTGACGTCCCCGGACCCTCCCTGCAGAGCGACGCTCCAAGGGCGGAAGTCCCGTCCGGCGAGGGGCTTCACGGGGGAGCCGTCCTCGGCGGACGCGCCGATGGCCACGGCACCGGCCGACGCCACGACGGTGAACGCGGTGGCCGCGAGGGCCCATCGGGTACGGCGGCCGCGCCGGCGCGGAGCCGCTTCGCCCGCCGCCCGCTCCGGGGCCGGCGCGGCAGCGGCTGCGGACGGCGCCGGCTTCTGCGGGGTGGTGTTGCCGTGCGGCGCGGGCTTCTGTGCGGTGACGTGTTCGCGCGGCGTCGGGATGTACGGCTGAGTGTCGTACCCGGAGGAGGGCGACGCCGCCCGCAGAGCGACCATCAGCTCGTACGGCGTCGGCCGCTCCCGCGGGTCTTTTGCGAGGCAGCGCGCCAGCAGTGGGACGAGATCCTCCGGCACGTCCGACAGGTCCGGCTCGTTGTGCACCACCTGGTACGCCACGATGTACGGGCTGTCGGAGTCGAACGGGCCGCGCCCCGTCGCCGCGTGCACCAGCACCGCCCCCAGCGCGAAGACGTCCGCCTCCGGGCCCACCTCTCGAGGCCGCTGGAACTGCTCGGGCGCCATGAACGGCGGCGTGCCGATCAGCTTGCCGGTCTCCGTGCGCAGATCGCTGTCGACGGGACGCGAGATGCCGAAGTCGATGACTTTCGGCCCGTCTTTCGCCAGCAGCACGTTGCTGGGTTTGAGATCCCGGTGCACCACTTCGGCGCGGTGGATGTCGCGCAGCGCCTCCGCGAGTCCCGCGCCCGCCCTGCGGAGTTCGGCCGGATCCAGCGGGCCGTTCCGCTTCACGCGGTCCGCGAGCGTGGGGCCGTCGATGAAGAGGGTGGCCATCCAGGGCCGGTCGGCGCCGGGATCGGCGTCGACGACCGGTGCGGTGAACGCGCCGCTGACCCGGCGGGCGGCGGCCACCTCCTGCCGGAAGCGGGCTCTGAACTCCGGGTCCAGGGCGTACTCGGCGTGGATGACCTTGACCGCCAGCCGCAGACCGGAGGCGGAGGTGGCCAGATGGACGACGCCCATGCCTCCGTTGCCCAGGCATGCTTCGAGCCGGTACTGGCCGGCAAATTCCGGATGCTCCGCTTCCGGGAACGGCCCGGTGCTGCGCAGCGGTGGCATCTCCCACCCCCGTTTGATGGTGCGCACGCGCGACGCTCGGAGCCTAGTCGATGATGCGTGCGATCCAGCCATGGCTTGCTAGCCTGCGCGCGGCGACCACGCCACTCGTCCATGTCAACGGGGGGAAGTCCGATGGCTCTTGAAGAGATCCAGACCGCAGAGACGCAGACCATAGAGACCAGGGCCGCAGAGACCCCGACTGCAGAGACCCCGACCGGAGAGACCAGGGCCGCAGAGACCCCGACCGCAGAGACCAGGGCCGCAGAGACCAGGGCCGCAGAGACCCCGGCCGCAGAGATCCGAACCGAAGAGATCCGGACCGCTACGGCCGGAGGCGAGGCGAGCGCCGAATCGATCGGGACCATGTCGGCTCAGCGCTATCCGGTCGCGCCCGGCGTTCGTCTCAACGTCCGGTCCGGTCCCGGCACCAACTACCGGCTGGTCAAGATCCTCCCGTACGGCGCGACCGTGCCGATCAACTGCCAGAAGGCCGGCGAGACCATCACCGGTACGTACGGCACCACCAACTTGTGGGACAACATCGCCAACGGCCAGTTCGTCTCCGACGCGTACGTGTACACGGGCAGCGACGGCTACGTCGCCCCGCGCTGCTCCTGACCGGGCGCTGACGCAGTGGGGATAATCGACCCCGTGAGCGAGCACACCGAGAACACCACGACGGGCGGCGGCGGCCCGGAACCCGAGCCCATCCGTTTCTTCGGCACGACCTGGGTCGGCCACGACGGGGGGTACGGGCTGCGCCGGGCCGGCGTCGCCGCCGGTTCTCTGGTGACCGCCTTCGCGGCGGCCCTGGTCCTGCGCTTCGCCTACCAGGGCCTCGCGATCGCCGAGGTCGGCAGCTTTGTGAACGTCCTCGTCATCGTCATGTTCGCCGTCTGCAGCGCCATCGCCTTCCGCAAGACGTGGGAGAGCTTTTCCCGCCGCCCCGACGGCTCGTCGGCCGAGGACTCCCTGCGCACCCTGAAGATGATCGGCTTCATCGGCTCGCTCATCGCGTACGCCCTGCGCTGCCTCGTCGAGGCACCGGGGGAGCGGATGCGCCGCGCCGAGTACGAGACCGCGCGGGCGCAGTACGAGAAGCGCCGCGGTGTCCGCTCCGGCAACCCCGCCGCCCGCAGATCGAAGGGCGGCAGGCCCAGGCGCGGATGACCGCACCGGCGGTTGACCACCAGGGGAAGCCGTCGCCACGGGAACGCGCGAAAGACCTGGGAAGAGACCTGGGAAGCCGTCGCCGCGGGGGGACCGCGCAGAAGACCACATGGAGAACCACCGCAGGAAGCCTCCGCAGACCGCGCCCGGTCACGCCCCCAGGGGTGTGGCCGGGCGCGGTGCTTGACGGCTCCGAGCACCGGGAGCATTATTCATCACATGATGAATAATGCTCCCGAGGTCGCCGTGCTCGCACGCGACCTCACCGTCGTACGGGGAGACCGCACCGTCCTGCGCGGCCTCGACTTCACCGTCCTCCCCGGCCGTATCACGGGCCTCCTCGGCCCCTCCGGCTGCGGGAAGTCGACCCTGATGCGCGCCGTCGTCGGCACGCAGGCGAAGGTCACCGGCACCCTGGAGGTCCTCGGCCGGCCCGCCGGCGACGCCGAACTCCGCTCCCGCATCGGCTACGTCACCCAGGCGCCGTCCGTCTACGACGACCTCACCGCCCGCCAGAATCTGGAGTACTTCGCCTCCGTCCTGCTGCCGGGGCACCGGAGCCGCGACACCCGCCACGAGTACGTCACCCGGGCCATCGAGGACGTCGATCTGGCCTCGCACGCGGACTCACTCGCCGGCCGGCTCTCCGGCGGCCAGCGCAGCCGCGTCTCGCTCGCCGTCGCCCTGCTCGGCACACCGGAAGTACTCGTCCTCGACGAACCCACCGTCGGGCTCGACCCGGTCCTCCGCCGCGACCTGTGGGACCTCTTCCACCGCCTCGCCGACGAACGCGGCACGACGATCCTGGTCTCCTCCCACGTCATGGACGAGGCCGAACGCTGCCACCGACTCCTCCTCATGCGCGACGGCGAGATCCTCGCCGAGGACTCCCCCGACGACCTGCGCGCCCGCACCCGCTCGGAAACCGTCGAAGCGGCCTTCCTCCACCTTGTCGACCAGGCCGATGCCCTCGAGGAGAACGCCCGATGAGCCCCGCCCGTACTCTCGCCACCGCCGCTCGGATCCTGCGGCAGCTGCGGCACGACCCGCGGTCCATCGCCCTGATGATCCTCGTGCCGTGCGTGATGCTGTTCCTCCTGAGGTTCGTGTTCGACGGCAGTCCGCGGACCTTCGACTCCATCGGGGCGTCACTGCTCGGCATCTTCCCGATGATCACGATGTTCCTGGTGACCTCCATCGCCACCCTGCGGGAACGCACCTCCGGCACCCTGGAACGGCTCCTCGCCATGCCGCTGGGCAAGGCCGAACTGATCGCCGGCTACGCCCTGGCCTTCGGGCTCGTCGCCGTCGTCCAGTCGCTGCTCGCCACGGGCCTCGCCCTGTGGGGCCTGGGGCTCGACATCACCGGCTCTGCCTGGCTGCTGCTCCTGGTCGCGCTCCTCGACGCACTGCTGGGCACGGCGCTCGGACTCTTCGTCTCGGCCTTCGCCGCCTCCGAGTTCCAGGCGGTCCAGTTCATGCCGGCCGTGATCTTCCCCCAGCTGCTGCTGTGCGGTCTGTTCACCCCGCGCGAGAACATGCAGCCCGTACTCGAAGCGATCTCGGACGTGCTGCCGATGTCCTACGCCGTCGACGCCATGAACGAGGTCCTGCGCAACGCCGACGCCACCGGCGCGTTCGTCCGCGACATCCTCGTCGTCGCGGCCTGCGCCCTGCTCGTCCTGGGACTGGGGGCCGCCACCCTGCGCCGCCGCACCGCCTGACCGGATACGCCCCGCGGTCCGGTAGCCCGCACCGCCTGACCCGGTACGCCACGCCGTCCCGTAGTCGGCCCCGCCCCGTAGTCGGCCCGTCCGGCAGTCCGCCCGATTCGGTACGCCGAGCAGGGCGTACCGACACTCGGACGGGACGGCATGCCACCGCCCGACGGTGACAGGATGTGCGCATGTGTCCCCACCGGCGAGGTGAACTTCAGCCATGACCCAGACAGTCGCAGTCCTCGGTACCGGCAAGATCGGCGAAGCCCTGCTCAGCGGCATGATCCGCGCCGGCTGGCACGCCGCCGACCTGTTGGTGACCACCCGGCGCGCCGAGCGCGCCGCCGAACTGCGCGACCGCTACGGCGTGGACTCCGTCACCAACGCCGAGGCCGCCAAGCGCGCCGGCACCCTGATCCTGGCCGTGAAGCCCCAGGACATGGGCAAGCTCCTCGACGAACTCGCCCCGCACGTCACCGCCGACCGCCTCGTCATCAGCGCGGCGGCCGGTATCACCACCTCCTTCATCGAGGAGCGGCTGACTCCGGGGACCCCCGTCGTCCGCGTCATGCCGAACACCCCCGTGCTCGTGGACGAGGGCATGTCGGTGATCTCCGCCGGCAGCCACGCCACGGGCGAGCATGTGATGCACGCCGAGGAGATCTTCGGCGGCGTCGGCAAGACCCTCCGCGTGCCCGAGTCGCAGCAGGACGCGGCCACCGCCCTCTCGGGGTCCGGCCCGGCGTACTTCTACTTCCTCGTCGAGGCGATGACCGACGCGGGCATCCTCCTCGGACTTCCCCGCGCCCAGGCCCATGACCTGATCGTCCAGGCCGCCATCGGTGCCGCCGTGATGCTCCGCGACAGCGGCGAACACCCGGTGAAGCTCCGTGAAGCGGTCACCTCGCCCGCCGGCACCACCATCAGTGCCATCCGCGAGCTCGAGAACCACGGTGTGCGCGCCGCACTGATCGCCGCCCTGGAGGCGGCCCGTGACCGGAGCCGCGAACTCGCCTCCGGCAACGGCTGACCCGACCCGGGGCACCGAAGGGCCCCTGCCGAGCGGCTCAGGTGCCAGAAACGTTCTCGCCCGTCGTGCGCCGCGCGCGCAGTGCCTCGTTCGCGGCGCGCGCGTCCGACAAGGCGTATGGCGCGGACGTCACGGGGGCCAGGCGGTCCTCGGACACCGGCGGAGCATGGGCACCGGGAGAGCATGCCCTTCAGTGGACCCGACACCACTCCGGCCTCGCCGGTGCCGACCGCAGTCGGAAGCCGCCACCGCGGTGTTCAGCCGGGACAGACGCGCGGGGGACCGGCCCGGCGTCTCCCGCGTCAGAGCCGGGAGCCGCCCGTTGCGTCGATGTACTGGCCCGTGATCCAGCGGGACTCCTCGGAGGCGAGGAATCCCACGACGTCCGCGATGTCCGCGGGCCGGCCGATCCGGCCGAAGGCCGAGAAGCTCTCCAGATGGGCCCGGCCCTCCGGGGTCGAGCGCAGCGGCGCGTTCATGTCGGTCTCGACGAAGCCGGGTGCGACCGTGTTCACGGTGATGTGCCGCCCGGCGAGTTCCTTGGCGAGGGCCAAGGTGAAGGTGTCCACCGCGCCCTTGGTCATCGAGTACGCGATGGCCTCCGGGAAGGACATCCGTGTCACCCCCGACGAGATGTTGACCACGCGCCCTCCGTCCCTCAGCAGCCCGAGGCCCCGCTGGACCACGAAGAACGGCGCCTTGACGTTGACCGCGAGCAGCAGGTCGAAGTCGTCCTCGGTCACCTCGTGGATCGAGGCCACCGGTCCGAGTGCGGCGTTGTTCACCAGCACGTCCAGCCCCGGCTCGGCGCCCAGCGCGGCCATGGCCTCGCCGAAGCCCTCGTAGAGCGCGGCCACGCCGTCGCGGTCGGCGAGATCGGCGCGCACGGCGAAGGCCCGGCCGCCCGCCCCGGTGATGGACTCGACGGTCTCCTTCGCCTCCGCCTCGTTGCTCCCGTAGTGGACCGCGACGAGGAAACCGTCCCGTGCCAGCCGCTGCGCGATCCCCCGGCCGATGCCCCTGCTCGCGCCCGTGACCAGCGCCGTCCCTGCACCCGAAGCAGTCATGCGACCGCCCCTCCCCTTCGAAGTGATCGATGTACGCGTCGATGTGACGATGTGACGTGACGTGTCGCCGGCGGGCACGGCGGCCTGTCGGCGACAAACAAACCGAACAGTCCTTATCTTACGGCGGGGCGGACGGCCGCTCCGCCGTCGAAGGTCTACGAGCTTGGGGGTCATGCCGCCGAAAAGGGCCCAGTCGCAAGCTCCGCCGGGCGGTTTCCGTGCCGACAGGCACGCTGGTTGCCGCGGTCCTTGGCCGAAGTGGCCCTGCGCGGGCCGCCGGGCCTGCCACGGATGTCGACCGACCGTGCCCTGCCCGGCCTGCGGGGGCGGCACCGAGGGCCCCGACCGCGCCCCGCCGCAGGTCCGGCCGTTCCCCCCCGGTGCCCCGGTCCGCCTTCCGTCACTCCGCCGGCAGCAGCCCGATCGCCCGGTACGCGGCGTCAACAGTCGGACGGGCCATCCCCCTGGCGCGCTCGGCCCCCGTCCTCAGCACCTCGTCGACGTGTCCCTGATCGGCCGCGAGCTCCGCATGCCGCTCCCTGATCGGCCGCAGCAGCTCCAGCACCGCCTCTGCCGTGTCCTTCTTCAACGCGCCGTACGAGGTGTACGCGTCGGCCAGCTCCTTCGGGTCCCGTCCGGTACAGGCCGCCAGGATCTCGAGCAGATTGGCGATGCCGGGACGCGACGGCGGGTCGTACTCGACGTCCGACCCGCTGTCGGTGACCGCTCGCATGATCTTCCTGCGGACCACGTCGGCCTCGTCGAGCAGATAGATGATCCCGGCACCGGAGTCGTGAGACTTCCCCATCTTCGAGGTGGGGTCCTGCAGATCCATGACCCGGGCCGCCACCGGCGGACGCATGGCGCGGGGCACGGTGAACGTGTGCCCGTACCGCTGGTTGAACCGCACGGCCAGATCGCGGGTCAGCTCCACATGCTGGGTCTGGTCCTCACCCACCGGCACCTCGTCGGCGCCGTAGGCCAGGATGTCCGCCGCCATGAGTGCCGGATACGTCAGCAGCGACAGCCGCACGCTCTGTCCGGCGGCGCGAGCCCGAACGCTCTTCTCCTTGTACTGGACCATGCGCCGCATCTCGCCGTCCGTCGCCGTGCATTCGAGGATGTACGCCAGCCGGGCGTGCTCGTTCACGTGGCTCTGGACGAAGATCGTGCACAGCTCGGGGTCCAGACCCGCGGCGAGCATCAGCGTCGCCGCCTGTCGGCTGAGTCTGCGTACACGGCCGGGATCGTGTTCGACGGTGAGCGCGTGCAGGTCGACGACGCTGAACAGCGCGTCCGCCTGGTGCTGGTCGGTCTCGACCCATCCGCGCAGAGCCCCGAGGTGGTTCCCCAGGGTCAGGTGTCCCGTCGGCTTGATCCCGCTGAAGATCCGCTTCATTCCGTACTCCGTCTCGTGACCGGAGCCGCCGCGTCCGGCGGCCGGACCCCGGAGAGAGGGAGATACGCGAACGGCCGCCGAGGCGGCGGCCGTGAGTGCAAGCGCAGGTGCCGGCCGCCGTCAGGCGGCCCACCACTGAAGAAGGCACATGCGCGATGTCATGCCGCCCAGGCTAGCGCCCCGGGCCAGGCCGGGGGCGGGTTGACACCGGGAACCGGCATCCGTAGTGTTCTCCGGGTTGCCCGACGTGAGCACCGACTCCGGTCGGCCCCGGGCAGCCATTCCGCAAGACCACTTCGACGAGCGACATTTCGTGTCGCTTGCCTTTCGTGCACTTTTGCGAAATGAAGAATCCGCGTTCGAAAGGACCGGGCCCCGATTAGCATCGGAGTCGATGATTCGCTAAAGTCTCACTCGTCGGAACGGCCCAACAGCCGCGAAGGCAAATCCCGCTGACCGGGAGTCAGACCCGAAAGAGTCTGATAGAGTCGGAACCGCCGGAAGGCCGAAAGGCCGGAAAGCGCCGAGGAAATCGGATCGGAAAGATCTGATAGAGTCGGAGACGCAAGACCGAAGGGAAGCGCCCGGAGGAAAGCCCGCAGGGAAGCCTGAGGGTGAGTACAAAGGAAGCGTCCGTTCCTTGAGAACTCAACAGTGTGCCAAAAATCAACGCCAGATATGTTGATACCCCGTCCATCTTCGGATGGTCGAGGTTCCT
>NZ_JBEZKP010000005.1:0-219623 GCF_040706335.1 Streptomyces sp. NPDC048389 | reverse complement strand
CTGTCCGTGCACAGCCCCGAAGACCTCGAACACGTCGCTCAGCAACTCAACGGCCGCCCACGCAAAACGCTCGGCTGGAAAACCCCAGCCGAGCGTCTGCGTGATCTACTGACGACCACGTAAGCCATCAGGTGTTGCGAGGACCCCGAGAATCCGCCCACTGGTGCCGGGCCCTTCCCCTGTGTACGGACGGTCAGCGGCTGTGCTGCGAGTCCGCCACCGTGACCTCGACGCGCTGGAACTCCTTGAGCTCGCTGTAGCCCGTCGTCGCCATCGCGCGGCGCAGGGCGCCGAAGATGTTCATCGAACCGTCGGGCGTGTGCGAGGGACCGATGAGGATCTCCTCCGTCGTGCCCTCGATGCCCAGGTCCACCAGCTTGCCGCGCGGCACGTCCTCGTGGACGGCCTCCATGCCCCAGTGGCGCCCCTTGCCCGGCGCGTCCGTGGCACGGGCCAGCGGCGAGCCGATCATGACCGCGTCGGCGCCGCAGGCGACCGCCTTCGGAAGGTCGCCGGACCAACCGACGCCGCCGTCCGCGATGACGTGGACGTACCGGCCGCCGGACTCGTCCATGTAGTCGCGGCGGGCCGCGGCCACATCGGCGACGGCGGTCGCCATCGGGACCTGGATGCCCAGCACGTTACGGGTGGTGTGCGCGGCGCCGCCGCCGAAGCCCACCAGCACACCCGCCGCGCCGGTGCGCATCAGGTGCAGGGCGGCGGTGTACGTGGCGCAGCCGCCGACGATGACCGGGACGTCGAGTTCGTAGATGAACTGCTTGAGGTTCAGCGGCTCGGCGGCGCCGGAGACGTGCTCGGCGGAGACGGTCGTGCCGCGGATGACGAAGATGTCGACGCCCGCGTCGACGACGGCCTTCGAGAACTGCGCGGTGCGCTGCGGGGAGAGCGCGGCGGCGGTGACGACACCGGAGTCGCGCACCTCCTTGATGCGCTGCCCGATCAGCTCCTCCTTGATGGGGGCCGCGTAGATCTCCTGCAGCCTGCGGGTGGCGTTCGCCTCGTCCATCTCGGCGATCTCGTCGAGCAGCGGCTGCGGGTCCTCGTAGCGGGTCCACAGGCCCTCGAGGTTCAGTACGCCCAGGCCGCCCATCTCGCCGATCCGGATGGCGGTCTGCGGGGAGACCACGGAGTCCATCGGAGCGGCCAGGAAGGGCAGCTCGAAGCGGTAGGCGTCGATCTGCCAGGCGATCGAGACCTCCTTCGGGTCCCGCGTACGCCGGCTCGGTACGACGGCGATGTCGTCGAACGCGTACGCCCGGCGGCCGCGCTTGCCGCGCCCGATCTCGATCTCAGTCACGTCTGTGGCCTTTCCTTCTGCATCTGCGCCAGGGCGCTACCAGTATCCCCGACGCACACGTGAGGGGCGGCCCCGGCAACCCCCGGGACCGCCCCTGGCACGCATGGGGCTACTTCCTGCTGTAGTTCGGCGCCTCGACCGTCATCTGGATGTCGTGCGGGTGGCTCTCCTTGAGACCCGCCGAGGTGATCCGCACGAAGCGGCCCTTGCTCTCCATCTCGTCGACGGCGGCCGCCCCGACGTAGCCCATGGTCTGGCGCAGGCCGCCGACCAGTTGGTGCAGCACGGCCGCGAGGGGACCGCGGTAGGGCACCTGGCCCTCGATGCCCTCGGGGACGAGCTTGTCGTCGGAGGCCACCTCCGCCTGGAAGTAGCGGTCCTTGGAGTACGAACGGCCCTGGCCGCGAGACTGCATCGCACCGAGCGAGCCCATGCCGCGGTAGGACTTGAACTGCTTGCCGTTGATGAAGAGCAGTTCACCGGGGGACTCCTCGCAGCCCGCGAGAAGGCTGCCCAGCATGACCGTGTCGGCACCTGCGGCGAGCGCCTTGCCGATGTCTCCGGAGTACTGCAGGCCGCCGTCGCCGATCACCGGGACGCCCGCGGCGCGGCAGGCCAGCGCGGCCTCGTAGATCGCGGTGACCTGGGGAACACCGATGCCGGCGACCACACGGGTGGTGCAGATGGAACCGGGTCCGACGCCGACCTTGACACCGTCCACGCCCGCGTCGATCAGGGCCTGGGCGCCGTCGCGCGTCGCCACGTTGCCGCCGATGACGTCGACGCCGACGCTCGACTTGATCTTCGCCATCCAGTTGAGGGCGTTGCTGTTGTGTCCGTGGGAGGTGTCGACGATCAGGAAGTCGACACCCGCACCGGCCAGCGCCTGGGCGCGCTCCAGCGCCTCCGGGCTCGCACCGACGGCTGCTCCGACGAGCAGACGGCCCTCCCCGTCCTTCGCCGCGTTCGGGTACTGCTCGGCCTTGACGAAGTCCTTGACCGTGATGAGGCCCTTGAGAATGCCGGCGTCGTCGACCAGCGGGAGCTTCTCGATCTTGTGGCGGCGCAGCAGCTCCATGGCGTCGACGCCCGAGATGCCGACCTTGCCGGTGACCAGCGGCATCGGGGTCATGACCTCGCGCACCTGGCGCGTGCGGACCGTCTCGAAGGCCATGTCACGGTTGGTGACGATGCCGAGCAGCTTGCCCGCGGCGTCGGTCACCGGCACACCGCTGATGCGGAACTTGGCGCACAGGGCGTCGGCCTCGGCGAGCGTGGCGTCCGGGTGCACCGTGATCGGGTCGGTCACCATGCCGGACTCGGAACGCTTGACCAGGTCGACCTGGTTCACCTGGTCCTCGATGGACAGATTGCGGTGCAGCACGCCCACACCGCCCTGGCGCGCCATCGCGATCGCCATGCGGGACTCGGTGACCTTGTCCATCGCCGCCGAGAGCAGCGGGATGTTCACCCGGACGTTCCTGGAGACACGGGACGAGGTGTCGACCGCGTTAGGAAGCACTTCCGACGCACCCGGCAGCAGAAGCACATCGTCGTAGGTCAGCCCGAGTGTCGCGAATTTCTCGGGCACTCCGTCGACGTTGGTCATGACACCTTCCCCAAATGGCCTTGATCCCTGCGAATGTCCATGCTAACGGCCCAAGGAGCCGTCTCATTCCACGATCAAGATCGATGAGCAGCTTTGGATGTTCACACGACAGGCGTCACGGGAGCCCTCGGTACTCATCAGCACTCACCGGGAGCCCTCGGGAATCACACGGAGGAGGCCGGCGACGGTGGGTCACTGCTCGGCCAGCGCCCGCAGCCGGCTGAGCGCACGGTGCTGTGCGACCCGGACGGCGCCCGGCGACATCCCCAGCATCTGGCCGGTCTCCTCCGCCGTCAGCCCGACGGCGACCCTGAGCACCAGCAGCTCCCGCTGGTTCTCCGGCAGATTGGCGAGCAGCCTCTTGGCCCACTCGGCGTCGTCGCTGAGCAGCGCCCGCTCCTCCGGACCGAGCGAGTCGTCGGGACGCTCGGGCATCTCGTCGGACGGCACGGCCGTCGAACCCGGATGGCGCATCGCCGCCCGCTGCAGATCGGCGACCTTGTGGGAGGCGATGGCGAAGACGAACGCCTCGAAGGGCCGCCCGGTGTCCTTGTAGCGCGGCAGGGCCATCAGCACCGCGACGCAGACCTCCTGAGCGAGATCCTCGACGAAGTGCCGTGCGTCACCGGGCAACCGGCTCAGACGCGAGCGGCAGAAACGCAGCGCGAGCGGATGCACATGCGCGAGCAGATCGTGCGTCGCCTGCTCGTCGCCGTCGACGGCACGGTGCACGAGTGCCCCGATGGCCCCCTGGGCGGTCACCGCCTCGTCGTCGCGCATCGGTCCATGGTGCCCTGGACCGCGATCATTTGCGGCACCGCGTCCCGTGTTGTGCACCGAAGCGTTATGAGCAGGTGCGCCGGAACTCATCTCCTGCGCCCTCCCCTCCCGCTCGACCGACTCGTCCCCGAGGAACTCCACACCCTCAAGGATGCGGCATCACGCGGGAAACGGATGCCCTCGGGCATCCGTCATCCCGCGCCGTCCCGTTCCTGCGGTCCTCAGCGGACCAGGCCCCAGCGGAATCCGAGCGCCACGGCGTGCGCCCGGTCCGAGGCGCCGAGCTTCTTGAACAGCCGCCTGGCGTGCGTCTTCACCGTGTCCTCCGAAAGGAAGAGCTCGCGCCCGATCTCCGCGTTGGAGCGGCCGTGGCTCATGCCCTCGAGGACCTGGATCTCCCGCGCGGTGAGCGTGGGCGCGGCGCCCATCTCGGCCGACCGGAGCCGGCGCGGCGCGAGCCGCCAGGTGGGGTCGGCGAGCGCCTGAGTGACCGTCGCGCGCAGCTCGGCACGCGACGCGTCCTTGTGCAGGTAGCCGCGGGCGCCCGCGGCGACTGCGAGCGCGACGCCGTCCAGATCCTCCGCGACGGTCAGCATGATGATCCGGGCGCCCGGGTCGGCGGAGAGCAGCCGGCGCACCGTCTCGACGCCGCCCAGTCCGGGCATGCGTACGTCCATCAGAATCAGGTCCGAACGATCGGCGCCCCAGCGGCGGAGGACTTCCTCGCCGTTGGCCGCGGTCGTCACGCGCTCGACACCGGGCACGGTCGCGACCGCGCGGCGGAGCGCCTCTCGAGCAAGCGGGGAGTCGTCGCAGACGAGGACGGATGTCATGGCCGCCCTCCGCAGCTGATGCGCGTCACCTTGAGCCTCCAGGCTGGGTACATTTCTTCACCTGTGCGGTTGAACGCTCTCGGACATGTGCCCGAGCGCTTGTTCCTTCAACCGCCTCCGCACTCTCAACGACGGTCACTCGAAAGAGTTACGGGTCACAGTCGGCACTTCCGCACGCTGCGTAAAGGGGCCGTTACGCGGGCGTGAGCACCGGTTCCACGGGGCTCGTGGGGTGGCGGGAGGTCCGCGAGGTTTCGTGGCCCACGGGCGGAGCACCCGTGCACCGGCTGACGCGGACCCTGCCCCATTCAGCGGCTTTTCTTCCCTTTTTCCGGTGTCTATGGCTAGATTCGCAATGAGTCATATTTACATCTACTTACACAGCAGATGTGCGGTCGTTGGCACGGTGCTGGTGCCGGATCCGGCGCACGTCCGGTCGGCGTCCCGCCCGTTTCCGACCCGGTCCTGTATCCGCCCAGCACGGTTTCAAGGGGACATGCGCCATGGCAGATTTCTCTCGCCTTCCCGGACCCAACGCCGATCTGTGGGACTGGCAGCTCCTCGCGGCATGCCGTGGGGTCGACAGCTCGCTCTTCTTCCACCCGGAAGGCGAGCGAGGCGCGGCGCGGAGCGCGCGCGAGAACTCGGCGAAGGAGGTCTGCATGAGATGCCCGGTGCGGGCGGAGTGCGCGGCGCATGCACTGGCCGTGCGGGAGCCCTACGGCGTCTGGGGCGGACTGACGGAGGACGAGCGCGAGGAGCTCATGGGACGAGCACGTCACCGGCTGATTCCCGCGACGAGTGCGGGGGGTGCGGCGCACGGCTGACACGCGTGCCGTGCACACCGATCGAAGAAACGTTCCTGCATCACTACGCGCCCTCCTGTCTCCTCGCGGCCGGTGACTCGACCCGACCGCCACCCGGTGGTACCGGCCCCCGGCCCACGAGGCCGGGGGGCGTGGCGGGTCGCAGCCCGTGACCCCGCTCGCCGGCTTCCACTTCGGACCCCCGGCGCCTCATGTGGCCACGGGGTCGGCTCTGCCCGCCGGCTGAGCGAAACCGCCGGCCCGGGGGCACGCGCGCCGCGCGGCACCGGCCCCGCCCCTCCCCGCACCGACCCTCGACGGGAGCTGAAGCCGCCGCCCCGGGGCAGGAGGACGCGCAGGACTCGGCCAGAGACGTAAGGCGGAGCAAGTCCTGGGCGGGGCAAGTACGGGCGAGCAGCGGACATGACCCCGCAGCGGCACCCGGACACCAACCGACACGGACCGGTCAGGTCGGACCAGGTGCACAACCCGGGCCCACCGGGATCAGCCGCCCCCGGCGCCGCCACACCCCGAGGCCGAGTGCCCGCGCGACTCCGCCCGCCCACCCCACCCGGCCATCACCGCACCCAGGCGCCAAGCGCCCGCGTAATCCCGCCCCACCGGGCCACCCCCGCACCGCCGCACCCGGAGGCCGAGCGCCCACGCCCGGGGGCACAACCCCCGCCCCAAGGGAGCGGCCGGAAACGTGGGGCCGGTCCGCCGCCCGCCCGAGGGCTACGCCGCCGCGCGGGAGAGTTCGGTCAGGGTCGCGGAGACCGCCGGTACATGGGCCAGGTCGGGCAGGGTGAGCGCCACGATCTCGCGGTCGACAACCGGTTCGACCGTCACCAGCCGGGCGCCCTTCGGCCGCACCGACTCCAGTGCCAGCTCGGGCAGTACCGCGACCCCGAGCCCCGCGCCCACCAGGCCGATCACCGCCGGGTAGTCGTCGGTGGCGAAGTCGATGCGAGGGGTGAAACCGGCTTCCTCGCAGGCATCCACGAGCTGGCGGCGGCAGCGCGGGCAGCCCGCGATCCACGATTCCCCCGCGAGATCGGCGATGGCGACCGATCCCGCGTCGGCGAGACGGTGCCCCTCCGGCACCAGCCCGACGAGCCGGTCGGTGAGCAGGGGCCGCACCTCCAGGTCGTCCCACTCCGACTCCGCGCCGGCCGTGCCGTACTGGAAGGCGAGTGCCACGTCGCAGTCGCCCTCGCGCAGCATCTCGACCGAACGCGGCGGCTCGGCGTCGACGAGGGAGACACGCGTGCCCGGGTGGGCCGCGCGCAGTGCGGCGAGCGCGGTGGGCACCAGGGTGGAGCTGCCGCTGGGGAACGAGACGAGGCGCACCCGGCCGGCCCGGAGCCCGGCGATCGCCGCGACCTCCTCCTCCGCGGCGGTGAGCCCGGCGAGGATGCCGGACGCGTGCCGGACGAGTGCTTCACCGGCCTGGGTGAGGCGCATCTCGCGGCCGGTCCGAATCAGCAGCGGGGTGCCCGCGGAGCTCTCGAGCGCCTTCATCTGCTGGCTGACCGCGGGCTGGGTGCAGCCCAGTTCGCGGGCGGCCGCGGAGAACGAGCCGGTGGCGGCGACGGCACGCAGGACGCGGAGGTGGCGGGCTTCGATCACCTTGCCAGCATAAGTGACACTTGGAGGCATCAGCGAGAATCCCGAGGAAACTTTGAGGGAGAGTCGATTAGCGTGCCGGTATGAAGCTCTTGACCGTGAACCTGGGGCGGCCCGAGGCCGTCGGCTATTCCGATGCGCCGGGAGGAACGACGGGGATCGACAAGCGCCCGGTCGACGGGCCCGTCCGGGTGGCGGATCCCGGTCCCAAGGGCCGGGGAGCGAGCGGCCTGGCGGGCGACGCGGTCTGCGACCTGCGCCACCACGGCGGGTCCGACCAGGCCGTCTACGCCTTCGCCCGTGAGGACCTCGACGCCTGGGAAAGGGAGTTGGGGCGCACCCTCACCAACGGCATGTTCGGCGAGAACCTGACCACCAGCGGCGTGGACATCACCGGCGCGAGGATCGGCGAGCGCTGGCGCGTCGGCGGTGCACTGGTGCTGGAGATCACCTCGGGCCGCATCCCGTGCCGTACGTTCGCGGGCCGGCTCGGCGAGCGCGGATGGGTCAGGCGCTTCACCGGGAACGGCGCCTCCGGCGCGTATCTGCGGGTGATCGAACCGGGCGAGATCCACTCGGGCGACCCCATCGAGATCGTGCACCGGCCTGCGCACGACGTCACGGTGGCGATGGCCTTCAGAGCGGTGACGACCGAGCGGACGCTGCTGCCCCGGGTACTCGCGGCCGGGGAGGCCCTCCACGGGGAACTGCTGAGTGACGCGCGCGCGTACGTCGCCGCATACGGCCCGGTGCCCGGAAGCGGGACGGTTCCGGGTAATACCTCCTGACCGCAGGCACGGGCCGGCGCACGGGGGGAAATCCCGTCGGGGCCGCGGACATCCTGCGCACCTCCCCCGAACTGTCCGCCGAACTCGGCGAGCTGGACCTTGCGGGCGCCTCCGGCCCCCGTAGGCGCCGGTTCTTCGGGCTGCGTACGTCGGGAATCAACAGCAGAGCCATGGCCATGGACCGGATCGACGGGACGGTCACCCGCGGTACGCCGGAGACCTGGGCCGTATGCAACGAGGACGGCGCTCCGCACAACTTCCAGGTGCAGGACGTGCAGTTCAGGGTGCTCGAGGCGGACGGCGGACGGCCGCCGCCGGAGCTGCGCGGCGCCAAGGACACGGTTCGCGTGCCCGTCGGGAGGACCGTGAAGCCCGCGACGCGGTACGCCGGGCCCGCCGATCCGGACACTCCGTACAGGTACTGCTGCCATCCGCCGTACCACGAGGACGGCGGCACGACAGGGCAGTTCGGGTCGTGGAGAAGGGGCGGCCGGCGGGGAAGGCCCGTACGCCGCACTCACACGCGGGGCATTAACGTGCCCGTATGACGACTGCACTGATCACGGGAGCGACCGCGGGCATCGGCGCCGCCTTCGCGCGGCGGCTCGCGGCCGACGGCCACAACCTGGTGCTGGTGGCCCGGGACACCGAACGGCTGCAGGCACAGGCCACCGAACTGCACGACGGCCACGGCATCGAGGCGGAGGTGCTGACGGCGGACCTGTCGGCGGAGGACGGCATCACCGCGGTCGAGCGCCGTCTCGCGGACCGCACCCACCCCGTCGACCTGCTGGTCAACAACGCGGGCTTCGGGAACAAGGGACAATTCCTGGACGTGTCCATGGCCGACGAACTGACGATGCTGAAGGTCCACTGCGAGGCGGTGCTGCGCCTGACGGCCGCCGCGGCGGAGCCGATGCGGGAGCGCGGCCGGGGCGGCGTGGTGAACGTGGCGTCGGTCGCCGCGTTCGTGCCCCGCGGCACCTACGGCGCGTCGAAGGCGTGGGTCGTGCAGTTCACGCAGGGCGCGGCCAGGGACCTGGCCGGGACGGGGGTGCGTCTGATGGCGCTGTGCCCCGGTTTCGTACGGACCGAGTTCCACCAGCGGGCGGGGATGGGCACGGACGGCATTCCCGGCTGGATGTGGCTGGACGCCGACAAGCTGGTGGCCTCGGCGCTGGCGGACCTGGCGAAGGGGAAGTCGCTCTCCGTCCCCGATCCTCGGTACAAGGCGCTGATGGGCGTGGTGAAGCTGACGCCGCGCGGACTGCTGGGCGGGCTCACGTCGAGGACGGGCCGGAAGTACGGCCCCCGGTAGTCCGGTCGTAGTCCGGTCGCCACGGCATCGCGCCGCACCGCACGGAGTGATGTGCGTCACTAAAATGGACGTATCTCGTCGGGGACCGCAGCGGCCCGGGAGGCGCCATGAAGTTCGTACAGATCATCGACTACAAGACCGACAGGTTCGACGACGTGAACGCGGTCATGGACCAGTGGGTCGAACAGACCAAGGGCAAGCGGACCACCGCCCACACCGTCACCGGAAAGGACCGCACCGAGAGCAACCACTACGTCGAGATCGTGGAGTTCCCCTCGTACGAAGAGGCGATGAGGAACTCGCGTCTGCCGGAGACGGACAAGATGTTCCAGGAGATGGTGGCGCTCTGCGACGGCATGCCGTCCTTCACCGACCTCGACGTGGTCCGTGAGGAGCAGATGAACTCGGCGACCGCCCGCCGCTTCTTCCACGAGATCGCCGGCGGCGGCAATCTGGAAGCCGTCCCGGAGGTGTTCGCGGCCGACTACATCGACCACGACATCGCCAACGAGGAGGACGCCGAGACCGGCATGGACGTCATCCGCCGGGACCTCACCATGTGGCGCGACGCCTTCGACTTCACCTTCGAGCTCGACCGGCAGATCACCGAAGGGGACGACGTGGTGACGCTGTGGACCTGGAGCGGGAGGCACAAGGGCGACTTCCAGGGCATCCCCGCCACCGGTGAGCAGTGCACCATGACCGGGACGACGATCTTCCGCTTCGAGGACGCGAAGATCAAGGAAGGCTGGTGGCACATGGACCTGCTGCGCCTGATGCGGCAGCTCGGCGCCGTGTGAGCCGCTGCCACGGCTGTGACACGGGAAGGTCCCCGTCCCGCGCTCGGCGGGACGGGGACCTCCTTGGCGCTTACCGCATCGGTCGACCGCGGATGCGTCAGTGGCTGTGGCCGTGACCGTGGCCGTGGCCCGCGTCACCCTCGTCCTCGGCCGGCTTCTCGACGACCAGGGTCTCGGTCGTGAGCAGCAGGGAGGCGATGGAGGCGGCGTTCTCCAGAGCGGAGCGCGTGACCTTGACCGGGTCGATGACGCCGGCCTTGACCAGGTCGCCGTACTCGCCGGTCGCGGCGTTGAAGCCGTTGCCCGCCTCGAGTTCGGCCACCTTGGCGGTGATGACGTAGCCCTCGAGGCCGGCGTTCTCCGCGATCCAGCGCAGCGGCTCGACGGCGGCGCGGCGGACGACGGCGACACCGGTGGCCTCGTCGCCCTCCTTGCCCAGGTTGCCCTCGAGCACCTTCACGGCGTGGACGAGCGCGGAGCCACCACCGGAGACGATGCCCTCCTCGACCGCGGCGCGGGTCGCGGAGATGGCGTCCTCCAGACGGTGCTTCTTCTCCTTCAGCTCCACCTCGGTGGCGGCGCCGACCTTGATCACGCACACGCCGCCGGCCAGCTTCGCGAGGCGCTCCTGGAGCTTCTCGCGGTCCCAGTCGGAGTCGGTGGACTCGATCTCGGCCTTGATCTGGTTGACGCGGCCGGCCACGTCCGCGGAGTTGCCGCCACCGTCGACGATGGTGGTGTCGTCCTTGGTGATGGTCACGCGGCGGGCGGTGCCCAGCACGTCGAGACCGGCCTGGTCGAGCTTGAGGCCGACCTCCTCGGCGATGACGGTGGCACCGGTGAGGGTGGCCATGTCGCCGAGCATCGCCTTGCGGCGGTCGCCGAAGCCGGGGGCCTTGACGGCCACCGCGTTGAAGGTGCCACGGATCTTGTTCACGACCAGGGTCGACAGGGCCTCGCCCTCGACGTCCTCGGCGATGATCAGCAGCGGCTTGGAGCCACCCGCCTGGATGACCTTCTCCAGCAGCGGCAGCATGTCCTGGATGGAGGCGATCTTGCCCTGGTGGATCAGGATGTACGGGTCGTCGAGGACGGCCTCCATACGCTCCTGGTCGGTCACCATGTACGGGGACAGGTAGCCCTTGTCGAAGGCCATGCCCTCGGTGAACTCCAGCTCCAGGCCGAAGGTGTTGGACTCCTCGACGGTGATGACACCGTCCTTGCCGACCTTGTCCATCGCCTCGGCGATGAGCTCGCCGACCTGCTGGTCCTGCGCGGAGAGCGCGGCCACGGCGGCGATGTCGGCCTTGTCCTCGATCGGCCGGGCGGTCGCGAGAAGCTCGTCGGAGACGGCCTTGACCGCGGCGTCGATGCCCTTCTTCAGGGCGGCCGGGGAGGCACCCGCGGCGACGTTGCGCAGACCCTCGCGGACCAGCGCCTGGGCCAGCACGGTGGCGGTGGTCGTACCGTCACCCGCGATGTCGTTGGTCTTGGTCGCCACCTCCTTCACCAGCTGGGCGCCCAGGTTCTCGTACGGGTCCTCGACCTCGACCTCGCGGGCGATGGTGACACCGTCGTTGGTGATGGTGGGAGCGCCGAACTTCTTGTCGATGACGACGTTGCGGCCGCGGGGGCCGATCGTCACCTTGACCGTGTCGGCAAGCTTGTTGACGCCGCGCTCGAGGGCGCGACGGGCGTCCTCGTCGAACTTCAGGATCTTCGCCATGGGAGCGGTTCAGCCCTCTCGGAAAGTCGTGTTCAAAGAACCGCGCCCCTCGCCGCCCGGCAATCCGCGGGGTGACCAGGGGCGCAGCTCAAAGCAATTCAGGTGAAGCCTGTGCTTACTTCTCGACGATCGCGAGCACGTCGCGGGCCGAGAGGACGAGGTATTCCT
Organism: Streptomyces sp. NPDC048389; assembly: GCF_040706335.1. Classification (NCBI taxonomy): domain Bacteria; kingdom Bacillati; phylum Actinomycetota; class Actinomycetes; order Kitasatosporales; family Streptomycetaceae; genus Streptomyces; species Streptomyces sp. NPDC048389. The sequence continues at coordinate 207,851 of NZ_JBEZKP010000005.1, read as the reverse complement.
CGCCGCTGTACTTCACTTCGGTGCCGCCGTACTTGCTGTACAGCACGATGTCGCCGGCCTTCACGTCGAGCGGCAGGCGCTCGCCGTTCTCGAAGCGGCCCGGGCCCACTGCCAGGACGACGCCCTCCTGGGGCTTCTCCTTCGCAGTGTCCGGAATGACCAGGCCAGAGGCCGTGGTCTGCTCGGCGTCGAGCGGCTGGACCACAATGCGGTCCTCGAGCGGCTTGATGGCAACCTTGGAGCTGGCGGTCGTCACGATCCGACCTCCCCCTTCGGAGATCACGGGGTTAACTGATCTGAGGTGGCGACCAGGTCGATCCGTCGTCGCGGGTGCCGGACCTGCCCGTCGCTGTGTCTGGCACTCTCACTGGGTGAGTGCCAGACCCGAGACTATGACTGTGATTAGCACTCGGTCAAGCGGAGTGCCAATATGGCGCCGCGCGCCCTCGGGTCCCGGTACGGAAAACGCCGATATGACGCCTCCGGTTCCGGCCACGGCCTTTCCGGTTCCAGCTACGATCTCTTTCCGGTTCCGGGGTGCGCCACGGCTCCGGTTCCGGGGTGCGCCACGGCTCCGGCGGGGCCTGTCAGACGTAGTCCTCCAGCTTGGCCACCGCGTACCCCTTCGACGTCACCGTCTTCATCACCCGACGGATCATGTCCGGCATGGTGCCCTTCCACTCCTCCTTGCCGCGGAAGTGGGTGAGGATGATGTCGCCCGGGTGCAGGTCCCTGTCCCACTCGCGCCACTCCATGTGGTCGGGGAACGCCTCGGAGGCCCACAGCGGCACCGCCTCGATCCCGCACTTCTCGGCGACGCGCAAGGTGTCCTTGTTGTAGTTCCCGTACGGCGGGCGCATCAGCCGGGGGCGGGTGCCGTACCTCTTCTCCAGTTTGTCCTGCTGGCCGCAGATCTCACGCTTCTGCTCGCTGTACGAAAGCCCCGGCAGATACGGGTGGTTGAGCGTGTGGTTGTGCAGGGCCACCCCCCGGTCCCGCATCTTCTCGAAGTAGCCGTAGTCGTCGTTGATCACGTAGTCGCTGAGGAAGGCGCTGTAGGGGATCTGCAGCTCGGACATCATCCGCAGCAGCTCCGGGTCCTTCTCGGCGCCGTCGTCGATCGTCAGGAAGACGATCTTCTCCTTGGTCGGAACAGTGGTGAACACCGGCGGCAGACCCTCACCGCCCTTCACCTCGAAGCCCTTGCGGGTGGTGATCTTCGGTTTGACGGCGGGCGGTGGGGGCGGCGCGAGCGGGGTCTGCGCCAGCCCCCACTTCTTCGCGGCGGCGGCGCGGGCCTTCTGGCTGCGCCTGACCTTCTCGACGTACGCGGAGAGCGCCCCGGCGGGGCCGGCTGCTTCCTGCCCCTCCGGCTTCCGCGCGTCCGGCTTCTTGACCTCCGGGCCCTGCTGCGCGGGCTGCCCGGTGGCGGCCTCTGCGGGGCGTGAGGCTTCCGCGGCCCCCTCGGCCGCACAGCCGGAGCCGAGAGCGGCGACCACGAGAGCGGCGAGAGCCGCACGGGCCCGATACGCTCCCAAATTTTCTTTTTGTCGTACTAGCTGCATGGCGACGCATCCTGTCAGCGCCCCGCCCGCTCACCGGCCCGACACCTCCGGCCTGCGCGCACCATCCCCCGCCTGGCCCACAATGGCCCGGTGAACGACCTCGACCCACTCGCCGCCTTCGCCGCACTGCGCACCGGGGAAGGCGAGGCGCTGCTGGCCTCGCTCGCCTCCTACGACCCGGCCCGGGAACTGTCCGTCGCGACGCGCCTGCGCCGCGACCACCCGGCGGCCATGGTCTCCGCGGCCCTCGGACAGGCACGGCTGAGACAACGGGCCGTGGCCAAGTTCGGCGAGGAGGACGCCCGCCGGATGTTCTTCACCCCGAACGGCGTCGAACAGTCCACCCGCCGCTCGGTCGCCGACCACCGCGCCGCGCGCTTCGCCGAACTCGGCGTGCGCAGCGTCGCGGACCTGTGCAGCGGCATCGGCGGGGACGCGATCGCACTGGCCCGGGCCGGCATCTCGGTCCTCGCCGTCGACCGCGACCCGCTCACGGCGGAGGCCGCACGCGCGAACGCCGAAGCGCTGGGCCTCTCCGGCCTGATCGAGGTCCGCTGCGCTGACGTCACCGACATCGGCACCACGTCGTACGACGCGGTGTTCGTCGACCCCGCCCGCCGGGGCGGCCGAGGCCGGATCTTCGACCCGGAGGCGTACTCCCCGCCCCTGTCCTGGGCCGTCGGCGCGGCCCGTACCCGCCCCCACGCCGCGCTGAAGGTCGCACCGGGCATCCCCCACGAGGCGGTCCCCGAGGGAGCGGAGGCGGAGTGGATCTCGGACGGCGGCGATGTGAAGGAGGCCGTGCTCTGGTTCGGCACCGCCCCGTCCGCGGTCCGCGCCACCCTCCTCCCGGGCCCGCACACCCTGACCGGCCGCGGCCTGCCGAACCCGCCGGTCCGGCCCGTCGGCCGCTATCTGTACGAGCCGGACGGTGCGGCGATCCGCGCCCACCTGGTCGCCGAGGTCGCCGAGGACGTGTCCGGCGGCCTGCTCGACGAGACGATCGCGTACATCACCTCCGACACCCTTCGCCCGACGCCGTACGCCACGGCCTATGAGATCAGCGACGAACTGCCCTTCAACCTGAAGAAGCTGAAAGCGCTGCTGCGGGAACGCGGGATCGGCAACCTCACGGTGAAGAAGCGCGGCTCCGCCGTCGAACCGGAAGAGGTCCGCCGAAAGGTCAAGCCCCAGGGCCGGAACGCGGCAACGGTCTTCCTGACCCGGGTGGCGGGCGCCCCGACGATGCTCGTCGGCCGCCCTGTGTGACGGGTCGGCCCGTTCCCCGCACCGCCCCGCGAACCCCCGTCAGCCGTGCGCACCGCCCCGCGAACCCCCGTCAGCGGTGCGTTCCGCCCCGTGCCGCGGACGGGAGCACCGGAGGCGACACCAGCCGGAGCGCCCAGCGGTAGTGGCTCACGGCCTTCATGACGCCGAGCAGGCCGGTGAGCCAGAGGATCAGCCCCAGCCCCGTCGGCAGAACCACCCCGGCCAGGGAGCCGCCCCGTCCTGCGCCACCGGTCAGGGCGGTGGTGGAGAGCCACAGGCCGTACGCGCCCAGCAGGAACGACGGCAGGAACCAGAACAGGCTCATGGCCGGGGCGCCGTAACGGGCGTCGCCGGCCGCGTCGTGCGCGAGCGCACTCCACTGCCGCAGCCGCCCGCGCAGCTCCGCCTCATGGGCGACGCCGAAGCCGACGGCCAGGCCCGTCGGGACCATGCACGCGAGTCCGACGAAGCCGAGGACCGCACCGAAGAAGTGGCTGAACAGGTCCTGCCCTTCCTCGAACGCCAGCAGGGCCGCGCAGAAGACCGCCCATCCGACGGCGAACCCGGCCACCACCAGCCACAGCAGCACCAGCCGCTGCGGGGCGATACTCATCCGGAAGAGCTCGTCCATCGCCCGGCTCCGGTCCGCGAGCAGGGTCTCCCGGTCGGGCCAGCAGCCTGTGTCGGCAGGCGGCGGCGGAGGCGGCAGGACACGGCGCGGCATGCCGACGAGGCTACCGGGCGGAAGCAGCGGCCCGGCCGGCAGCAGTTCCCGTTCACGGGCGCCGCGGGGTCGGCGAGGCCGCGACGCTCGAACTCCGCCGTGCCTCCTCCCGTCGGCCGAGCCGGGCAGCAGGTCACCGCGGACACCCGGCGGCAAGTGGTGGTCCTGGAGCGCCGGCCCGTCGGCGAGGACGTCGGCTGCGCCGGGCCGGGCTCCGGGGGCCGTCCGCCGCGCCGGCCGCCGCCCGGTTCGGGCCGACCACCGGGAACGGCGTCAGGGCCGCCAACCGGCCCGTGCAGGACGGCGATCGTCGCCCGTTCCGCGTCCCCGTACCGGGCGGGCGGCCCGCGCATGCCACGCCGCGATCGGGGCCTCCACGGCATAGGGGCGTCAAGGGCGTCAGGGGGCGTCAGGGGCCTTGTGGGCCGCTGCCGAGGAGTCTCAGCCGAGCGATTCGAAACGCCAGCGGTGCACCGGCCGGGTGATCAAATCGTCGGCCGGTTCGGGAAGTTCGGGCAGGTCGGCGGCCATGTCGGCGGCGTCCCACCAGGTGATGACCAGGACCCGGTCCTGCCCCGCCCGCAGGATCTCGCGGCGCAGCGGCTCGCGCGCGAGCTCCTGGGCGCGGGCCCACTCCAGCAGCTCCGCGCCCCGGTCGGGCACGGCGCGGGCCTCCCACATCAGCGCGACGACGGTCATGAGTACAGGTTGTCCTTGCTGACCTCGTGCACATGGTCGTGGTCGTGCGCGCCGGGCACATGGGGGTCCGTCACCGGCAGGGAGGAGTCCGCCGACAGCTCCCAGTCCGAGGCGGGCCGGTTGCGGGCGACCATCTCCGCGCCCAGCGCGGCCACCATCGCCCCGTTGTCGGTGCACAGCTTCGGCCGCGGCACCCGCAGCCTGATCCCGGCCCGCTCGCACCGCTCCTGGGCAAGGGCCCGCAGCCGGGAGTTGGCCGCCACGCCGCCGCCGATCATCAGGTGGTCGACACCCTGGTCCCGGCAGGCCCGCACCGCCTTCCGGGTCAGCACGTCGACGACCGCCTCCTGGAAGGAGGCCGCCACGTCCCGCACCGGCACCTCCTCGCCCGCCGCCCGCTTGGCCTCGATCCAGCGCGCCACGGCCGTCTTCAGACCGGAGAAAGAGAAGTCGTACGCCGGGTCCCTGGAGCCGCTCAGTCCGCGCGGGAACGCGATCGCCTCCGGGTCGCCCTCCTTCGCCAGCCGGTCGATCACCGGGCCGCCGGGGAAGCCCAGGTCCAGCACCCGCGCGATCTTGTCGAACGCCTCGCCGGCCGCGTCGTCGATCGTCGCGCCCATGGGCCGTACGTCGGCGGTGATGTCGGGCGCGAGCAGCAGCGACGAGTGGCCGCCGGAGACCAGCAGGGCCATCGTCGGCTCGGGCAGCGGGCCGTGCTCCAGCTGGTCGACGCAGATGTGCGAGGCCAGGTGGTTGACCCCGTACAGCGGCTTGCCCAGGGCGTACGCGTACGCCTTCGCCGCCGAGACGCCGACCAGCAACGCGCCGGCGAGGCCGGGGCCCGCCGTGACCGCGATGCCGTCGAGGTCCCGTGCGGAGAGGCCGGCGGTCTTCAGAGCGCGCTCGATCGTCGGAACCATCGCCTCCAGGTGGGCGCGCGAGGCGATCTCCGGCACGACGCCGCCGAAACGGGCGTGGGTGTCGACGCTCGAGGCGACCTCGTCGGCGAGCAGGGTCGTGCCGCGGACGATGCCGACGCCGGTCTCGTCGCAGGAGGTCTCGATGCCGAGTACGAGCGGTTCGTCAGCCATCAGTTGGTCTCTGTTCCTTGTACGGTCAGTCGCATGACGAGGGCGTCGATATTGCCGGGCTGGTAGTAGCCGCGGCGGAATCCGATGGGCTCGAAGCCGAAGCGCTCGTACAGCTTCTGGGCCCTGGTGTTGTCCACGCGCACTTCGAGCAGCACCTCGTCGCACTCGAAGGCGGTGGCGTGCTGCAGCAGGTCGGTCAGCAGCCGGGAGCCGAGGCCGGTGCCCCACTCGCTCCTGTCGACGGCGATGGTCTGCACGTCGCCGAGGCCGCCGGCCGCCGCGAGGCCCGCGTAGCCGACGATCGTGCCGCCCTCGCTCTCCGCCACCACATAGCGGCGGGTGGCCCGCGGGCCGCGGGAGTGCGCGAGCTCGGACCAGAACATGCCTGGCGACCAGGCGTCTTCCGGGAACAGCTCGTGTTCGAGCTCCAGCACCGGTTCCAGATCCCACCAGCGCATCTCGCGCAGTTCAGGAAGGCCGCCGCACAGCGGCGCCGACGAGGGGCGGCGGTCGCTGGGGGAACCTCCCGGGCGAAGCTCTGGGGGAGGGTGGGCGGCGCTCACTTGGGGGTGACCACCTTGTAGTTCTTGGGCACCTGCGCGTCCGGCCGCCGCAGGTACAGCGGCTGCGGCGGCAGGAACTCCTCGCCGGCCGCCAGCTTCTCGGCCGCGAGCGCCGCCAGCGCGGAGGCGCTCACGTGCTCGGGACCGCGGGCGTCCGGGAACGTCTCCGGGTACAGCAGCGCGCCCGCGCCGACCGCCGGCAGCCCCGCGACCCGCTCCGCGATCTCCGCGGGACGGTCCACGGCGGCGTCCGAGGCACGGGTGCGGGCGTTCTCGTACCGCGCCCAGTAGACCTCCTTGCGCCGCGCGTCGGTCGCCACCACGAACGGCTCGTCGAGCCCGGCCTCGTACGCCAGACCGTCCAGCGTGCAGACCCCGTGCACGGGCACCCCGAGCGCCGAGGCGAAGGTCGCGGCCGTGACCAGTCCGACCCGCAGGCCCGTGTACGGCCCGGGGCCGACACCGACCACGACACCGGTGACGGCGTCGAGCTTCACACCGGCCTCCGCGAGCACCCTGTCGACGGCGGGCAGCAGCAACTCCCCGTGCCGGCGCGCGTCCACGCGGCTCGACGCGGCGACGACGGAAGTGCCGTCGTGGAGGGCGGCGGTGACGGCGGGCGTGGCGGTATCCATGGCGAGCAAGAGCACGCGAACAGCCTACGGCTCCGGCGAGGGAGCCATGGCGGCACCGTCGAACGGAACCACGGTGCTACCGTCACCCCGAGTACACACATTCGGGGATCCGAGAGGTGAGCAGGGTGGCACGGAGCAGCTCGGGACTCGTGGCCGGGCTCACTGCGGCAGCATTGGCCGTCGTCGGTTTCCTGGCCTACCAGGCGTCGGCGAACGTCCCCGCGAACCTTGATGCCTCGAAGCGGCCGGGCGCCGGCCCGTCGGCGACGGCCCCGGGCCCCGCGGCCTCGCAGAAGACGAAGGACGCGCAGGCCGTCCCGGCCCGATCCGGCACGGGGATGCGCGTCGTGTACGCACTCGCCGACCGGCGGGTGTGGCTCGTCGACGCGAACGAGAAGGTGCGGCGGACCTTCGAGGTCATGCCCTCCACCGTCAGCCCGGAGCCCGGCTCCTACACGGTCACCTCACGCTCCGGCGGTGTGTCCGGGTCCGACGGCGTGCCGGTCGAGCACGTGGTGCGGTTCGCGAGCGTGGACGGCGTGACCGTCGGCTTCAGCGCGGCGGTCGACGGCTCGATGGCCAGCCCCGACCCGACGAAGAAGACGGGCGGCGTGCGGATGAAGCCGGCCGACGGGGACGCGCTGTGGGTGTTCGCGACGATCGACTCGAAGGTGGTCGTGGTCCCGTAGCTCCGCGACTCACCCGTACGGGTGGGTGCGTACGAGCCCGTAGACCCTGGTTCGAATCAGGCGGCGTCGCGTTGCGCGTCGCGTCGGTCGCCGTCGGCGATCGTGCGGGGCGGGGTCGACACGGCGCTGGCCGCGGCACACGACGCCAGCAGGTCCCTCATCGACACGGCCGGGGCCGAGGGGGCCGGGGCGGCCGCCGGCCGCACGGGCCCGGACGGCTGCGTCCGACGCGACCGCGCTTCACGCTCCGCGCTGTGCTCCGCCGCATGCTCCGCTGCGTGCTCCGATGCCGGCATGGACGCCTCCTGGGGCTCGAGGGCGGGCGAGGTTAGGTAGACCTAACCCGGTCTCGATACCATGTCATCACGGGCGGCGCCGTGGGCGCAACACTTTCCCGACGTCATGTCGGAAACGTCGGCGGCGGGTGCCGCTGCGCGGGGCGTTTCCCCCGCCCCGCCCCTTCCCGAAACCGGGGCTACGCCCCCGCCCCGGCGTCTTGATCGCCGACGGGGCGCATCAAGCCCGGCCGACGATGGAGGCCACCGCGCGAAGCCCGGCACGCCCGACCAGCGGCACGGAGCCCCGATGGACCGCCCCAGGGCTGAGGGCGAAGGACGGAACGCACAGCACGGCAGCCGGAGGCCACGGGCACAGCACGAGGACACAGCACAGCAGCCGGAAGCCACCAGCGCAGCACGCAGACACAGCACAGCAGCCGGAAGCCACCAGCGCAGCACGCAGACACAGCACAGCAGCCGGAAGCCACGGGCACAGCACGGCAGCCGGGGGAACGGCGGCCGGAAGCCACAGCGCGCAGCGCGGCAACCGGACGGCACAGCGCGCAAGCGCAGAGGGCGGGTCCGGGCGGAGCCCGGTTCCGGGAAGAGGCAGGCAGGGGGAGCAAGCCCCGCGCAGCGGCACCCCACCCGCACCCGCCCCACGAACGCGCCACCCCGCCCCGGACGCCGCACGCGCCCGGCCCGGCGCCCCGGCGCCAAGCGACACCGACCGGCCCCGCACGGGGGAACGCAACCGGTACCGGGACACGCCCGGAAGCGTGGAGCCGATACGGCGCCCGCCGGAGCGCTACGCCGAGGCCGCCGACAGGTCCGCGTCCGCCCAGCGGACCCCGTGGCCGGCGAGCGTCACCATCCGCCGGTCGTCGTCCGTGTCGCCCACCACCCGGTCGATGATCACGTGCAGGCGGTCCTCCGAGAGGTCCTCGACCTTGCCGTCGCCCCACTCCACGACCACCACCGACTCGGGCAGCGACACGTCGAGGTCGAGGTCCTCCATCTCGTCGAGGCCGCCGCCCAGCCGGTACGCGTCGACGTGCACCAGTGCGGGGCCGCCCGTCAGCGACGGATGGACGCGGGCGATGACGAACGTCGGGGACGTGACGGCGCCGCGCACGCCGAGCCCCTCTCCGAGGCCGCGGGTCAGCGTCGTCTTGCCTGCGCCCAGCTCACCCGTGAGCATCACCAGGTCACCGGGGCGCAGCAGCTTGGCGAGGCTGCGCCCCAGGTCCTGCATCCGCTCCGGGGAATCGACCGAGAGACGTACGGAGGAGGCGGCGGCGGTCTCAGCCGCCGGGCTGTGCGGTGCTTCCATACCGACCAACGGTAGCCGCTGCCGGCACCGCCCCGACCCGGACCAGGAGGTCCGCGAGCCGGTCCGTGACCGCCTCCGGGTGCTCCAGCATCACCAGGTGCCCGGCGTCCGGGACGATGACCAGCTCGGCGCCGCGCAGCACGTCTCCGATGGCCTCGCTGTGCGTACTCGGCGTGACCAGGTCCTTGTCACCCGCGAGGACGAGTACCGGCAACTCCTGGAAGACGTCGAGCGCTTCGCCCTTGTCGTGCTCGGCGAAGGCCGGGTAGAACTCGGCGACCACGTCGATCGGCGTGGACTCGATCATCCGTTCCGCGAACCTGGCCACCGCGGGGTCGACGTCCTTCGAGGAGAAGGAGTACCGCTTGATGAGCCCCGCGAACAGGTCGGCGGTGGCCCTGCGACCCCGTTCGACGAGTTCGGCCTGGGAGCCGAGGGCGCGCAGCACGCCCGGCAGCACGCGCCGGACCGCGTTCACCCCGGCCACCGGCAGGCCGTAGCTGACCTCGCCGAGCCTTCCCGAGGAGGTGCCGACGAAGGCCGCGCCGACCACGCGTTCCCGTACCAGCTCCGGATGGTGGGCTGCGAGGGCCATCATCGTCATACCGCCCATGGAGTGGCCGACCAGGACCAGCGGTCCTTCGGGCGCCGCCGCGTCGATGACGGCCTTCAGGTCCCGGCCCAGCTGGTCGATGGTGACCGGCCGGCCGCCGGAACCGGCCTGCGACGTGCCCCGCGCCGAGCGGCCGTGACTGCGCTGGTCCCAGTGGACCGTACGGACCAAGCCGCGCAGCGCGGCGCGCTGGAAGTGCCACGAGTCCTGGCTCAGGCAGTAGCCGTGGCAGAACACGACCGTCATCGGCGCCGGCGTCTTGCGCCCGAAAAGCCTGCGGCGACGCGGAGCGGCGGCTTCCGGGTCGACCTCGTCGACTTCGTAGTAGAGCGCCGTGCCGTCGTCGGCCAGCGCCTTCCCCGGGGTGCCCCGCAGAGCGCCGTACGGGCCTGCCGCGTCGAGCGCGAGACGGGCCTTCCTGCGGATCCCGCGGCCGACGGTGAGCCGTTCGAGCGCCACACCCGCGGCGGCGCCCGCCGCGACCACGCCTACCGCCGCACCGGCGAACCCGGCGCGCCGCCAGTTGCCCGCTGCCGCTGCGGCTGCCGCGGCTGCGGCTGCGGCTGCGGCTGCGGCTGCGTCGACGGCGGCCTCGGCCGCGTCCCCCGTACCGGTCTCGCTCACCGTGCCGCTCTCCTAGTCGTGGGGGTGCTCGCCGGGGCGCCCGGAGCTGTCGGAACCCCCGGAACGCTCAGGACCCTCGGAAGTTTCGTTCAGGTAGACGCGCGGAACCCGCGTGCCGATGCGGGTGACGATCTCGTACGCGATGGTGTCCGCGGCCTGTGCCCAGTCCTCGGCGGTCGGCTCGCCCCGGTCGCCCGGCCCGAACAGCACGGCCTCCGAACCCTCCGGGATCCGCTGCCCGCCGAGGTCCACGACGAACTGGTCCATCGCGACCCGTCCGGCGACCCGCCGCCATTCGCCCGCGACCAGGACCGGTCCGCGGCCGGAGGCGTGGCGCGGAATGCCGTCCGCGTAGCCGACGGGGATCAGGCCGAGGGTGGTCTCGTCGTCGGTGACGTAGTGATGGCCGTAGCCGACTCCGTGGCCGGCGGGGACGTGCTTGACGAGGGCGACGGAGGCGGTGAGCGTCATCACGGGGCGCAGCCCGAAGTCGGCGGGCGTTCCCAGCTCCGGGCCGGGCGAGATGCCGTACATCGCGATGCCGGTCCGTACGAGGTCGAAGTGGGCCTCCGGGATCGTGAGAGTCGCCGGGGAGTTGGCCATGTGGCGTACTTCCGGCTCGACACCGGCCTTCTCCGCGTGGTCGACCATGTCGTGGAAGACGCCCAGCTGGGCGGCGATCGAGGGATGGCCGGGCTCGTCGGCGCACGCGAAGTGGGACCACAGTCCGGTGACGTGGACGAGACCGGCCTCCTCTGCGGTGCGGGCGGCGGCGACCAGTTCGGGCCAGTCGGCGGGCTGGCAGCCGTTGCGCCCGAGGCCGGTGTCGGCCTTGAGTTGGATACGGGCGGGGCGGCCCGCCTCCTTGGCCGCCGCGGTCACCTCTACAAGTGCCCACATGCCGCTCACCGACATGTCGAGGTCCGCTTCGATGCCCTCACGCCAGGGGCCGCCGGGTGTCCACAGCCAGCACATGATCCGGCCGGGCACACCCGCGTCACGCAGGGTCAGCGCCTCGTGGGGCGTGGCCGTGCCGAGCCAGGTCGCGCCCGCCGCGAGCGCCGCGCGGGCGCAGGGCACCATGCCGTGGCCGTACGCGTCCGACTTCACCACGGCCATCAGCGCGGACCGGGGTGCGCGGGCGCGCAGAGCACGCACGTTGGCGCGCAGGGCCGCGAGGTCGATCTCGGCCCGTGCGCGCGGTGGTGCGGTTCGGCGGGGCGGTGCTGTGTGGCTCATCGCGCTTAGTCTCTCAGAGCCGCGCGGCCGGATCCGTGCGGTGGGCGGTCGCGTGCGTCACGGCGCGGGGCGCCGTCGGTGTCGGATTCTCCGGGCGGGCCGCAGTCGGGCGCCGCGGCCACGGCGACGCCCGGCGTACGTCGGATCGACGTGCGCGGATCGACGGGCGACGGGCGCCGGGCCGGCAGAGGAGAGGCGACGGACGGCAGGCGCGGTAGCGGACCGGCGGCGGGCGACGGGCCGATGGGCGACACGCGAAGGCCGGCAAGCAGGTGGCGGGCAGGCGGCCCTGTCGTCAATCGGCGCGCACGTCGCGCCACGCCGCCGGGAGTGCCGCCGCGACCTCCATCGCCGTGATCGGCGCACCCGTCGCGGCCGCGTGACGGGCCGCCAGGCCGTGCAGATACGCGGCGGCCGAGCCTGCGTCCCGCGCGTCGAGTCCGGCGGCGAGCAGCGAACCGGCCAGCCCGGACAGCACGTCACCGCTGCCGGCCGTGGCCAGCCACGGAGTGCCCATCGGGTTGACCCGGACCGGCGAACGCTCCCGGTCGGGCGCGGCGACCAGGGTCGTCGACCCCTTGAGCAGCACCGTGGCCCCGAAACGCGCGGCGAGTTCGCGCACGGAGTCCAGCCGCGCGGCCTCCACCGCCTCGCGCCCGACGCCGAGCAGTGCCGCCGCCTCCCCGGCGTGGGGAGTCAGCAGAGTGGCGGCCCGGCGGTCCCGTACGGTCCCGGCGTCCAGCAGACGCAGCCCGTCCGCGTCGACGAGCACCGGCACGTCGGAGTCGAGTACCTCCCGTACCGCGTCCGCGTCGTCGCCGAGCCCCGGGCCGACGACCCACGCCTGGACGCGGCCCGCCTTGTGCGGTGGACCCGCGTGCACCAGGGTCTCGGGGAAGCGGGCGATCACCGCGTCCGCCGCCGGACCGACGTACCGCACGGCTCCCGCGCCGCCGCGCAGCGCGCCCGCGACCGACAGCACGGCCGCGCCCGGATAGCGCGCGGACCCGGCGGCCACGCCCACGACACCGCGCCGGTACTTGTCGCTCTCGGCTGCCGGTACCGGCAGCATCCGGCCCAGGTCGGCGTGTTGGAGGGCCTCCAACTCCGGCAGGGACGGCAGGTGGTCCTCCAAACCGATGCCCACGAGCCGTACGGTGCCCGCGTACTCCTTGCCCGGATCGACGAGCAGCCCCGGCTTGTACGTGCCGAACGTGACGGTCGCGTCCGCGCGCAGCGCCTCGCCCCGCACCTGGCCCGTGTCGGCCTCGATCCCGCTGGGCAGGTCGACGGCGACGACTACGGCGTCCGAGCCGCGGGCGGCGCGGGCCACGGGAACGGCGTCCTTGCGCAGCCCGCCCCGTCCTCCGATGCCGGTGATCCCGTCCAGCACCAGGTCGGCGGAGGACAGCGCCTCGAACGGATCGTCGGCGACATGCCCGCCGGCGGCGAGCAGCGCCGCAAGACCGCCGTGGTGGACGCGGTCGCGCGCGAGCGGCACGGCGACGACGCCCGCGCCGCGGCGGGCCAGCCGGGCACCGGCGTACAGGGCGTCGCCGCCGTTGTCGCCGCTGCCGACGAGCAGCACGATCCGCGCGCCGTACACCCTGCCCAGCAGTCCCGCACACGCCGCGGCCAGCCCGGCGGCGGCGCGCTGCATCAGCGCGCCCTCCGGCAGCCGGGCCATCAGCTGTGCCTCGGCGTGTCTTACCGTCTCGACGCTGTACGCGGTACGCATGCCCCGAGTCTGCCGCACCCGCCCTCGGGGGCGCCCGGTTCGCAACGGGCCGTTCCCCCGCCCCGCCCCCTTCACGGACCGGGGCTCCGCCCCGGACCCGTGTCGCCGGGCGAGCGTGCCGGTCCACCCGGACCCGGGTATCGCGCTTCGCGCGATGGCCGCAGGCTCCTCGTACGGCCAGGCGGCGTGGGAGGAGCCTCGCGGGCTGGAAATGCCGCCGCGCGGCGCACCGGCCCGCCGGAGGCACCCGCCGGGCGGCAGGTGTCGCGCCACCGGATCAGTCTCATCAGGGGCACTCCACGCCCGCCAGGGCACAGGGGAGCATGCGGCACGGGCCGGGGGCGGAACCAGACCGGCACGGGCCCGGGGGCGGAACCAGACCGGCACGGGCCCGGGGGCGGAACCAGACCGGCACGGGCCCGGGGGCGGAACCAGACCGGCACGGGCCCGGGGCGGAACCAGACCGGCACGGGCCCGGGGCGGAACCAGACCGGCACGGGCCCGGGGGCGGAACCACCAAGGGACCGGCGCACCGAGCCCCGCCGACGTTCGAGGCGCGCGTCCGGGCGGAGCCCGGTTCGGCCAGGGCGGGCGGGGGAACGGCTTCGCGCAGCGGCCCCCGGCCTACCCCTCCGCGATGACCACCGCCGACGCGATGCCCGCGTCGTGGCTGAGCGACACATGCCAGGAGCGGACGCCGAGTTCCGCCGCGCGCGCGGCGACGGTGCCGTGGACACGCAGGAGCGGGCGTCCCGAGTCCTCCACGCACACCTCGGCGTCCGTCCACAGCAGGCCCCCCGGCGCGCCGAGCGCCTTCGCCAGGGCCTCCTTCGCGGCGAACCGCGCCGCCAGAGAGGCATACCCCCGCTGCTCCCCGCTCGGAAGCAGCAGCTCCTGTCTCAGGAAGAGCCGCTCGGCCATGCCCGGCGTCCGCTTCATGGACGCGGCGAAACGGTCGATCTCCGCCACGTCGATCCCCACCCCGATGATCATCCGGCCTCACTCCACCGTCACGGACTTCGCCAGGTTCCGCGGCTGGTCCACCTCGTTGCCGCGGGCCGTCGCCAGCTCGCACGCGAAGACCTGCAGCGGCACCGTCGCGACCAACGGCTGGAGCAGCGTCGGTGTCACGGGGATCCGGACCAGATGGTCGGCGTACGGCACCACCGCCTCGTCCCCCTCCTCCGCGATCACGATGGTCCGGGCGCCGCGGGCCCGGATCTCCTGGATATTGGACACGATCTTGTCGTGCAGCACGGAGCGGCCCCGCGGCGAGGGGACGACGACGACCACCGGAAGGTCCTCGTCGATCAGTGCGATCGGCCCGTGCTTGAGCTCGCCCGCCGCGAATCCCTCCGCGTGCATGTAGGCAAGCTCCTTGAGCTTCAGCGCACCCTCCAGCGCCACGGGGTAGCCCACATGGCGTCCGAGGAACAGCACCGTCTTCTTGCCCGCCAGCGAGCGGGCCAGCTCCCGCACCGGCTCCATGGTCTCCAGGACCCGGTCGATGTGGCCGGAGATCTGCGCCAGATCGCGGACGACGGCCCGGATCTCGTCCGCCCACTTGGTGCCGCGGACCTGTGCCAGGTAGAGCGCCACCAGGTAGCAGGCGACCAGCTGCGTCAGGAACGCCTTGGTGGACGCGACGGCGACCTCCGGTCCGGCGTGCGTGTAGAGCACGGCGTCGGACTCCCTGGGGATCGTCGACCCGTTGGTGTTGCAGATGGCGAGGACCCTGGCGCCCTGTTCACGCGCGTGGCGCAGCGCCATGAGGGTGTCCATGGTCTCGCCGGACTGCGAGATGGCGATCACCAGCGACCGCTGGTCGAGGATGGGGTCCCGGTAGCGGAACTCGCTCGCCAGCTCGACCTCGCACGGGACACGCGTCCAGTGCTCGATGGCGTACTTGGCGATGAGGCCCGAGTGGAAGGCCGTCCCGCAGGCGACGATGACGACCTTGTCCGCCTCGCGCAGCACGGACTGCGGGATGCGCACCTCGTCGAGGGTCAGCGCCCCGGACGCGTCGATACGGCCGAGGAGCGTGTCGGCGACCGCCTTGGGCTGTTCGGCGATCTCCTTGAGCATGAAGTAGTCGTAGCCGCCCTTCTCGGCGGCGGAGGCGTCCCAGTCGACATGGTACGAGTGGACCTCCGCGGGCTCCCCGCCGAAGCCGGTGACCGTCACGCCGTCGCGGCGCAGCTCCACCACCTGGTCCTGGCCCAGTTCGATCGCGGACCGCGTGTGGGCGATGAACGCGGCCACGTCCGACGCGAGGAAGGACTCGCCCTCACCGACACCCACCACCAGCGGCGAGTTCCGCCGGGCGCCCACCACCACGTCCGGCTCGTCCGCATGGACCGCGACCAGCGTGAACGCCCCCTCCAGCCGTCTGCACACCATCCGCATCGAGTCCGCGAGGTCCCCGGTGGAGGAGAACGACTCGGCGAGCAGATGGGCGACGACCTCGGTGTCGGTCTCCGACTCCAGGTCGTGGCCGCGCTCGGCGAGCTCGGCGCGCAGGACGGCGAAGTTCTCGATGATGCCGTTGTGCACGACGGCGACGCGACCCGCGTTGTCCAGGTGCGGATGCGCGTTGACGTCCGTCGGACCGCCGTGGGTGGCCCAGCGGGTATGGCCGATGCCGGTGGAGCCGCTCGGCAGCGGACGTTCGACCAGTTCCTTCTCCAGATTGACGAGCTTGCCCGCCTTCTTCGCCGCGGCGAGCCCCCCGTCGACGAGTACCGCGACTCCGGCCGAGTCGTAGCCGCGGTACTCGAGCCGCTTCAGCCCGGCGATGACCACATCGAGCGCCGACTGTCCGCCGACGTAACCCACGATTCCGCACATACCAACCCTTTCGTGGCCACCCGTTGGGCGAGCAGTGGAGCCGCTCACCACTTCGGCGCCCCTTTGTGAGCCTATGAGGAGTTTCTCCCTCCGGAGCCCGCACAGCGAGTGCCACGACGAGCGCATTCGCGGGACCGGTATGCCGTCGCCCCATGATCCCAGAACCGGTGCGACGGCCCTCGCCGCCGCCTGCCGGGCCACCGCACCCGACCCGCACTCCTCGGACGCACCACCTGCTCGCGCCGCTCACGATGCGCGTTGCTCTGCTTCGGTGAAGGCTGATCACGGACGGGCGGCCGGGCAACGGCCGAACTACCGAGCGGCCGAACTGCCAACCGGCCGAGCGGCCAAGCGGCCTTCCGGCCGAGCGGCCGGAAGAGAACGACAGGAAGGCAGCATCATGGCTTCAGGCACTCCCACGACGTCGCACGGCACGAAGAACGGCTCCGCGACGGGCTGGATGATGTTCGCCGCTGTGCTGATGGTCCTCGGCGGAGCCCTGACCCTTCTGCAGGGGATCGCGGCGATCGCCGAGGACGATGTGTTCGTCGCCACCGACGACTACATCTTCCGGTTCAACCTCACGGGCTGGGGCTGGGTCCATCTGATCCTCGGCATCGTCATCCTGCTCGCGGGCGTCGCCCTGTTCAGCGGGGCGGTGTGGGCGAGGGTCGTCGGCGTGGCACTCGTGGGCCTGGGACTGATCGCGAACTTCCTGTGGCTTCCCTACCACCCCTTCTGGTCGATCGTGCTGATCGCCATCGACGTCTTCGTCATCTGGGCGCTCTGCACCGCCCCACGCTCGGCACGCCGCTGACATGTCCGCGGTCGCATCGTGCGGGTCGAGCGCCCGGCCACCGGACCGCTCACGGCACCACGGGCGCGAAGGGCACCGGCTGAAGCCGGACCGCCGGAAGGAATGACGCGATGGCGGAGCGCAGCGCTCGGTCTGCGTCGGCAGACGGCCCGGCGGGCCCACAGGAGCCGGAGCAACTGCGCGCCGTACTGCGCAGCCCCGGCTACCGCAAGGCGCTGATCTTCAGTGGACTGATCGGCATTCCCGTGTCGCTCGCCGCGTTCTGGCTGCTCGCCGCCCTGCACGAGCTCGAGCACCTGTTCTGGTCGTCACTGCCGAGGGCACTGGGCTGGGACACCCCACCGGCCTGGTGGCCGCTGCCCCTCCTGCTGATCGCCGGCATCGTCGTGGGGGCGGTCGTCACCCGTCTGCGCGGGGCGGGCGGCCACGTCCCCGCCGGCGGGCTCCACGCGGGCGCGCCGGCTCCGGCCGCGCTGCCCGGAGTGGTCCTGGCAGCGGCCAGCCTGCCTCTGGGCGCGGTCCTCGGCCCCGAGGCGCCCCTGATCGCCCTCGGCGGCGGGTTGGCCCTGCTCTTCCGGGACCTCGCCCGCGCCCCCGCGACACCGCGGAGCAACGCCCTGCTGGGCGCGGCCGGTGCGGCGGCCGCCGTCTCAGCCATCTTCGGCAACCCCCTGGTCGCCGCGGTGCTCCTGATCGAGGTGGCGGGGGTGGGCGGCCCTCAACTCGTCGCCGTGATGCTCCCCGCACTCCTCTCGAGCGGCGTGGGCTCGCTGATCTTCACCGGACTGGGGCGCTGGACCGGCCTGAAGACCGGGAGTCTCGGGCTGGACATCGCCGGCCCCGTCCCGCGCCTGGACATCGGTGACGTGCTGTGGGCGGTGGTGCTGGGCGTCGTCGTCGGTGCGCTCGTGCGACTGGCGGTGGCCGGCGGGCGGTTGACCGCGGCGTTCGTGGCGGCACGGCCGTTCCGCAGGACGGTGGCCTGTGCCGTGGCGGCCGGCGGCTGCGCGACCCTCTACTCGGTCACCACCGGACGCTCACCGGCGGAGGCGGCCCTGTCCGGACAGGCGACACTGGCCCACATGGCGTCCGCCCCCGCCGCCTGGGGCATCGGCGCCCTGCTGGCCCTGCTGGTCTTCAAGACCGCCGCCTACGCGCTCTGCCTGGGCAGCCTGCGAGGAGGCCCGATCTTCCCCGCTCTCTGCCTGGGCGGTGCCGCCGGTCTTCTCCTCTCGCCCCTGCCGGGTCTGGGGGTCGTACCGGGAACAGCCGCGGGCATGGCAGCGGCCGCCGTCAGCGCCCTCCGGCTGCCGGTCAGCAGCGTCGTGCTGGTGGTCCTGCTGCTGGGGAGCCCGGGCATGACGCCGGTGGTGATCCTCGCCGCCGTGGTCGCCTTCGTCACGACGGAGCTGATGCCGACCGGGCCCGCGCTCGAACCGGCCGCCGGTGCCCTGTCCGGACGCGGGGACGACGGCGCCGCGGCCAAGGGCTGAGCAGCACCCGAGCAAGGGCCTGGTCCTTCGTGGTCGCACCACCGCGCACCCCCGCGGGCCGCACCACCCCGGGCCCCGCGCGCCGCACCACCGCGCACCCTTGGGATCGCACGGCGCACGCGGGCCACGGGGTCAGGGGGCAGGGGAGTCAGCCGAGCTTGGCCACCTGGGCGTCGACGACGGCAGCCGGCAGGGGGAGCGGCTCACCCTCGGGAGCCATGATGTTGAACGAGGAGAACGTCGTGAAGGTGCTGCCCTCGCGCACGACGGCCAGGTTGAACGGCAGCTTCTCACCGTCCTGCTCGGAGGGCATCGTCCATGCCACGGCCTCGTCGCCGCCCGAGACCTTCGCCTCGGTCAGCTTGAGGACCTTCTGCTCCGCGCCGGACATCGTCATCGTGAAGCCACCGGCGCAGGCCGTGGCCGCGGACTTGAGCGCCGAGAACGCGTCGGCCGCGCCCCGGCTCTCGTAGGACGAGAGCGCGACCAGCGACGTGGTGATGTCGAAGGCACCCTCCATCGCGCCGTCGATCTCCTCGTCCGTCAGGTCGTCGAGGCCCTTGCCGGCTGCCTTCGCGTCGGGCTCCGCGGTGACCCTCCGCTTCACGGTGGCGACGGGCTCGCCCAGGGGCACACCGGCGAGCGCCCTGGCGACCGGCTCGCACTCGGCCTTGTCGGTCGTGACGTCCTTGGCGGCCATGTCGTCCTGCGGTCCGGCCTTGATCACCTTGTGGGCCTCGACGTCACCCTGGGCGAGCGCGGCCTTCTCCAGCTCGGCCGCGGACAGCGCCTTGGCCGCGGGCTTGGCGGCAGCGGACTCATCGCCCTTGCCCTTGGTCTCGTCCTTCGTCCCTCCGCCGGAACCCTCGCCACCACAGGCGCTGACGAGCAGAACCAGGGATGCCGCAGCGGCGGCCAGGGCAGTACGGCGTACGGCGGTGCTTCGCATGTGCAGACGTCCTCGTGTGATACGCAGCGACCCCTCCCGAGGCGGCGGCTCACGACCGGCCGATCCCGTGTCGCTGCTGGTGAGCCGTACTCTAGCCCGGAGCTCGGACATCGCCCGAGCCGTCATGCCTCGGCCCGGTGCGCCCGCATCGCCAAGGGAGAGAACGCCGGCGTGATGCCCGCCGCCCACACCGGCGACCACATCACCGGCTCTGCCCCCGGGACCGCCGAGGAGCAGCCCGCGGAACGCGTTGACGGACGGTCACCGGCGACCGTGACGCACGCCACCGGCAAGCCGGCCGGAACCGGCCTGCCCCGCCTCCCCGCGTGACCGAGCACACGGCCCACAACCGTGCCGTACGCACGACAATGGGCATGTGATCACTTCGCCGCCACGGAGCACCCACCGCCGGGCCGAGCACGCGTCGACCCCCTATGTCGACCTCACCCGCGCGGAGTGGAGCGCCCTGCGCGAGAAAACTCCGCTGCCCCTCAGCGCCGAGGAGGTCGAGCAACTCCGCGGGCTCGGCGACGTCATCGACCTCGACGAGGTCCGCGACGTCTACCTGCCGCTCTCCCGGCTGCTGAACCTCTACGTGCAGGCCACCGCCGGGCTGCGCGGCGCCCTCAACACGTTCCTCGGCGACGCGGGGAACGGCCACGGCGAGCAGCGCGGCACACCCTTCGTCATAGGGGTCGCCGGCTCCGTCGCGGTCGGCAAGTCGACCGTCGCCCGGCTCCTCCAGGCGCTGCTCGCCCGCTGGCCCGAGCACCCGCGGGTCGAGCTGGTGACCACCGACGGGTTCCTGTTCCCCATGAAGGAACTGCAGGCCCGGGGGCTGACGTCGCGCAAAGGCTTCCCCGAGTCGTACGACCGCCGGGCGCTGACCCGTTTCGTGGCCGACATCAAGGCCGGCAAGGACGAGGTCACCGCCCCGGTCTACTCGCACATGATCTACGACATCGTCCCGGACGAGCGCCTGACCGTGCGCCGCCCGGACATCCTGATCGTCGAAGGGCTCAACGTCCTGCAGCCGGCGCTTCCCGGCAAGGACGGCCGGACCAGGGTCGGCCTCGCCGACTACTTCGACTTCAGCGTGTACGTGGACGCCCGGCCGGAGGACATCGAGACCTGGTACCTCAACCGGTTCCGCAAGCTGCGGGCGACGGCGTTCCAGAATCCTTCCTCCTACTTCAGGAAGTACACCCAGGTCTCGGAGGAGGAGGCGCTCGACTACGCCCGCACCATGTGGCGGACCATCAACAAGCCCAATCTGCTGGAGAATGTGGCGCCCACGCGCGGCCGCGCGGCGCTGGTGCTGCGCAAAGGGCCCGACCACAAGGTGCAGCGGCTGTCGCTGCGCAAGCTCTAGCGCGCCGGCTCAACGGGCCGAGGCCGCCGCCCCGTACAGGACCGCGCCCGGCCCGCGACGTGAAGTCGCCGACCGGGCGCGGGCGTTGCCGGGACGCGGGCTCAGCCCAGCGTGGACTTCACCACGTCGGCCAGCCGCCCCGCGACGGTACGCGCCTGCTCGATGTCCGCGGCCTCGACCATGACCCGCACCAGCGGTTCCGTCCCCGACGGACGCAGCAGCACCCGCCCGGTGGAGCCGAGCTCGCGCTCCGCCTCGCCGACCGCCTGCGACAGCTCGGCGGAGGTCCGCACCCGGGACCTGTCGACGTCCGGCACATTGATGAGCACCTGCGGCAGCCGCTGCATCACTCCGGCCAGCTCGGCCAGCGAGCGGCCGGTCGCCGCGAGGCGGGACGCCAGCATGAGGCCGGTCAGCGTGCCGTCGCCGGTCGTGGCGTGGTCGAGCACGATCACATGGCCGGACTGCTCGCCGCCGAGCCCGAAGCCGTGCTCCTTCATGGCCTCCAGAACGTAGCGGTCGCCGACCGCCGTCTGCACCAGTTCGACGCCCTCGCGCTCCATGGCGAGCTTGAAGCCCAGATTGGACATGACCGTGGCGACGACGGTGTTGCCGCGCAGGGTGCCCGCCTCGCGCATGGCGAGCGCCAGCACGGCGAGGATCTGGTCGCCGTCGACCTCCTCGCCCCGCGCGTCGACCGCGAGGCAGCGGTCCGCGTCGCCGTCGTGCGCGATACCGAGGTCGGCGCCGTGCTCGACGACGGCGGCCTTCAGCAGGTCCAGGTGGGTCGATCCGCAGCCGTCGTTGATGTTGAGACCGTCCGGCTCCGTGCCGATCGTCACGACCTCGGCGCCGGCGCGTGCGAACGCCTCCGGCGAGACCCGGGAAGCGGCGCCGTGCGCCTCGTCGAGGACGACCTTGAGACCGTCGAGCCGGTGCGGGAGTACGGCGATGAGGTGGGCGACGTACTTGTCGAAGCCCTCGTCGTAGTCCCTCACGCGGCCCACACCCGCGCCCGTCGGCCGGTCCCACGGCTCGCCGGTCCGGTGCTGGTCGTAGACGTGCTCGATACGGTCCTCGAGCTCGTCGGCCAGTTTGTGACCGCCGCGGGCGAAGAACTTGATGCCGTTGTCCGGCATGGCGTTGTGGCTGGCGGAGAGCATCACGCCGAGGTCGGCGCCGAGCGCACCGGTGAGGTAGGCCACCGCCGGGGTCGGCAGCACACCGACGCGCAGCACGTCGACACCCGCGCTCGCCAGGCCCGCCACGACGGCTGCCTCCAGGAACTCTCCGGATGCGCGCGGGTCGCGGCCGACCACCGCGGTCGGGCGATGGCCCGCGAACGTGCCCGCTTCGGCGAGCACATGCGCCGCGGCGACGGACAGGCCGAGCGCGAGTTCCGCCGTCAGATCCGCGTTGGCGACGCCGCGTACACCGTCCGTACCGAAGAGTCGTCCCACTGTTGTCCTCCGAGAATGCTGATTGCTCGAAACTGGTACGCCCGAGGCGGGCGATAGACGAACGCCCCGGCAGCACGGAGTGCCGCCGGGGCGAACGAGAAGCCGTACAGGTGTCTGCAGGCCGGCTTGCGCTTAGCGCTTGCTGTACTGCGGAGCCTTACGGGCCTTCTTGAGACCGGCCTTCTTGCGCTCGACCGCACGGTCGTCGCGGGAGAGGAAGCCGGCCTTCTTGAGTGCGCCGCGGTTGTTGTCCACGTCCGCCTCGTTCAGCGCACGGGCCACGCCGAGGCGCAGGGCGCCGGCCTGGCCGGAGACGCCGCCACCCGAGATGCGGGCGATGACGTCGTAGCGGTTGTCGAGCTCGAGCACCTTGAAGGGCTCGTTGACTTCCTGCTGGTGCACCTTGTTCGGGAAGTAGCCCTCGAGGGTGCGACCGTTGATCTTCCACTTGCCGGTGCCCGGAACGATCCGGACACGGGCGATGGCGTTCTTGCGACGGCCCAGGCCGGCGGCCGGCTGCGGCTCGCCGAAGCGGGACGCCACGGACTCGGAGGTGTACTCACCCTCGACCGGAACCTCGGTCTCGGTGGTGTACTGCTCGACGTCAACCTCTTCGAGCGGGGTCTCGGCGGTGGTCTCAGCCACGATTCTCCTCAGATTCTTTTCGTCTTAGGGGGTGGCCGGACTTACTGCGCGACCTGGGTGATCTCGAACGGGACCGGCTGCTGGGCAGCGTGCGGGTGGTTCTCGCCCGCGTAGACCTTCAGCTTCGAGAGCATCTGACGGCCCAGGGTGTTCTTGGGGAGCATGCCCTTGATGGCCTTCTCCACGGCCTTCTCGGGGCTCTTCTCGAGCAGCTCGTCGTAGCGGACGGAACGCAGACCACCCGGGTAGCCGGAGTGGCGGTACGCCATCTTCTGGGTCCGCTTGTTGCCGGACAGGTGCACCTTCTCCGCGTTGACGATGATGACGAAGTCACCGGCGTCGACGTGGGGGGCGTAGATCGGCTTGTGCTTGCCCCGGAGAAGGGTAGCGGCGGTGGTCGCCAGACGGCCCAGGACGATGTCCTGCGCGTCGATGATGTGCCACTGACGCGTCACATCGCCGGGCTTGGGGCTGTACGTACGCACGGTCGTAGCCTTCGCTTCTTCAGTGAGTGTGGTCCTGACAAGGCCACCCGGACGATCACGACAGCCCTGGAGGCGCACGGGGACGCAACCCGTACACCTGCCGCTGGTCATCGGCCCGGTGGACCGGCGTAAGGGCCCCTCACGTGAGATAGAGCAAGCCAATACGCATAACGAACCAGCAGAATACCCGCCGTGGCCCTGGCGGGTCAAAACAGGTCCCCGCCGCCGTCCGCGAGCGGCCGCTGCGCGGTGCGCGCCCCTCCCCGCCCCTGCCCTGAACCCGGTGCCCGCCCCGGGCCGGCTCGCCGCGCGTACCGACGCACTCCGCGGCGCCGTCTCGTTCGAACGCGACCCGCTCGGCCAGGTGATACGCAAGGGCGGCTCGACGGCCGTCGGACCCTGGTCCGCTCCCCGGGCCGGGTTCGGGGCTCCATCCCGGGGCCCGGTACCGCGTCGCGCGGTGGCCTCGAACGCCGGCCGGGCCGCTTCACGGCCTCGCCGGTGTTCACGGCGCGGGGGCCGGGGCGAAGCCCCCCGCAACCGGGGCCCGGGCGCCGGGTCGCGCGAGAGCTACCGCGCGCGCACCACGCGCCGCTCGTCCCACACCGGCTCCGGCGTCTCCCGGACCACCCCGTCCGAGCCGAAGACCAGATAGCGGTCGAAGGAACGCGCGAACCAGCGGTCGTGCGTGACCGCGAGCACCGTGCCGTCGTACGCCTCCAGGCCCTCCTGCAGCGCCTGGGCCGACTCCAGGTCCAGGTTGTCCGTCGGCTCGTCGAGCAGCAGCGCCGTCGTCCCCGCCAGCTCCAGCAGCAGGATCTGGAAGCGGGCCTGCTGCCCGCCCGACAGCTTCTCGAACGGCTGGTCCCCCTGGCGCTCCAGCTCGTACCGCCGCAGCACCGACATCGCCCCGCCCCGGTCCTTGGCGTGCTCCGTCCACAGAATGTCGACGAGCGTGCGGCCCAGCAGCTCGGGGTGCGCGTGGGTCTGGGCGAAGTGCCCGGGGACGACCCGCGCGCCCAGTTTCCACTCCCCCGTGTGGGAGACCTCCTCCCCCGCCAGAAGCCGCAGGAAGTGGGACTTGCCCGAGCCGTTGGACCCCAGCACGGCCACGCGCTCTCCGTAGAAGACCTCCAGGGAGAACGGCTTCATCAGCCCGGTGAGCTCCAGCCCGGTGCAGGTGAGCGCACGCACACCGGTCCGTCCGCCCCGCAGCCGCATCCTGATGTCCTGCTCCCGCGGCGGCTCCGGCGGCGGACCGGCCTCCTCGAACTTCCTGAAGCGCGTCTGCATCGCCCGGTACCTCGACGCCATGTCCGGGCTGTTCGCCGCCTGCTGCCTCAACCGCAGCACCAGCGCCTTCAGCCTGGCGTGCTCCTCGTCCCAGCGGCGCTTGAGCTCCTCGAAGCGCGCGAACCGCTCCCGCCGCGCCTCGTGGAACGTGCCGAAACCGCCGCCGTGCACCCACACGTCCGACCCGGCGGGTCCCGGCTCCACCGCCACGATCCGCTCCGCGGCCCGTGCCAGCAGCTCCCGGTCGTGGGAGACGAACAGGACCGTCTTACGGGTCTCCTTCAGCCGGTCCTCGAGCCAGCGCTTGCCCGGCACGTCCAGATAGTTGTCCGGCTCGTCGAGCAGCAGGACCTCGTCGGGGCCGCGCAGCAGCGCCTCCAGCACCAGCCGTTTCTGTTCGCCGCCGGACAGCGTCCGCACCTGACGCCACTGCGCCTTCTCGTACGGCACTCCGAGCGCCGCCATGGTGCACATGTCCCAGAGGGTCTCCGCCTCGTACCCGCGCGCCTCGGCCCAGTCGCTCAGCGCCTGGGCGTACCGCATCTGCGCGGCCTCGTCGTCCACGGTCATGATCGCGTGCTCGGCGGCGTCGACGGCGACGGCCGCCTCCCTGATCCGGGGCTGGGCCACCGAGACCAGCAGATCCCGCACCGTCCGCTCGTCCCTCACCGAGCCGACGAACTGCCGCATCACCCCGAGACCGCCGCTGACCTGCACCGAACCTCCGTGGGGCTGGATCTCCCCCGCGATCAGCCGCAGCAGTGTGGTCTTGCCGGCGCCGTTGGCCCCCACCAGCGCCGCCACCGCGCCCTCGCCCACCCGGAACGAGACGTCCGCGAGGAGCGGACGGCCGTCCGGCAGGTAGTACTCGAGATGCCCGGCCTCTACATGTCCCATGGGGCCGATTGTGAGGGCAGCAACCGTCCCCGCCCAACAGGTTTAGGATGCGCGGCATGAGCTTTGGGCAGGGGGGGCCTCAGTGGGGCTCCGGCCGGCAGGACCAGAACCCGTACAACCAGGGCCAGTACGGACAGAACCAGTACGACCACGGCCAGACGCCGTACGGGCAGACGCCGTACGGCCGGGACTCCGCCGACCCGTTCGGCAGCCGGTCGGACAGTGACGCCGGCACGCCCGACTGGGCCGCGCTCGCCGAGGCGTCCGCCGCCCGCACCCGGCGCAAGCGCTGGCTGATGGTCGGCGGCGGCGCGCTGGCGACCGCGCTGATCGCCGGTGCCGTGGCGACCGCCATCGTCTCGTCCAACGACGACGGTGCCGAAAACGCCGCCGACAAGAACAGCAGTCAGCTCCCCGCGCCGCCCGACCTGCCGCGGAACAGCACCGCGCCGGAGCCGTCCTTCTCGTCCGTGGCCCCGCTGCCGCCGCCGGACCCGAAGGACTTCATATCCGACCGGAAGAAGGACACGCTGCCGCTGAGCGCGGAGACCCTCTTCCCCGGCAGGGCACTGACGATGGGCGACCGCGTCTACGACAAGGGCGCCCTGGCCCGCACCGGCAACTGCGCGTCCGCGGTCAAGGGCGCCCTTGTCGGCGCGCTGGAGAACAACGGCTGCGAGCAGGTCTTCCGTGCCACCTACAGCAAGGACGGCATCGCCGTCACGGTCGCCGTGGCCACCTTCGAGAACGCGACGAAGGCGAAGAAGGCGCTCCAGCAGGCGTCGGGCAGTGTCGTACCGCTGCCGGGCGCGGGCGTGCCCGCCTTCTGCAAGGGCGGGCCGGTCTGCCGCTCCACCTTCAACGCCTACGGCCGCTACGCCTACTTCACGACCACCGGCTACACCGAGGCCAAGTCCGTCACCAAGGGCGACACCAAGGCGTTCCAAACGGGCGACGACCTCGGCGAGTTCACGTTCCGTCAGATCGTGCGCCGGGGCGAGGCGCAGGCGTCAGCCGCAGCCTCCGCAGCCGCCCGTTAGCGGCGCGAGCGGTGCCGCGGGCAGCGAACGCCGGTTGCGCGCCTCCTTGTTGCGGGCGGCCAGCAACGCGTCGGCCGGGTAGCCGACCTCCTCCAGCGTCAGCCCGTGCGGCCGTACGACGTGCACGGCCGAGTCCCGCACTCCGGCGGCCAGGACCTGGGCGGGCCACTCGGCCGGCCGGTGCCCGTCGCCCACGAACAGCAGGGCGCCGACGAGCGAACGCACCATGTTGTGGCAGAAGGCGTCGGCCTTCACGGTCGCGGTGACGACGCCCGACGGGTCCCGCTCCCACGACAGCTGCTGCAGTGTGCGGATGGTCGTCGCCCCGTCGCGCTTCTTGCAGTACGCGGCGAAGTCGTGCTCCCCGACCAGGCCGGCCGCGGCCTCGTTCATCGCCGCCACGTCCAACGGCCGGTCGTGCCACAGCACATGACCGCGGAGCAGCGGGTCCACGCCCCCGGGGGCGTCGGTCACCCGGTACGCGTACCGCCGCCAGATCGCGGAGAAGCGCGCGTTGAACCCCTCGGGTGCCTCGGCCGCCCTCCAGATCCGCACATCGCGCGAGAGCCGCCCGGCGAGCCGCTTCAGCAGCTTGTCGCGGTGCTCGGCCCAGACCTCCTCCGGCAGGTCCACGTGCGCCACCTGCCCGCGTGCGTGCACCCCGGCGTCCGTACGCCCTGCGACGGTCAGTTCGTACGTCGCCCGCGAGCGCGTCACCGTGCGCAGCGCGTCCTCGATCTCGCCCTGGACGGTCCGCCGGCCGCCGGCCTGCTTGGCCCAGCCGGAGAAGTCCTTGCCGTCGTACGAAAGATCCAGCCGCACCCGGACGTGCCCGGGCTCCACCTCGTCGCTCACGCGACCCATCCTCTCCACTCACGAGAAACGGGCCCGCCCCCGACAGGGAACGGGCCCGCTCGACGAACCTGGGATCAGGCTCAGGCGTTCTTCTCGCCGTCACCAGCCGCTTCCGCGGCGGGCTCGGCGGCTTCCTCGGCCGGAGCCTCGGCAGCCTCGTCGGACTTGGCCTCGACAGCCTCGTCCTTCTTGAGGGCGTCTTCCTTGACCGCGCGCTTGGTGGCGGCCTCGGCCTCGGCCACGGTCGCCTTCTTCGCGATCTCGCCCTCGACGAGCTCGATCACGGCCATCGGGGCGTTGTCGCCACGACGGTTGCCGATCTTGGTGATACGGGTGTAGCCACCCGGACGCTCGGCGTAACGCGGAGCGATCTCGGTGAAGAGCGTGTGCACGATGCCCTTGTCCGTGATCGTCTGCAGCACCAGGCGACGGTTGTGGATGTCGCCCTTCTTCGCCTTGGTGATCAGGCGCTCGGCGACCGGACGCAGGCGGCGGGCCTTGGCCTCGGTCGTGGTGATGCGGCCGTGCTCGAACAGCGACTTCGCCAGGTTCGCGAGAAGCAGCTTCTCGTGAGCGGCGCTGCCACCGAAACGGGCTCCCTTGGTGGGACGCGGCATGGGGTTTCTCCTTGTGATCTGCACCGGCCGTGTCAGGTACCGGTGTCAGTGCCCTCCTGGCGGTCGCCGGAGGGTGTGCGGGGGGACGACGCCCCCCGCAAGCCTTCTCAGTACTGCTCGGTCTCGACGAAGCCCGCGTCCGCGTCGTCGTCGGCGCCGAAGGCGTCGGCGGCGGCGGTCGGGTCGAATCCGGGCGGGCTGTCCTTGAGCGCCAGGCCCATGCCGGCCAGCTTCGCCTTGACCTCGTCGATCGACTTCGCACCGAAGTTGCGGATGTCGAGCAGGTCGGCCTCGGAGCGCGCCACGAGCTCACCCACGGAGTGGATGCCCTCACGCTTGAGGCAGTTGTACGAACGAACGGTGAGTTCGAGCTCCTCGATCGGCAGCGCCAGGTCGGCGGCGAGGGCGGCGTCCGTCGGGGACGGGCCCATGTCGATGCCCTCGGCGTCGATGTTGAGCTCGCGGGCCAGACCGAACAGCTCGACCAGGGTCTTGCCGGCGGACGCCATGGCGTCACGCGGGCGCATGGCCTGCTTGGTCTCGACGTCGACGATCAGCTTGTCGAAGTCGGTGCGCTGCTCGACTCGGGTCGCCTCGACCTTGTAGGTGACCTTGAGGACCGGGGAGTAGATGGAGTCGACCGGGATGCGGCCGATCTCCTGGCCCACCTGCTTGTTCTGCACGGCGGAGACGTAGCCGCGACCGCGCTCGACGGTCAGCTCCATCTCGAGCTTGCCCTTGCCGTTGAGCGTGGCGAGCACCAGGTCGGGGTTGTGCACCTCGACACCGGCCGGCGGGGCGATGTCCGCGGCGGTCACCAGGCCGGGGCCCTGCTTGCGCAGGTACATCACGACGGGCTCGTCGTGCTCCGAGGAGACGACGAGCTGCTTGATGTTGAGGATGAGGTCGGTGACGTCCTCCTTGACGCCCGGCACGGTGGTGAACTCGTGCAGGACACCGTCGATGCGGATGGACGTGACGGCCGCACCCGGGATCGAGGAGAGAAGCGTACGGCGGAGGGAGTTGCCGAGCGTGTAGCCGAAGCCCGGCTCCAGGGGCTCGATGACGAACCGCGAGCGGTACTCGTCGACGACCTCTTCGGTCAGCGAGGGGCGCTGAGCGATAAGCATGGTGTGTTTCCTTCAGTCGTGGACGCCCGCTATTTGACGTCCTCTGATACAGGGTACGGGCGGTACGCCCCTTTCGGGTCGTACCGCCCGGAACACCTGGTCAAGCAGACAAGCAGCCGTGCGTCAGACGCGGCGGCGCTTGGGGGGACGGCAGCCGTTGTGCGGCGTGGGGGTGACGTCCTGGATCGAGCCGACCTCGAGGCCGGTGGCCTGGAGGGAGCGGATCGCGGTCTCACGGCCGGAGCCGGGACCCTTGACGAAGACGTCGACCTTGCGCATGCCGTGCTCCTGCGCGCGGCGGGCGGCCGACTCGGCGGCCATCTGCGCGGCGAAGGGGGTGGACTTGCGCGAGCCCTTGAAGCCGACGTGGCCGGCGGAGGCCCAGGAGATCACGTTGCCGGTCGGGTCCGTGATGGACACGATCGTGTTGTTGAACGTGCTCTTGATGTGCGCGTGGCCGTGAGCGACGTTCTTCTTTTCCTTGCGGCGCACCTTCTTGGCAGCGCCCTGACGACCCTTGGGGGGCATCTATAACTCCTACGGGAGGTGGTCGGTCCTACAGCGAAGACCGTGGACAGTCGTCCGCTGTGGACTACTTCTTGCCCGGCTTCTTCTTACCGGCGATGGCGCGACGCGGGCCCTTGCGGGTACGGGCGTTCGTGCTGGTGCGCTGGCCGTGGACCGGCAGGCCGCGGCGGTGACGCAGACCCTGGTAGCAGCCGATCTCGACCTTGCGGCGGATGTTGGCCTGGACGTCGCGACGGAGGTCGCCTTCCGTCTGGAAGTTGGCGTCCACGTACTCGCGGATCTTGATCAGATCCTCTTCGGCCAGGTCACGAACGCGGACGTTCGGGTCGACACCGGTGGCGGCGAGGGTCTCCTGGGACCGGGTGCGCCCGATGCCGAAAACGTAGGTAAGGGCGACCTCAATACGCTTGTCGCGCGGGAGGTCAACGCCTTCAAGGCGTGCCATTCATGGCTCCTGATGTAGTCGGAGGTCTTCCGCAGAGCCGTTCCGTGGCCGCCGCCCCTTGAACAGGAGAGGGAGGTACGGACCAGGTCCCCGGCCTCCACCGGAGGTGTCGCCGACCATGACGGTCAGGCGGGCTCTGCGTATGTACGTGCTTACGTGCGTCGCGCGATGAACTGCGAGTGCAGGTGGTCGTGCGTCAGCCCTGGCGCTGCTTGTGGCGCAGGTTGTCGCAGATGACCATGACCCGGCCGTGACGGCGGATCACCTTGCACTTGTCGCAGATCTTCTTGACGCTCGGCTTGACCTTCATGGGATGTGAGGTTCTCCGGGTCAGTGCCGACACCCCGCGAAGGGGTCGACAAGATCTACTTGTACCGGTAGACGATCCGGCCACGCGTCAGGTCGTACGGAGAGAGCTCCACGACGACCCGGTCGTCCGGGAGGATACGGATGTAGTGCATCCGCATCTTGCCGGAGATGTGCGCGAGGACTTTGTGACCGTTCTGGAGCTCCACCTTGAACATGGCGTTCGGGAGAGACTCGATCACGGTGCCCTCGATTTCGATGGCACCTTGCTTCTTGGCCACGCTTCGCCCTTCGAATCGGCTACCTTGATCGACTCCCGTTCCGGGTGCGGACACACGGATGCACGAGAGCCGACGCATCAGTCTACGTCAGGCCCATCGAAAAGACGAATCCGCCAAGTCTGCCCAACGAACAAGATCGTTGAACGCTGCTCAGGCCAGCGGATCGGGCGCCGCGGTCACGCCCAGCTCGGCCAGCTTCGCCCTGCCGCCGTCGCGGGCCGTGAGGACCAGCGGCCCCTCCTCCGTCAGCGCGACCGAGTGCTCCCAGTGGGAGGACCACGTGCCGTCGGTGGTGACGACGGTCCAGTCGTCGGCGAGGACCTCCGTGCGCGCCGTGCCGAGAGAGACCATCGGCTCGATCGCGAGGCAGAAACCGGGCACCAGCTTCGGGCCGCGACCGCGCTTGCGCGAGACGTAGTTCAGCAGGTGCGGGTCCATGTGCATCTCGGTGCCGATGCCGTGGCCGCCGTAGTCCTCGATGATCCCGTACTTGCCGGTCGCGGGGCGCGGCTGCCGGCGGATGTAGGTCTCGATGGCGCGGGAGATGTCGACGAGCCGGTTGCCGCTCCTCATGGCGGCGATCCCGGCCCACATCGACTCCTCGGTCACCCGGGAGAGCTCGAGGAGCTCCGGAGCGTGACCGGTGCCCACGAAGGCGGTGTAGGCGGCGTCGCCGTGCCAGCCGTCGATGATCGCGCCGCAGTCGATGGAGATGATGTCGCCGTCCTTGAGGACGGTCTTGTCGTCCGGGATGCCGTGGACGACGACCTCGTTGACGGAGGCACAGATGGTCGCGGGGAAGCCGCCGTAGCCGAGGAAGTTCGACTTGGCACCGTGGTCGGCGAGCACCTTGCGGGCGACCTCGTCGAGGTCCTTGGTCGTGGCGCCGGGCACCGCGGCCTTGCGGGTCGCCTCGTGGATGGCGGCGACGACCAGTCCCGCCTCGCGCATCTTCGCGATCTGCTCGGGGGTCTTGATCTGCACCATGTGCGGCTCGCGCCTTTCTCAACAACGGGTTCTGGGTCAATCAACGATACGGCCGCGGCGTCCGAAGGACACCGCGGCCGTAACTCACAGACTTGTGCGGACGAAGCTCGGGGCTAGGCGGCCTTGTCCACCTTCAGCGCCTCCATGGCACGGTCGGTCACATCGTTGACCTTGCCGAGCGCGGAGATGGTGACCACCAGGTTCTGGGCCCGGTAGTAGTCGATGATCGGCTCGGTCTGCGTGTGGTAGACCTCGAGCCGCTTGCGCACCGTCTCCTCGGAGTCGTCGTCGCGCTGGTACAGCTCGCCGCCGCACTCGTCGCAGACGCCCTCGGTCTTGGGCGGGGTGTACGTCGCGTGGAAGACGTGCGCGCTGTTGTTGCGGCACACGCGCCGGCCCGCGATCCGCTTGACGACCTCGTCCTCGGGGACCTCCAGGTCGAGAACCGCGTCCAGCTTGACGCCCTCGCCGGAGAGCATCCCGTCCAGTGCCTCGGCCTGCCCCACGTTCCGCGGGAAACCGTCCAGCAGGAAGCCGTTCACCGCGTCCGGCTGGGACATGCGGTCCTTGGCCATCCCGATGGTCACCTCGTCCGGGACCAGGTTGCCGGCGTCCATGTACGCCTTGGCCTGCTTCCCCAGCTCCGTACCCTGAGAGATGTTGGCGCGGAAGAGGTCGCCCGTGGAGATGTGCGGGATCGACAGGTTCTTGGCGAGGAACGCGGCCTGCGTTCCCTTGCCGGCACCGGGCGGTCCGACGAGGACGATTCGCATCAGCGGAGGAACCCTTCGTAATTGCGCTGCTGGAGCTGGCTCTCGATCTGCTTCACGGTCTCCAGACCCACACCCACGATGATGAGGATGCTCGTCCCGCCGAACGGGAAGTTCTGGTTCGCGCCGAAGCCCGCCAACGCCATCGTCGGGACAAGAGCGATCAGGCCCAGATACAGCGAGCCCGGCCACGTGATCCTGTTGAGCACGTAACTGAGGTACTCGGCAGTAGGTCGACCGGCCCGGATACCCGGGATGAAGCCACCATACTTCTTCATATTGTCGGCGACTTCTTCGGAGTTGAACGAGATCGCCACATAGAAGAAGGCGAAGAACACGATCAACAGGAAGTACGTGGCGACATAGAGGGGCTTGCCGTCGATGAAGTACTGCTGGATCCATGTACCCCAGGCGGAAGTGCTTCCGCCCGCACTGAATTGGACCACGAGCATCGGGATGTAGAGCAGCGACGAGGCGAAGATCACAGGGATGACACCCGCCTGGTTGACCTTCAGTGGAATGTAGGTCGACGTGCCGCCGTAGGACCTGCGACCGATCATCCGCTTCGCGTACTGGACCGGAATTCTGCGCTGTGCCTGCTCCACGAAGACGACCAGGCCGACCATCACGAACCCGACCAGCATGACCACGGCGAACTCGATCCAGCCGCCGGCGAGCTTGCCCTGCTGCTTGATG
This sequence comes from Streptomyces sp. NPDC048389, assembly GCF_040706335.1. Lineage (NCBI taxonomy): Bacteria > Bacillati > Actinomycetota > Actinomycetes > Kitasatosporales > Streptomycetaceae > Streptomyces > Streptomyces sp. NPDC048389. Next base: position 174,878 of record NZ_JBEZKP010000005.1, on the reverse strand, counting down.
GCCCACAGGGCGCCCGGGAATCCGGCCGCGATCGAGACGAACATCAGGATGGACATGCCGTTGCCGATGCCGCGGTCCGTGATCAGCTCACCGAGCCACATGACCGCCGCCGTGCCCGCCGTCATCGTGATCACCATGGTGACGATCACGAAGATCGACTTGTCGGGGACGATCCCACTGGCGACCGGGCAGCCCGTGAACAGCGCACCGCTCCGGGCCGTGGCGACCAGGCCGGTGCCCTGCAGCACCGCGAGGGCGACCGTGAGGTAGCGCGTGTACTGCGTGATCTTCGCCGTTCCCGACTGCCCTTCCTTCTTCAGGGCTTCCAGCCGGGGGATGACCACCGTCAGCAGCTGCAGGATGATGCTCGCGGTGATGTACGGCATGATGCCGAGCGCGAACACCGTAATCTGCAGCAGGGCGCCGCCACTGAACAGATTGGCCAGACCGAGGAGGTTGTTGCCCTTCGCGGTCTGATCGACACAGATCTGTACGTTCTGGTAGTCGACACCAGGAATCGGAACGGCAGCGCCGAGCCGGTACACCGCGATCATGGCGAGGGTGAAGAGCAGTTTCTTGCGCAGGTCGGGCGTCTTGAACGCCCGGGCGAACGCGGTGAGCACGGTGCCTCCTGCGACCCCCGCGTTGCGCGCGAGAGGTAACGGTTTGGTAAGTGAGTAGATACCGAACACGGCAGCCCGCGCCACGAGCGCAGACTGCCGGGACTCTAACAGCGGCTACCATACCCGGCCCCACGGCGAGCGTGAAACGTCGCCGGGCCCGTCAACCCCGTCCCGGTCACCGGTGGCCCTCCCGGTGTCGGACATCCGACTTCGGTCGGGGACCCGTCCCGGCCAGGAGCCGTGATGACACGGCATGCCGCCCCCATACGACTGTTCGATCAGTTCCGGACCCACCGGCCGGAACCGCTCGTCGCAACGACCGTCATTCCGGCGGACCACCCGCGAAGAGGGCACTCACCGTCGTGGGCGTCGCCCCGCCGACGGGCGCCATCACCGCCACGGCCGGGACCGCAGGACCTCCGGACCGCCGGAGTCCGCCGCGCCGCAGGCCGCCACCTCGCGGTGCACCCGCCGCGGAAGGAGAACACGGCGAGCACCCGCCGGTGGCGCGGAGCCGGCGGGAGACGCCACGGGAATGCGTAGGACGTGCACCGACCTCGGCGGCCCCTGTCCGGCCGGATCGTCCAGATCAAGCGACCGGCCGGCGCGATCAGCTCCGCGATCAGCGGCACCCGGATCAGCCGGTGCTCCGCTCTCCCGCGGTGGCGAGCGGGCAGCCGACTTGCAGGCCCTCCACCGGGCGTCCTGAACCGGAACGTCAGGCTGCTCAGTTGACTGTGCATGTGCAACCGGCGCTGCTACGCCTTGATCACCCGGCGGCGGGCCGGAGGAACGACGCCCGCCCTCGGCAGCGATCGGGAAGTGGGGGAACGAGCACGCCACACCATGCGCAGGCCCTTGTCCTCGTCGTCGACGGCACCCGACCCGCGCGCTCGGCATCATCCGGATCGCCGAGGAGTTCTCGTACGTGAAGGCGATCAGCACCTGCGCCTTCAGCGGCCTGGGCGGGGCGGTCGACCGCGCCTTCCCGGACCTCGTCCTGCTCGGCGCGGCCGACTCACCCGACGGCGACCCGACCACCGTCGTCCGGCCGCGGGTGGGGAACCGCGCCGTCCGCTTCATGTCCGTCGGCCATCCGGCCCGTACACGCATCACGCCGTCCAGCGTCCCGGCCGGTTTCCACGGATTCCTGCCCGGCACGGCTCCGCCGGAGGACTGCGACCGCGCCCTGTCCGACGCCCTCGCGGGATGCACGCACGGCTCCCGCGACATGGCGGAGGAGCCGATCGAGTACCGCACGAGTTCCCTCAGCCGGCACCCGCGGGAACGGCAGGGTCTCGACCCCCTGCCCGACGGGATGAGCAACCGCCGCATCGCGGCTCCCCGGGCATCAAGGGGACCACGGTGAAGAGGTACGTGAGCCGGCCACCGGCCAAGCGCGAGGTCGGAAGCGCGCTCCAGGCATCCCTCAGGTCCCGGGGGCCCGCCACGACCGCGGCCCGACGGCCGCCATGCACGCAAAAAGCCCGGCCGGCTCCCCGAGGGGAACCGGCCGGGCTCAGTGCTGTCGAACCGGGCTCAGACGAGCTCGGTGACGGTGCCGCCGGCGGCGGCGATCTTCTCCTTGGCGGAGCCGGAGACGGCGTCGACCGTCACCTGCAGCGCCACGGAGATCTCGCCCTGGCCGAGGACCTTGACGAGGCTGTTCTTGCGCACGGCACCCTTGTCGACCAGGTCGGCAACGGTGACCTCGCCACCCTCGGGGTAGAGGGCCGCGAGCTTGTCCAGGTTCACGACCTGGTACTCGGTGCGGAACGGGTTCTTGAAGCCCTTGAGCTTCGGGAGACGCATGTGGAGGGGCATCTGCCCACCCTCGAAGCGCTCCGGAACCTGGTAGCGGGCCTTGGTGCCCTTGGTGCCACGACCTGCCGTCTTACCCTTCGACGCCTCACCACGACCGACACGGGTCTTGGCGGTCTTGGCGCCCGGGGCGGGACGGAGGTTGTGGACCTTCAGCGGGTTGTTCTCCGCCATGTCAGTCGACCTCCTCGACCGTCACGAGGTGGCGGACGGTCTGCACCATTCCGCGGAACTCGGGGCGGTCCTCCTTGACGACCACGTCGTTCAGGCGCTTGAGCCCGAGCGAACGCAGGGTGTCACGGTGGTTCTGCTTGCTGCCGATGTACGACTTCGTCTGCGTGATCTTGAGGCGAGCCATTACGCACCCGCTCCCGCACGCGCACGCAGCAGAGCCGCGGGGGCGACGTCCTCGAGGGGCAGACCACGGCGAGCCGCGATCTCCTCGGGACGCTGCAGGCCCTTGAGGGCCGCCACGGTCGCGTGCACGATGTTGATCGCGTTGTCCGAGCCGAGCGACTTCGACAGGATGTCGTGCACGCCCGCGCACTCGAGCACGGCACGCACCGGGCCACCGGCGATAACACCGGTACCGGGGGAAGCCGGCTTGAGCAGGACGACGCCGGCAGCCTTCTCACCCTGGATCGGGTGAGGGATCGTGCCCTGGATACGGGGGACCTTGAAGAAGTTCTTCTTGGCCTCCTCAACACCCTTGGCGATGGCGGCCGGCACCTCCTTGGCCTTGCCGTAACCGACGCCTACCGTGCCGTCACCGTCACCCACCACGACGAGCGCGGTGAAGCTGAAGCGACGACCACCCTTGACAACCTTGGCGACGCGGTTGATCGCGACAACGCGCTCAACGTACGCGGTCTTCTCGGTGGCAGCTGCGCCACCGTCGCGACCCTTCCGGTCCCGCCGCTCGCCGCCACCGGCACCGCTTCCGCGGCGCTGGGGTCCAGCCATTGGAATTACCTCTCTCTGTTACGTCCGTTAGTCCCGGAACCGGGGCTCAGAACTTCAGCCCGGCCTCGCGGGCGGCGTCAGCCAGAGCGGCAATGCGCCCGGCGTACCTGTTGCCACCACGGTCGAACACGACAGTCTCGACGCCTGCGGCCTTGGCGCGCTCGGCGACCAGGGCGCCGACCTGCTTGGCCTGCGCGGACTTGTCACCCTCGCCACCGCGGATCGAAGTGTCCAGGGTCGACGCCGACGCAAGGGTGTGACCCTTGAGGTCGTCGATGACCTGAGCAACGATGTTGCGGTTGGAACGCGTCACGACGAGGCGCGGACGCTCCGCCGTACCCGACACGTTCTTGCGGATGCGGACGTGACGGCGCTGCTTCGCGGCGCGCTTGTAGGCGTCGCCCTTAGCGATCTTCGTGCCGTATGCCATTGCTTACTTACCCGCCTTTCCGACCTTGCGGCGGATGACCTCGCCCGCGTACTTGACGCCCTTGGCCTTGTACGGGTCGGGCTTGCGCAGCTTGCGGATGTTAGCGGCGACCTCGCCGACCTTCTGCTTGTCGATGCCCTCGACCGAGAACTTGGTCGGCGACTCGACCTTGAAGGAGATGCCCTCGGGCGCCTCCACCAGGATCGGGTGGCTGTAGCCGAGCTGGAACTCCAGGTTGGAGCCCTTCGCGGCCACGCGGTAACCGACACCGCTGATCTCGAGCGCCTTCGTGTATCCCTGGGTCACACCGGTGATCATGTTCGCCACCAGCGTGCGGGACAGGCCGTGCAGGGCCTTGTTCTGACGCTCGTCGTTGGGACGGGTGACGTTGAGCACGCCCTCCTCGCCCTTAACAATCTCGATCGGCGCGGCGACGGTGTGCGTGAGGGAGCCCTTGGGACCCTTCACCGCGACCGTGCGGCCATCGATGGTGACGTCCACACCGGCGGGAACCTGGATGGGGAGCTTGCCGATTCGCGACATGAGCTATTCCTCCGTTCCCGACTACCAGACGTAGGCGAGGACTTCCCCACCCACGCCCTTCTTCTGTGCCTGCTGGCCGGTCAGGAGACCGTGGGACGTGGAGATGATCGCCACGCCCAGGCCGCCGAGAACCTTCGGCAGGTTGGTGGACTTCGCGTAAACGCGCAGACCCGGCTTGGAGATGCGCTTGATGCCAGCGATCGAACGCTCACGGTTCGGGCCGAACTTCAGCTCCAGGACGAGGTTCTTGCCGACTTCGGCGTCCTCGACCTTCCAGCCGGTGATGAAACCCTCCTGCTGGAGAATCTCGGCGATGTGCGACTTGATCTTGCTGTGCGGCATCACCACGGAGTCGTGGTACGCCGAGTTCGCGTTACGCAGACGCGTCAGCATGTCTGCGATCGGATCAGTCATGGTCATGAATTGGCCTTCGGCCTCTCTCGCCGGGGTTTCCTGTATGCGCCATCCCTCTCCCCGCACAGAGGCGGGACGGGTGCGGCACGGGGACCTACGGCGTAGTAAGTCGTACGGGCGGCAGACGCCCAACCCTCCCAGCCTAAGCCATGGAGAGAAGGGCCCCTGCCAACCCTCTGCTTACCGAGAGACTCCGGTTTTCCCGATTAAGGGATTACCAGGAGCTCTTGGTCACGCCCGGCAGCTCGCCACGGTGAGCCATCTCACGAAGGCACACGCGGCAGAGGCCGAACTTGCGGTAGACGGAGTGCGGACGGCCGCAGCGCTGGCAGCGGGTGTACGCACGCACACCGAACTTGGGCTTACGAGCAGCCTTGGCAATGAGAGCCTTCTTCGCCATCTCGCTTACGCCTCCTTGAACGGGAAGCCGAGGTGACGAAGGAGCGCGCGGCCCTCAGCGTCGTTGGTCGCCGTGGTGACCACGGTGATGTCCATACCCCGGACGCGGTCGATCTTGTCCTGGTCGATCTCGTGGAACATGACCTGCTCCGTGAGACCGAAGGTGTAGTTGCCACGGCCGTCGAACTGCTTGGGGGACAGGCCGCGGAAGTCGCGGATGCGCGGCAGCGCGAGCGACAGGGTGCGGTCCAGGAACTCCCACATGCGGTCGCCACGGAGCGTGACGTGGGCACCGATCGGCTGGCCCTCACGCAGCTTGAACTGCGCGATGGACTTGCGGGCCTTGGTCACGGCCGGCTTCTGACCGGTGATCGTGGTGAGGTCGCGAATCGCGCCGTCGATCAGCTTGGAGTCGCGGGCGGCGTCGCCCACACCCATGTTGACCACGATCTTGACGAGGCCCGGGACCTGCATGACGTTCTCGTAGGAGAACTCCTCACGCAGCTTGCCCACGATCTCCTCGCGGTACTTCGTCTTCAGACGCGGAGTGGTGGTGGTAGCCATCAGATGTCCTCACCCGTCCGCTTGGCAACGCGGATCTTGTTGCCTTCGTCGTCGAAGCGGTAACCGACGCGGGTCACGACCTTCTTGCCGTCCTTCTCCACGACGAGCTGAACATTGCTCACGTGGATGGGGGCCTCAGTGGTGACGATGCCACCGGTCTGCGAACCACGAGCGGTCTGGCCGGCCTTGGTGTGCTTCTTGACCCGGTTGACACCCTCGACCAGGACGCGGTCCTCGCGGGGGAAGGACTGAATGACCTTGCCCTGCTTGCCCTTGTCCTTGCCGGTGATGACCTGTACCAGGTCGCCCTTCTTGATCTTCATGCTTACAGCACCTCCGGCGCGAGCGAGATGATCTTCATGAACTTCTTCTCGCGCAGCTCACGACCCACCGGGCCGAAGATACGGGTGCCGCGAGGGTCGCCGTCGTTCTTCAGAATGACGGCGGCGTTCTCGTCGAAGCGGATGTACGAGCCGTCCTGACGACGACGCTCCTTGACGGTGCGAACGATGACCGCCTTGATGACGTCACCCTTCTTCACGTTGCCACCGGGGATCGCGTCCTTGACGGTGGCGACAATGACGTCACCGATGCCCGCGTAGCGGCGACCGGAGCCACCGAGAACACGGATGCAAAGGATCTCCTTGGCACCAGTGTTGTCGGCGACGCGCAGTCGCGACTCCTGCTGGATCACGTCTATCTCCTGATTGTCTGCCGGTTCCCGGCGGGGGCTGCCCTCTTAGAAGGGCAGGCCCCCACCGAGCCTGGCGGAACGAACTCGAAGGGTTACCCCTTCAAGCAATTACTTGGCCTTCTCGAGGATCTCGACGATGCGCCAGCGCTTGGTCGCCGACAGCGGACGCGTCTCCATGATGAGGACGCGGTCGCCGACGCCGGCAGCGTTCTGCTCGTCGTGCGCCTTGAGCTTGTTGGTACGGCGGATGACCTTGCCGTACAGCGCGTGCTTCACACGGTCCTCGACGGCGACGACGACGGTCTTGTCCATCTTGTCGCTGACGACCAGACCCTCACGGGTCTTGCGGAAACCGCGGGCGGTCTTGTCTTCAGTCACGTTGCTCTCGCTCATCAGGCGCTCTCCACCGTCTCGATGCCCAGCTCGCGCTCACGCATCAGGGTGTAGATCCGGGCGATGTCCTTGCGGACGGCCTTCAGCCGGCCGTGGTTCTCGAGCTGACCGGTCGCCGCCTGGAAGCGGAGGTTGAACAGCTCTTCCTTGGCCTCGCGGAGCTTGGCAACAAGCTCCTCGTTGCCCAGCTCACGCAGCTCGGATGCCTTGGTACCGGTCGACATCACGCTTCACCTGCCTCGCGCTTGACGATCCGGCACTTCATCGGCAGCTTGTGGGCCGCGCGAGTCAGAGCCTCACGTGCAATCTTCTCGTTCGGGTAGGACAGCTCGAACATGACCCGGCCCGGGTGCACGTTCGCGACCCACCACTCGGGGGAACCCTTACCGGAACCCATGCGGGTCTCGGCGGGCTTCTTGGTCAGCGGGCGGTCCGGGTAGATGTTGATCCAGACCTTGCCGCCACGCTTGATGTGGCGGGTCATCGCGATACGAGCCGCCTCGATCTGGCGGTTGGTCACGTACGCCGGAGTCATGGCCTGGATGCCGTACTCGCCGAACGCAACCGTCGTACCACCCTTGGCCATACCGCGGCGCTTCGGGTGGTGCTGCTTGCGGTGCTTGACCCTACGGGGGATCAGCATTTCGGTCAGGCCTCCGTTCCGGTGCTCTCAGCAGCCGGAGCGGCAGCGGCGGAAGCGTCGGCCTTGGGGGCCTCGGCTGCCGGCGCAGACTGCTGCGGCTTGCGACCGCGACCGCCACGCTCGCCGCCACCGCGGCCACCACGGCCGGCCGGGCGGTCAGCGCCACCACGGGCCGGGCGGTTGCCGGCACGGGCAGCGGCGTTCTCGGCGCGGACCTCGGCGATGTTCTTGACGTCGCCCTTGTAGATCCAGACCTTCACACCGATACGGCCGAAGGTCGTCTTGGCTTCGAAGAAGCCGTAGTCGACGTTCGCGCGGAGCGTGTGCAGGGGCACACGGCCCTCGCGGTAGAACTCCGAGCGGGACATCTCGGCACCGCCGAGGCGACCGCCACACTGGATCTTGATGCCCTTGGCGCCGGCCTTCATCGAGCTCTGCATGCTCTTACGCATGGCACGACGGAAGGAGACGCGGGAGGACAGCTGCTCGGCGACGGCCTGGGCCACCAGCTGAGCGTCCACCTCGGGGTTCTTGACCTCGAGGATGTTCAGCTGGACCTGCTTGCCGGTCAGCTTCTCCAGCTCGCCACGGATGCGGTCGGCCTCGGCGCCACGGCGACCGATGACGATGCCCGGGCGGGCGGTGTGGATGTCGACGCGGACGCGGTCGCGGGTGCGCTCGATCTCAACCTTCGAGATACCGGCACGCTCCATGCCCTTCGTCATCATGCGACGAATGGCAACGTCTTCCTTGACGTAGTCCTTGTACAGCTTGTCGGCGTACCAGCGGGACTTGAAGTCCGTGGTGATACCGAGCCGGAACCCGTGCGGGTTTACCTTCTGGCCCATTACCGGGTTCCTTCCTTGCTGCTGACGACCACGGTGATGTGGCTGGTCCGCTTACGGATCCGGTAGGCACGGCCCTGAGCACGCGGACGGAACCGCTTCAGGGTCGGACCCTCGTCCACGTACGCCTCGCTGATGACCAGCGAAGAGGCGTCGGTGTGGTCGTAGTTGTGCGCGGCGTTGGCAATGGCGCTGTCCAGCACCTTGCCGACCGGCACGCTCGCGGCCTGCGGGGCGAAACGCAGGACCGCCTGAGCCTCCGTGGCATCCATGCCACGGATGAGGTCCACCACTCGGCGGGCCTTCATGGGCGTGACGCGGATGTACCGCGCCTGGGCCCTGGCTTCCATGGTTGTCCCTTCGGTGTAAGTCATGAGTCGTTCCACCCCGCGTTAGCGGCGCTTCGACTTCCGGTCGTCCTTGACGTGGCCGCGGAAGGTGCGAGTCGGCGAGAACTCGCCGAGCTTGTGGCCGACCATGGACTCGGTGACGAACACCGGGACATGGGTCTTGCCGTTGTGCACCGCGATCGTGTGGCCCAGCATGGCCGGGACGATCATCGAGCGACGGGACCAGGTCTTGATGACGTTCTTGGTGCCTGCTTCGTTCTGCGTGTCCACCTTCTTGATCAGGTGGTCGTCGACGAAGGGCCCCTTCTTGAGACTGCGCGGCATCTAAACCCGCTCCTAGCGCTTCTTGTTCGTCTTGCGGCGGCGGACGATGTACTTGCTGCTCGCCTTCTTGGGAGAGCGAGTACGACCCTCCTTCTGACCCCACGGGGAGACCGGGTGGCGACCACCGGAGGTCTTGCCCTCACCACCACCGTGCGGGTGGTCAACCGGGTTCATCGCGACACCGCGGACGGTCGGGCGGACGCCCTTCCAGCGCAGACGGCCGGCCTTGCCCCAGTTGATGTTCGACTGCTCGGCGTTGCCGACCTCGCCGACCGTGGCGCGGCAGCGGATGTCGACCAGGCGAATCTCGCCGGACGGCATACGCAGGTGGGCCATCCGGCCCTCCTTCGCCAGCAGCTGCACGGAGGCACCCGCGGAACGGGCGAACTTCGCGCCGCCGCCGGGCCGCAGCTCGATGGCGTGGATGGTCGTACCGACCGGGATGTTGCGCAGCGCCAGGTTGTTGCCGGGCTTGATGTCGGCGCCGGGGCCGTTCTCGACCCGGTCGCCCTGGCTCAGGCCACGCGGGGCGATGATGTAGCGCTTCTCGCCGTCCGCGTAGTGCAGGAGCGCGATGCGCGCGGTGCGGTTGGGGTCGTACTCGATGTGAGCGACCTTCGCCGGCACGCCGTCCTTGTCGTGACGACGGAAGTCGATCACGCGGTAGGCGCGCTTGTGGCCACCGCCCTGGTGTCGGACGGTCACACGACCGGTGTTGTTACGGCCGCCCTTGCTGTGCAGAGGGCGGACCAGCGACTTCTCCGGCGTGGACCGCGTGATCTCGACGAAGTCGGCGACGCTGGAGCCACGACGGCCCGGAGTCGTCGGCTTGTACTTGCGGATACCCATTTCTCAGTCCTCGTCCGATATCGGACGACTCGACCTCCGTCAGGAGGCCGGGCCGCCGAAGATGTCGATACGGTCGCCCTCGGCAAGGGTCACGATGGCGCGCTTGGTGTTGGCGCGCTTGCCGAAACCGGTGCGGGTGCGCTTGCGCTTGCCCTGACGGTTGATCGTGTTGACCCCGGTGACCTTGACCGAGAAGACCGCCTCGACGGCCTGCTTGATCTGGGTCTTGTTGGAGCCGGGCGCGACGATGAACGTGTACTTGTTCTCGTCGAGCAGGGCGTAGCTCTTCTCGGAGACCACGGGCTTGACGAGAACGTCGCGCGGGTCCGTGAAGGTCTTGCTGGTGATCGTGGCCTCGGACATCAGACCTCGCTCCCTTCAGTGTCGTTGGCGGCCTTGGGGCCGGACACGAAGGTCTCGAAGGCGGCCTGGGTGAAGACCACGTCGTCGGAGACGAGCACGTCGTACGTGTTCAGCTGGCCCGGCTCCAGGATGTGCACCTGGGGCAGGTTGCGGGCGGACAGCCACGCGGCTTCGTCGGCGCGGTCGACGACCAGGAGCAGGTTCTTGCGCTCACTGATCTTGCCGAACAGCGTCTTCGCCGCCTTGGTGGAGACCTCGCCCTCGACCACGCCGGAGACGACGTGGATGCGGGAGTGGCGGGCCCGGTCGGTGAGGGCACCGCGCAGGGCGGCGGCCTTCATCTTCTTCGGGGTCCGCTGCGAGTAGTCACGCGGCACGGGGCCGTGGACGACGCCACCGCCGGCGAACTGAGGCGCACGGGTCGAACCCTGACGGGCGCGGCCGGTGCCCTTCTGGCGGTAAGGCTTCTTGCCACCACCGCGGACCTCGCCACGCGTCTTGACCTTGTGCGTGCCCTGACGGGCAGCGGCCAGCTGCGCGACGACGACCTGGTGGATCAGCGGGATGCTGACCTTGGCGTCGAAGATCTCGGCCGGGAGCTCAACGGTCCCGGACTTGTCGCCTGCGGGCGACAGAATGTCAATGGTGCTCATAGTCCTCAGGCCCCCTTGGCCGCAGTGCGGACCAGGACCAGGCCGCCGTTCGGACCGGGTACTGCGCCCTTGATGAGGAGCAGGCCCTTCTCCGCGTCAACGGCGTGAACGGTCAGGTTCTGGGTGGTGACCCGCTCGTTGCCCATACGGCCCGCCATGCGGAGGCCCTTGAACACACGGCCCGGGGTGGCACAGCCACCGATGGAGCCGGGAGAGCGGTGCTTGCGCTGGGTGCCGTGACCGGCGCCGAGGCCCTTGAAGTTGTGACGCTTCATGACACCGGCGAAGCCCTTGCCCTTGCTCTTGCCCGTGACGTCGACCTTGACGCCGGACTCGAACACCTCGGCAGTGATCTCCTGGCCCAGCGTGTACTCGCTGGCGTCAGGGGTGCGGAGCTCCACCAGGTGGCGGCGGGGGGTCACGTCGGCCTTGGCGAAGTGGCCCTTGAGGGGCTTGTTCACCTTGCGAGGGTCGATCTCGCCGAAGGCGATCTGGACCGACTCGTAGCCGTCGATGTCGTTCGTGCGGACCTGGGTGACGACGCAGGGCCCGGCCTTGACTACGGTCACCGGGACGACGCGGTTGTTGTCGTCCCAGACCTGGGTCATGCCGAGCTTCTCGCCCAGGACGCCCTTGATCTGCTTAGCCATCTCTTCCGCGCCTCTCAGAGCTTGATCTCGATGTCGACGCCGGCCGGAAGGTCCAGGCGCATCAGCGAGTCAACGGTCTTGGGCGTCGGGTCGAGGATGTCGATCAGGCGCTTGTGCGTGCGCATCTCGAAGTGCTCGCGCGAGTCCTTGTACTTGTGCGGCGACTTGATGACGCAGTACACGTTCTTCTCAGTGGGCAGCGGCACCGGGCCCGCGACCGACGCACCAGTGCGGGTCACCGTCTCGACGATCTTCTTCGCCGAGGAGTCGATGACCTCGTGGTCGTAGGCCTTGAGCCGGATGCGGATCTTCTGTCCCGCCATGGCTACTCAGTAGTCCTTTGTCTAGTGAAACGCTCTGGAACCCGGAGGGTCCTGCTCTCTTCTCCGACCCACGCGGTCGGGCGTGTCGCACTCCCTCTACGCAGATCTCCCGAAGGATTTCCCAACCAAGGGGGTGCGGCCTACGGCCGCGTATCGAGGGAAGAGCTCCCGCCGAGTGCCTGGCCGGCACCCCGCTGACACTTCCCGGAAGATTCCCGTACGTCCGCCCCTGCCTCGTCTTATTCGAGAAGCGTGGGGCGACGAGTACTGTGGGACTCGCTTCCGGTCCTCCCGGCGGGAGGCGCGCAGCATCGGTACTCAACCGAGCAACCCGGACAGTCTGCCATACGGTTCCTCGCCCTGGCCAATCGAGCCGAGAAGAGTACCCCGCAAGGGTTGATCGTCAAACAGCGGCACGCGCGCTCCCCCTCCGGACGATCATCAGGTACGGGTCACCGTGCCGCACTCGTGGTCGTCGCCGACTGCCTCCCTGCTCCGGTCGTACGGGTCCACCGCGGGCCCCGAGGGGGTCGGCTCCCCGACGAGATCTGCCGGGAACTGCGGCCGGAAGAATCCCTTCCGCTCTTCGCACGCGTCGTTCCCCACGTCCGCCGCCCACTGGGTGACGACGAGCTTTCCGCGCGTCGTGATCACCCTGGCCGGGTCGTAGAGGGCGAAGGTCATGGCGCGCCGCACGATGGTCCGCGCCACCTCGGTCGCACCGGGCTCCGCCTTCACCATCGGGTAGACGAAGGAGTAGTCGGTACTGACCAGCACCCCCTTGTCGCCGTCGGCCTTGAACGTCATCCGGCCCCGGGTCTTCACCACGGTCCCGACCAGGCGGACGTGGCCGGGGTCGAAGCGGCTGAAGACCAGGGTGGGATCGTCCTGCCCGTCCGGCTCGGCCAGGGCCTTCTCCAGATGACCCCGCCCGTCCTTCTGGAGCGGGTCGAGCATCCTGAGAGCGGCCTTCGGTGGCTCGCCCCTGAGCGTGGCCGGGTCGATGTTGGCGGCGACGAGGAACTTCTTGACGCTCTCCAGCGCGTACGCGACCTGCTTCTTGCTCATGCCGCCCACGGCCTTGGCCTCCGGCAGCACGATCCCGGCCGCGCCGTCGGCCCAGCGCAGGGCGGGCGACCCGCGGAACGGCTCCTTGATCGTCGGGCTGTCCGGAAACACGTCCTCGGGCGGCGCGGTCGTCGGCCGGGCCGTTTCCGGAGCGAGCGGCACGGCGGCGACATCGCTCGCGCCGCCGTCCGGCAGATGATCGGTGACCAGCTCGGGCTTGACCGCCACCACGGCGAGCCCGGCCAGCGCGAGCACGGCGACCGCGGACGTCACACGCTTGCGCCGCGCCTTCGCCCCGTTCATCTCCTGCCAGGCCGGCCCGGTCCGCCAGCCCGGCGGCTGGGCAGGCGCCTTCGACTTCCGCCCCCAGCGCCGCCCGCTCTGGCTGGCGGCCTCCGCGTCCTGCGCGCGCAGCCGCTCGGTCACCATCCGGGCCCGGGCGGACGGCTCCTTCGGAGCGTCGGCCGCGGCCTCCGCGTCACGGAGGAACCGCGACCATTCCTCGTCGGAGACACCGGGTCCGTCGCCGGACCGGTTCTCCGGCTGGTTCTTGCTCACTGTGCCCGCCTCGCAGATGTGGTGCTGTCGTGCACATTCCACGAAGGTGATCACCCCGGGGGCAAGGGCCGGGTCCGTACCGTGATGATCGTGTGACGCCCCTGATGCCACAGGTGAGGCCCGGTGGCGGGCGCGACCTCGCCTCGCGGGCTCCGGCGGCGCGCCACGGGCGAGGGCACGCCGCACGAGGTGTCCGTCACGGCCCTTGGCACGAAGGCCCCCGCCGCAGGGCCCGGCCTGTCAGCGCTCCGACGCGTACGCCACGAACGCCGCCCAGGCGGCGGACGTGACGGCGAGGCCGGGCCCGGGGACGCACTTGGAGTCACGGACACGGACTGCGTCGGGGGCGGTCGCGACCTCGACGCAGTCGGCTTCGCTGCCGTTGCCGCTGTAGCTGCTCTTACGCCACTCCTGCGCGAAGCCGCCGTCCGCAGGCGTCATGCGGGTCATGTTTCTCCCAGCAATTGCTCGATGAAGGCCAGTGACTCCCGTGGGGCGAGAGCCTGGGACCGGATGATGCCATACCTCAGTTCGAGAACCTGAAGCTGTTTCGGGTCGGAAACCGGCCGGCCGTTGAAGGCTCCTTCCGAGCGGCCCACCGCCGTCCCGTCGCCGAACTTCAGGACTTCGATTCCGCCGTCCACTCCGGCGTGCTCCTCGCACTCGTTCAGCATCACCTGAAGGGTGACGCTGCGCAACTGGCCTACTTCCAGGAGTCGTTCGAGCTGCCGCCGCAGAACCGCCCTTCCGCCGAGTGGGCGCCGCAGCCGCGCCTCTTCCAGAACGAAGCTGAGCACCGGGGCAGGGGACCGGTCAAAGATCGACCGCCGGGCCATACGTCCGGCCACCGCACGCTCGATCTCGTCCTCCTGGTACGGAGGCTGGCGCATCCCGAAGAGCGCACGGGCGTACTCCTCGGTCTGCAGCAGACCGTGCAGATCGTGACTCCCGTAAGCCAACAACTCGACGGTCTTGGCCTCCATACGCGCCAGGTCCCGGACCTTCTTCGGGTAGCGGACCTCCGCGACGTCCTTCTTCATCGCGGCGATCAGACCACCCGCCCCCAACACCTCGTCCGCCTTGTCCAGGTACTCCGGGCGCGGGATCCGCTTACCGGCCTCGACCTTGTAGACCAGGTCCTCGCCGTACCCGATCGCCGTGCCGAACTCGCCCGCCCGCATGCCCGCCGCCTCGCGGCGCAGCCGCAGCTGGCGGCCCACCGCCGCGACGACCGCCGCACCCGACTCGTCCTCCGGGTCGACCTCCCAACCCGGCTCGTCCGCCTCCGCGTTGGCCCCGCCCGTTTCCACCGACACCCGCACCCACCTCCGACGTGCTGCCGTACCTGGACGCCCCCATACCCGTACCGCCGCTCCGGACAGGCCCGACAGCACCGGACAAGCCCTGGACAGTGACCGTACGTACCCGGTTCGTCACTGTTCAGCGTAGGCACGGTCCGCCACGCTGAGTGACGTGAACGAGAAGACCACCCAACTCATCTCCCCCACGCATCACTTCACGGTGATCCTGTCCCCCACGCCTCGCGGGGCGCGTCTCGCCCGACTGCTCACCGTGGCGCAACTGCGCAGCTGGGGCATGCCGTCCCGCGTGACCGACGCCGCCCGGCACATCGTCGCCGAGCTTGCCGCGAACGCCTCGACCCACGGCCGGCTGCGCGGCCGGGACTTCCTCCTCGCACTGTTCACCACCGCGGGCGACCAGGCGCTGCGCATCGAGGTGACCGACACCCGGGGCGACCGCCTCCCGAACGTCGCGCCCCGCCCACCGGCCGACGACGAGGAGTCCGGACGCGGCCTGCTGCTGGTCGAGGCCCTGTCCGACCGGTGGGGCGTGGTCACCGGGCCCGTCCCCCGCAAGACCGTGTGGGCCGAGCTGGAGCTCGCACGGGAACCAGCTCGCTCCTTCGGGTGAACGACCCCGACTCCGCACGTCTCGTGCTGCTTCGGCTGCCTACGCTCACCGGAGGGCATTTGCCAGTGGCATGTGCCATCGACGCCACATGTGAGGACCCGCATGGTCAGTTCGCCCCATGAGGCGATGCACCGCATCTTCCAGGAATACCCGGGGCTCTTCTCCGGCGTCTCCGAGGTGCTGGGCATCGACTTCGCCCCACCCACCTCCGTCACGGTCCTGCCCACGGACCTCACCGAAACCCAGCCCGTCGAACGCCGGGTCGACACTCTCTTACGGCTGGACACCGAGGACGACGCCCCCTTCCTCCTTGCGGTCGAAGCACAGGGCAAGAAGGACCCGTCCAAGCCGGCCAGCTGGGCGTACTACTTGTCCTACCTGTACACGAAGTACCGGCTGCCGCCCGTACTGCTGGTCGTGTGCCAGGACCGCCCGACCGCCGAGTGGGCATCCCGGCCCGTCGACATCGGCCCCCCGCAGTGGGCCGCACTCACCCTGCGCCCGCTCGTAGCCGGGCCGCACAACATGCCGGTGATCACCAACGCGGCCGAGGCCCGCAAGGACCTGGCTCTGGCCACTCTGTCCGCGATCACACATGCCGTCGATCCGGACATCGGTGCCATACTCAAAGCAGTGTCAGCCGCGCTGCGGGACGCACCGGAAACCATCGCCGACCCCATCGTCGAACTCATCGCACAAGGCTTGGGCAAACTACCGGCCGCGCAACTGTGGAGGAATCTGGTGGCTGTGGACCTTTCGTTCTACAAATCTCCGCTGTCCGAGGAAATCCGCGACGAAGGACGAGCCGAAGGCCGGGCCGAAGGACGAGCCGAAGGCGAAGCGCGGAGCCTCCTTCTTGTGCTGGAGCGACGTGGCATCCCCGTCCCGAACGACATCCGCGAACGCATCACCGGCTGTGCCGACCCCAACCTGCTGCTCGAGTGGCTCGGGCGCGCTGTCACCGCCGCCACGGCCGAGGAGATCTTCACCGGTGAAGAACAGGACGACGGTCAGCGGCGTCGTGACGCGGACGACGAGCTGACGGCACTCGGTCAGGACAAGAGCCTGTCCTGAGCACCCGTTCCCGATCCGCCCGGCGGACGCCTTCCCGTTGATCCACTCCCGCGGTCATCGCCATCAGGGGATATTCGGTCGATCGCCCCGCCCCGCGCTCCTACAGTGACGGGCACGTCATCGACACGGGGGCTCGGTCACCATGCGTACGCACTACCCACGCACCCGGCATCTGCCGTGGTCGCCCGGGGCGACGGCGGACGATGTCCGGGTCACCGACCTGTCCGGGCTGCGCGGCCGTGAGGTCGTCGTCACGGAGAAGCTGGACGGCGAGAACACCACCCTGTACCGCGACGGGCTGCACGCCCGCTCGCTCGACTCCGCGCACCATCCGTCCCGGACATGGGTCAAGGCGCTGCAGGGGCGGATCGGGCACCACATCCCCGAGGGCGGGCGGGTGTGCGGGGAGAACATGTTCGCCCGGCACTCGATCGCCTACGACGATCTGGACAGCTACTTCTACGGCTTCTCCGTGTGGGACGAACTCGGCTGGTGCCTGGACTGGGACCGGACCGTCCGCTTCCTGCGCGATCTCGGGATTCCGGTGCCGCGCGTGCTGTGGCGCGGGGTCTTCGACGAGCGGGCCGTGCGGGCGCTGAAGCTGGATCTCGGGCGGCAGGAGGGATACGTCGTCCGGACCGCCGACGGCTTCATGGCCCAGGAGTTCGCGCAGCGGGTCGCCAAGTGGGTGCGGGCCGGACATGTGCGGACCGATACGCACTGGATGCACGCTGCCGTCGTGCCCAACACCCTTGGGCCCGGAGCCGCGCTGTGGGACGTACGGTCCGGGGCGCCGGTCGACGTGACGACGCCGGATGAGGGGGACGCCGCCGCCGTCGCGCGACTGGACCTGGGCGGACGGACCGGGGACGCCCGGCTCGCCGGCGTACTGGCCGCGCTGCTGCACCGGGAGCGGCGGGGCGCGCTGGCACCGAAACTGACACCGGCGCTCGGGCTGCCACTCGCTCGGCGCGTCGCGGACCTCGTCGGCCTTCAGTCGGCGCTGCACCGGCCGTACCCGGACGAGGACCGCCGCGCGGGCCTGGTGCGGATGTCGTACGCCGCCGACCTAGGTGTTCTGCATGCCGTCGCGGCGTCGACGGCCGAGACGGCGGAGGCCCGGGAGCAGGTGGCCTGGTCCGCGCTGCACGCCGAGGAGATCGATCCCTTGTCCGGCCTGGCGGAGGCGTTCGCCGGTCTGGAACCGGCCGCCGCCGCCCGCTGCCGGGCCGAGGCACGCCAGGCGTACGCGGACGGGCGGATCGGCAGCGCCGAGGAGGCCGTCGCGGCGACCTGGCGGTGGCGGGACGGCGACTTCCCGCGGCTGATCCACCTGGTCGGCCCGTCCGGCAGCGGCAAGAGCACCTTCGCGCGGAGCCTCGACGAGATCGACGCGTACGTGTCCCTCGACGACCTCCGCGCCGCGCGCGGCTCCCGCGCCGACCAGAAGGCCAACGACGAGGTGCTGCGCGCGGGGCTCGACCGGCTCGACACCGCCCTGGCCACCGGCGGGACCGTGGTGTGGGACGCCACGTCGCTGAGTCCGCGGCAGCGTTCCCTGGTCCACGCGGTCGCCCGCCGCCGGGACGCGCTGACCACCCACGCCGTGGTGCTGGTCGCCGAGGACGAGCTGGTCCGCCGCAACGAGAAGAGGGAGCACCCCGTGCCGCCGCAGGTGCTGACCGCCCAGCTGCACCGGTTCGTGCCGCCGTACCCGGGCCAGGCGCACCGCACCTGGTACATCGGGGCGAGCGGGACCGTGGAGGAGGAGGCGTAGCCGTGCGTACCAGCGAGGAGATCTACCACCGGGTCCGCTGGGACGCGCGTTTCGACCCGGCGCGCTTCGTGATCGGCGTGCGGCGGCGGGAGGCCGCGCCCCAGCGGATGCCGCTGTCGGCGTTCGTGCCGGGCGGGGACATCCCGTGGCACCGGGTGCTGTTCTTCGAGGCGGACGGCGAGGTCGTGTGGGACCGGGCGACAGGCGTGGACCGTATCGACGACACCGACGCCGGAAGAGTGCGGGAGGCCCGGCGGCTGCGCGCTCCGTTCTTCGAGGCCCGGACACCGTACGCGTGGGACGGGGACGCCTGGACACCTGCGCACACCCCGAGGGGCGTCACGGGCGGTCTGCGCGTATTGACCTGGAACACCCTGTGGGACCGCTACGACTCCGACCGCATCGACACCGCCCTGCGCCGCCCGCTGCTGATCGACGCGCTGCGCGACGCCGACGCGGACGTCGTCGCGCTCCAGGAGGTCGAGCCCGCGCTGCTCGTCATGCTGCTGCGGACGCCGTGGGTGCGGGACGCGTACACCCTGGCGACCGATCCGGCCGGGCGGGACGTCGACGAGTGCGGGCTGCTGCTGCTCAGCCGGCTGCCGGTGAGGGAGGTGGGCCACCACGTCCTCGGCCCGCACAAGGCCGTCGCCGCGGTCGTCGTCGACACGGCCACCGGGCCGGTCACGGTCGCCGCAACCCACCTCAGCAGCGACCACTCGGACGACGGCGCGGCCCGGCGGCAGGCCGAACTGGCCCGGATCGCGGAGGGGTTGGCGAGCCTGGACGGGGACGTGGTGCTCGTCGGGGACTTCAACGACGGCACGGACTCCCCGCAGACGACGCTCGGGATGCGCGACACGTGGAGCGAGGCGCACGGCCCGGCCGACACGACGCCCACCTTCGACCCCGCCGCGAATCCTCTGGCCGCCGTCGCGTCGCTCACCGGGCGTGCGGGACGGCTGGACCGGGTACTGGTGCGGGCCGACGGGCTGTCCGTGGGCTCGGCGGCCCTGATCGGTGACGTCCCCACCACGCAGGGGCTGTACGTCTCCGACCACTACGGCGTGGCGGTCGCGCTCGGCCCGGTGCACGAAGGGCGGCGGGTTCTCGACATACGGCAGACGGCCCGTACCGCCGTGGCGTGGGTGCCGCCCGCCGAACTGTGGCCGCCGGTCCAGGACATCCGCCGGGACCACGACCCGCAGATCCACCGCTGGCCGCCGCACGTCAACGTGCTCTTCGGTTTCGTACCGGAGTCCGACTTCGAGGCGGCGGCGCCGCTGCTGACGGAGGCCCTGTCGACGGTCGCGCCCTTCGACGCCCGGCTGGCGGGCGTGAACAGTTTCGGCCACCGCGAGGACGCGACGGTGTGGCTCGACCCGGCGGCGGACGACGAGCAGCCGTGGCAGGAGCTGCGGCACGCCCTGGAGCAGCGGTTCCCCCGGTGCCGAGGTCACCGCGAGGGCTTCACCCCCCATCTGAGCCTGGGCCGCACGAAGGACCCGCAGCCGCTGACCGCCGAGTGCGCGACCCGGCTGCAGCCGCTGTCCGCCCGCGTCGGCGAGCTGGTCCTCCTGTCCCGCCGCGGCGACGAGCCGATGCGGGTACGGGCCACGGTGTCGCTGGGGACGGGTGAGGTGCGCTGGGGCCCGGACGAGGCCCCGGCCGCGGTGCGCGAGGAAGGGGACGCGTCGGGTATGGCGGAGCGCATCTCCGAGGCGCTGGCCGAAGGGGCCGTCCATGTCGCCGGCTCACGGCGCATGGGCTGCGCGCTGCCGGGCGCGGACCTGGACCTGGTCGCGGCGCTGCCCGGCGCGCCGCCCGGACTCGCGGACGTACGCGCCCGGTTGACGGCCGCGCTTCCCGGAGCGACGGACGTACGGGAGGTGGTCGGCGCCCGCGTCCCGGGCCTGCGGCTGAGCGTCGACGGCCTGGCGGTGGACCTGGCCGTCGTCGCCACCGGCGCCGTCCCACCGACCGGAGCGGTCGCCCGCCGTGCCGAGCTGGGCGAGGACGCGGCGGTCGCACTGAGCGCGGTGAGCGACGCCGACGCGCTGCTCACCTCGGTCGGCGACCGCCACGCGGCGTTCACGCAGCTGGCACGGCAGGTCAAGGCGTGGGCGCGGGCCCGCGGCCTGGACTCGGCCCCGTTCGGCGGGCTGCCGGGCCTCGCCTGGTCCGTGCTCGCGGCCCGAACCGTGCGTGACGCGGACGACCTGCACCCTCCCGCCCTGCTCCGCCGCTTCTTCGCGACCTGGGCGGCCTGGGACTGGCGCGAGCCGGTCGGCGGCGACGCGCTCCGTCCTGACCTGCCGGTCACGATCTGGACCCCGACCGAGCCCGTCCGCCCCTGCTCCGACCAGGTCACGGCGGGCATGCGCGACCTGATCACCCAGGAGCTGTTCCGCGCCTGGGAGCTCCTTGGCGATGACCGGCCTTTCGCCGAGCTGCTGACCCCTCCCCCATTGCACCGCCGCCACGCGGCCTGGGCGGTCGTGACTGTGGCCGACCCTTCGGAGGAGGGCCGGGTCCGTGGCCGTATGCGCGCCCTCCTGGCGGCCCTCCCCGAGACGGGCGTCCACGCCTGGCCCCGTCCCTTCACCACGTCCCTTGCCCGCTACGCGATCGGCCTCGGCCCCACCCCGCCGGACAAGGCCCGGCTCGCGCAGCTCGCGGCCCCGTGGCTGCGCGGACTCACGCACACGACGGTGACCCACGTGCCCGGCGGCGAGGTCCCGACCCTGCGCTGACGCACGGCGGACAGTCCCTGGTCACCCCGCCATAGCACCGTGTTATGGCAGAACGCTATTACCCAACTCCGCTGTCTCCTGGCGATCCTGATGGCTCCTGGACACCCCCCACACGCGTCCCCGCGCGTGTCTTCGGAAATGAGGAGCCTTGCGAATAGCCAAGTTATTCATGGCACTTGCGGCTGCCCTGCTGGCCGCCCTGACCCTCGCGCCCACCGCCACGGCCGCCACATCCCCAGCGCCCGTGCCCAGCGGTCCGCAGCCGATCATCGGCGGCGGCTACGCGCAGAACGCCCCCTGGGCGGCACGCCTCTTCTCGAACGGCAGAGAGACCTGCTCGGCGTCGATCATCGCGCCGACCTGGATCCTGACCGCCAAGCATTGCGTCACGGGCGGCGGGCTCGCCTTCCGTATCGGCAGCCTCGACCAGCACAGCGGCGGCACCGTCGCGTACGGGACCCAGACGGTCACCCACGGCTCCGACCTGGCACTGGTACGCCTCGACCGCTCGGTCTCCGCCACCTACGCGCGGCTCGGGCAGCCGGGCACGGTGTACGTGGGCCAGAACGTCCAGGTCTACGGCTGGGGCGCGACCTCCCGGTGCGGCTCGGAGGCCAACTGCCAGTCGCGCTACCTGAAGGTCGCGAACGTGACCGTCACCGGCGGCTGCGGTGACGCCTACGGAGGCTCGGCGATCTGCGCCCGCCGCGGCGACGGCATCACCGCCGGCGGCGACTCCGGCGGCCCGATGATGGCGAACGGCGTCCAGGTCGGCGTCGCCTCCACCAGCGACCGCCAGACCACCACGGCGTACACGAACGTGACGGCCTACCGCTCCTGGATCCAGTCCGTCGCGGGCGTCTGACCCGCTCCTCCCCGGAGGACTCCCACCGGCCCCCTGCCCTCACTCCGGGCAGGGGGCCGGCCTTGCTCGTACCGGGGAGGGAAGAAGGCAGCGGGTCCCGCTGTCCGCCTCGCCTCGGCGGCAGGCCGGATGACGGCGGTCCGGCACGAGCACACCACCTGCGCGAGGCCGTCCTCACCCTGCACCTGACGCGTAAACAGCAGCAGGTCAGGGCGGGTTTGGGCACGGCTGGTTGCCCGATGGCTGCCGGGTGGCCGGTCGCTGATCGGCGCACCCGGGAACGGGGCCGGCACGGTGACGGTCGTCAAGGTGCGGCCGGGGACGCTGGAGTCCGCGACCGTGCTGTCCGAGGAGTCGACGGGATGGGCAGCCGGCGCCAGCGGCGACGCCTTCGGCGTCACACTGCCGCGACCGTGAGCGAGCCCGTGAGCAAGCCCACTCGAACAGGAGGCGAACGCACAGGCAACCCACGGCACCCGTCCGCCGTCTAGTTGATCGCGGTGCTACGGCCTCGACCAGCCGGCCCGCGACCTGGGAGATCGACCCGGGAGATCACGGTACGCAGACGGGGGCGACGCCCGGCCGCTGCGGGGGAAAGCGGACGGAGCGGGACAAGTGAACGACAGAGCTGTGTCAGGGCTGAGCCCTGCCCCGAACCGGCCCCGGCGGCGCAGTGTCGTCGCGGCCATGGCCGCCCTGGCAACGGCCGCCTCCACCGCGCTCACCTCGTGCTCCGTGCCGTCCCCGCGGCGTACCGGGCCCGTCGCCGATCCCGCACCCGGCATGCCCATCGCGACCTCGGGGCGGGCGCAGCTGATGCAGATACTCGCGCACCCGGACGACGACCTGTACTTCATGAACCCGGACGCCCGGCTCATGCTGGACTCCGGTGTCCCGCTGGTCTGTGTCTACGTCACGGCGGGCGAGCACAACGGCATCAACCACATACCCGGGCGGGACACCGCTCCCGCCGACAAGGGCGCCTACTCCTCCGCCCGGCACCAGGGCCTGCGCCAGGCATACGCCGAGCTGCTCGGCCTGGGCAGGTTCACGAACTGGCAGAAGGGCGTCGCCACCCTCCGCGGCGACCGGCGGGCGGAGATCAACACGCTCGCCGCCGGCAACCGCCGCGTCGAGCTCATCTTTCTCAATCTCTCCATGCACGCCCCGCGCCGCTGGACGGCTCTGCCCAGCCTCTGGCACGACCGCGCGCTGAGCATACGGACCGCGATCGCCGACGGCTCCCCCGTGCGCCGCGCCGACAGCTACGACTACGACGAGCTCATAGACGTCCTCGTGGGGCTGATGGAGCGGTACCGGCCGACCGTGGTCCACACCCTCGACCCGGATCCGGACATCCAGTTCAGCGACGAGGCGACCCGCAAGCGGGACAGCGAGCAGCCCGGCTACTCGGACCACGCCGACCACACCGCCGTGGCGTCCTTCAGCTGGGCGGCCATGGTGCGCTGGGTCGCGCAGAGCACGAGGGACGGCGGCGGGATACCGGCCTTCGTCGCCACTTCCTTCCGCGGCTACTACAACCGCCACTGGCCGAAGAACCTGCCTCGGCCGGTGCTCGAGCGGAAGGCGTCGCACCTGGTGCCGTACGGCGGCGACCCCGACTGGGAGTGCGGCAACAGCGGGGGGTGCGGCGACTACAACGTCGGCGGCCGACGGCCCCTGACCAACACGAAGGGCTGGGTGCGGTCGACCCGTCGCCGCTATCCCGGGGCACGCGCGGCCGTCGCCACCGATCCGGACGGCCGGCTCGTCGCCTACGGGGTGCTCGGGCTGCGTGCCGTGCGCTGGCGGGAGACCCGGCCGGGCAGCGGGAACTGGAACGAGCCGGACGACCTCGGCGGCGGCCCGCTCGCTCCCGTGCTGGGAACTGCGGCCCTGCCGGACGGCCGCCGGCTCGTCTTCGCGCTGCGGTTCTCGGAGATCAGCGGACACCGAGGAGGCAACGCCCGGGAGATCGTGCTGCTCGAACAGCGCACCCCGGGCGGGGACTTCCACGCCTGGCGGGGACTGGGGAACCCGGAGCGCTCCGACAGCCGCGGGCGGCGCATCGGTGTGCCGGTGGCCGTCACCGCGCCCGACGGGCGGGTCCATCTGTTCGTACGCGACGCCGACAAGGGCGTGAGCACCCGCGTCCGTGACACCGACGGCAGCTGGGGCGACTGGCGGGTGCTGGACGGCAACGCCGAGGTCCAGGACGGCCTGACCACCGCAGTGGACGGCACGGGCCGGGTCCACCTCTTCGGTACGGGCCGCGACACGGTCCACCACTGGACCCAGGACGCGCCCGGCGGGCCGCTGCGCCACCGGCCCGCCGGCCGGCTCCCGGCCGCCGTGGACCGGCCCGCCGCGCTGGTGGGGCCGGAAGGCTCCGTACAGCTGCTGTACCGGACGGAGGCGCCGTGGCGGCGTGAGTCGCCGACGGACTCGCGCGGCAGCGCGTCCCCGAGGGCCGTCCTGTTCACGGCGGACGGTGAGCGGCTGACCGCCGGCATCCGCTTCGACGGGTACGGGCCGCTCACCGCGGTCCCGGCGCTAACACCGCAGCAGAAGCCGAAGAGCGGCGGAGCCGGCACGCCGGACGGTGACGACGGGCACCAGGCAGCCGCCGGCACGCCGGGCGGGGGCGACGGGCCGTACGGCCAGGTGATCGTCGGGCGGGACCTGCACGGCCGGGTCCAGGTGCACCACGGGGGCCGGCTGCTGACCCGTACCACCGGCCCGGTGCCGCTCGACATGCCGGCGCCGGCCGACACCTCCGCCGGGCCCGTGCTGGTGGGCATCGGGCCGGACGCCCGCCCGTGGGTCTGGCGGCCCCGCGCGGAGGCGGCCGCCACGGCGGGCTGAGACCCCACCGACCGCCACGGCGGCCTTCGGCCTCACCCTCCCGGGACGGCCTCACCCTCCCGGGACGCCAGGCCCCCACCCGGCGCGGCGCGGAAACGACGAGCGGGATGCTCCGGGGCTGACCCCGGAGCATCCCGCTGTGCCGTTCACGGCTCCCGCGTCACATCACTCGCTGAAGTAGCCCGTGATGTCGGCGATCAGGTGGACCGTGCCGTCCCAGTTGTAGAAGTTGACCTTGCCGTTGACCACCGGCACGATCACCAGGTTGGCGACGGTCTCCCCCTGCACGTAGTTCAGGCTGGACGCGCTGGTGCGCGTCGTGCCGTCCGGGTAGACCGCCGCATAGCTGTGCGGCGCCGTCGGCTTCGTCGCCGTCACGTTCAGCACCACCGCGCTCACACCGGCCGGCACGTCCTCGACGCCCGCGATCTGGAGGGTGACGACACCGCCGTCACCGACCGGCGCCTTCGGCACACCCAGACCGGTCCGGGTGTCCATCAGACGCTTCGGCGTGACGTTGTAGTGCGACGCGCCTTCCCCGCCTGCCATGAAGTACCCGGTGACGTCCGCGATCAGGTGGACCGTGCCGTCCCAGTTGTAGAAGTTCACCTTGCCGTTGACCACCGGCACGATCACCAGGTTCGGTGTCGTCTGGCCCTGGACGAAGTTGAGGCTCGACGCGCTGGTGCGCGTCGTACCGTCCGGGTAGACCGACACATAGCTGTGCGGCGCCGTCGGCTTCGTCGCCGTCACGTTCAGCACCACCGCGCTCACACCGGCCGGCACGTCCTCGACGCCCGCGACCTGGAGGGTGACGACACCGCCGTCACCGACCGGCGCCTTCGGCACACCCAGACCGGTCCGGGTGTCCATCAGACGCTTCGGCGTCACCGGGAAGTGCGTCGCCCCTTCAGCGGCGGCGTCACCGCTCATGTAGTAGCCGGTGACGTCGGCGATCAGGTGGACCGTGCCGTCCCAGTTGTAGAAGTTCACCTTGCCGTTGACCACCGGCACGATCACCAGGTTCGGCTTGGTCTGGCCCTGGACGAAGTTGAGGCTCGACGCGCTGGTGCGCGTCGTACCGTCCGGGTAGACCGACACATAGCTGTGCGGCGCCGTCGGCTTCGTCGCCGTCACGTTCAGCACGACCGCGCCGACGCCGGTGGCCGGGATGCCTTCGACGCCGGTGACCTGGAGGGTGACGACACCGCCGTCACCGACCGGCGCCTTCGGCACACCCAGACCGGTCCGGGTGTCCATCAGACGCTTCGGCGTCACCGGGAAGTAGCTCTTCGCCTCGGGCACCGTCACCGTCGCGGCCGTGACGGAGACCGCCTTGCCGGACTGGTGCACACCGTTGACCGAAACCTCGTGCGTACCGGGCGTCAGTGTCGTCGTGGCGCTGCGCACGTTCCCCTCGACGGTCGCCGCGGGGGCGCCGTCGACCAGCAGCTCGAACCGGGAGATGAGCGAGCTGGGCGTGGTGGTGGACCACTTCACGGTGACCGGCCCGGGGCTCTCGTAGCCGCTGCCGCCGGGAACCGCTCCGCCACCGACGTCGGTGACCTTCAGGTTCTGCACGGGGCCGGCGGCCAGCGTGCGGATGGCGGGCAGCTGCGGGTAGAGCTTCGTACCCGGGCACTGGGTGTTGTAGCCGTCCCGGTGACCGGAGATCCGGTCGAACGTGTACGACTGCCCGGCCGTGAACTGGTCCCCGTTGTAGTTCTTCTGGGTGGCTCCGGCGACCAGCGTGGTCGTGCCGGCGGGGTCGCCCCCGTACTGGCCCAGCTTGTAGGCGGACATCCGCGCCACGGCGGTCTGCGCGACGCTGGACGCGGCGACGTCCGTGTAGTCGCCGATGACCGCGATACCCGTCGACTCGGAGTTGAAGCCGTAGGTGTGCGCGCCCTGGACGGGCTGGTCGATGCCGCCCTGGCGGCCCTCGAAGATCGTGCCGCACTTGTCGACGAGGAAGTTGTAGCCCAGGTCGCGCCAGCCGTTGGTCTTCACGTGGTAGACGTGCAGCGACCGTACGACGGCCGCCGACTCGGTGCAGACGTACTCACCGCTCGCGGTGTGGTGCACGAAGACGGCCTTGACGGTGCTGCCCGGCAGGTAGATCGGGTCCTCGTCGTTCAGGCTCTCGTCCGCGCCCCATTCGGCGCGGGTGACCACCGGCGGCTGCGGGACCGTGGACGGCGGGCCCGGGTCGACCGCGGGGGCCGCGAAGGCGGCCGGCTCGGCGTTCAGGTCGTCGCCGGCCTGCTCCGCGCCGCCCTCGGCGACCGGGTCGACCATGTCGAGCCGGAGGCCCGCCGGCAGCTTCCCGGCGGCCGCTCCGGCGCTCACCCGCACCTCGGCACCGTCGGAGCGTCCCACCCAGACGGGCTCCGTCGAGCCGCGTTCGGCGGGGCGCTCGCCGTCGAGGCCGGGCTGGTACGGCTCCAGTTCGATCCAGTCGGACCACTTGCCGGTCTCCGCGTCACGGGTGCGGGCCTCGATCGTGCCCCCGACCTCGGCGTCCGGGTCGGGCCACGAGACACCCAGCATGCCGAACGGCTCGGTGCTGCGCCGCGAGAGCTCCGCCTCACCCTTGCCCTTGGACTTCAGGGAGAGCTTGTGGACCTCGCTCTTGACCGGGCCCTTCTCGTCGGCCCCGGCGCTGTATGCGGACGGAGTCTCGTCCGCCTTCTTCTGTGCCTGCGTTTCGGCTTCGGAACCGCCCGCGATGCCCTGGACGCCCAGGACCGCGACGACACCCAGGGCAGCGGCGACGGCAGTGCCGCGCACTCGTCCCAATCTCAAAGTTGTCCCCACCCCTTAGTGGACATGCCACAACTGACCCGCGTGATGCTACGGGCAACCGCTGTCACTTTGGTTACCGGGGTGCGGTAAATCCTTCCGACGGCGCAACGGCGAGGGCCCCCACCCTGCCGCGAACGGCGGGGCGGGGGCCCTCATTTGACGCTCCGTCAGGAGCGGCACAGGTCGGTCAGAGCAACAATTACTTGTTGATCTTGGTGACCTGGCCGGCGCCCACGGTCCGGCCACCCTCACGGATGGCGAACTTCAGGCCCTCCTCCATGGCGACCGGCTGGATCAGCTGGACGGACATGGTGGTGTTGTCGCCCGGCATGACCATCTCGGTGCCCTCGGGGAGGGTCACGACGCCGGTCACGTCCGTGGTACGGAAGTAGAACTGCGGGCGGTAGTTGTTGAAGAAGGGGGTGTGACGGCCACCCTCGTCCTTCGACAGGATGTACGCCTGGGCCTCGAACTCGGTGTGCGGCGTGACCGAACCGGGCTTGATGATGACCTGGCCGCGCTCGACGTCCTCGCGCTTGATGCCACGGAGGAGCAGACCGACGTTCTCACCGGCCTGGCCCTCGTCGAGCAGCTTGCGGAACATCTCGATGCCGGTGACCGTGGTGGTGGTCTTCTCCTGCTTGATACCGACGATGTCGACGGTCTCGTTGACCTTGAGGACACCACGCTCGATACGACCGGTGACGACGGTGCCACGACCGGTGATCGTGAAGACGTCCTCGATCGGCATCAGGAACGGCTTGTCGACGTCACGCTCGGGCTGCGGGATGGACTCGTCGACGGCCTTCATCAGGTCGAGGACGGACTGGCCCCACTCGGCGTCGCCCTCGAGCGCCTTGAGCGCCGAGACCTTGACGACCGGCAGGTCGTCGCCCGGGAACTCGTACTCGGAGAGCAGCTCGCGCACCTCGAGCTCGACGAGCTCCAGGATCTCCTCGTCGTCCACCATGTCGGCCTTGTTCAGGGCGACGACGATGTACGGAACACCGACCTGGCGGGCCAGGAGCACGTGCTCCTTGGTCTGCGGCATCGGGCCGTCGGTGGCGGCGACCACGAGGATGGCGCCGTCCATCTGGGCCGCACCGGTGATCATGTTCTTGATGTAGTCCGCGTGACCGGGGCAGTCAACGTGGGCGTAGTGACGCGACTCAGTCTGGTACTCGACATGCGCGATGGAGATGGTGATACCGCGCTGGCGCTCCTCAGGAGCCTTGTCGATCTGGTCGAAGGCCGAGGCCTCATTCAGGTCCGGGTACGCGTCATGCAGCACCTTGGTAATGGCGGCCGTGAGGGTCGTCTTACCGTGGTCGATGTGACCGATGGTGCCGATGTTGACGTGCGGCTTAGTCCGCTCGAACTTCGCCTTCGCCACTGGGGTCCTCCTGTGGAGTGGTTCTGTACGCCTTACTCATCGGCGCCAGGTGATCTTTGCTGGGATGCCGGGGCCCGGGGCACTCCCTCCGTGAAGTCGGAGGAAACGCCCCAGCAGGCTCCGGTGACAAGCCTAAAGCGTGAACTCGGGTGAGTTACTCGCCCTTGGCCTTCGCGATGATCTCCTCGGCGACGTTCCGGGGAACCTCGGCGTAGGAGTCGAACTGCATCGAGTAGCTTGCGCGACCCGAGGTCTTGCTGCGGAGGTCTCCGACATAGCCGAACATCTCCGAGAGGGGCACGAGGCCCTTCACGACGCGAGCGCCGCTGCGCTCCTCCATGGCCTGAATCTGACCACGGCGGGAGTTGATGTCGCCGATGACCTCACCCATGTAGTCCTCGGGCGTGGTGACCTCGACGGACATCATCGGCTCGAGCAGCACGGGCGAAGCCTTGCGCGCGGCCTCCTTGAACGCCTGCGAACCGGCGATCTTGAACGCGAGCTCGGAGGAGTCGACCTCGTGGTAGCCACCGTCGAGAAGAATGACGCGGACGCCGGTCATCTCGTAGCCGGCCAGGATGCCGAACTGCATGGCCTCCTGAGCGCCCGCGTCCACCGAAGGGATGTACTCCTTGGGGATGCGGCCACCGGTGACCTTGTTCACGAACTCGTACGAGGCGTCGCCGCCCTCGATCGGCTCGATCGCGATCTGCACCTTGGCGAACTGACCGGTACCACCGGTCTGCTTCTTGTGCGTGTAGTCGTGGCGCTCGACGGTCTTTCGGATCGTCTCACGGTACGCGACCTGCGGCTTACCGACGTTCGCCTCGACCTTGAACTCGCGGCGCATACGGTCGACGAGGACGTCGAGGTGAAGCTCGCCCATACCACCGATGATGGTCTGGCCGGTCTCCTCGTCCGAGTGAACCTGGAAGGAGGGGTCCTCCTCCGCGAGCCGCTGGATGGCGACACCCAGCTTCTCCTGGTCACCCTTGGACTTGGGCTCGATCGCGACCTGAATGACCGGCGCCGGGAAGTCCATGGACTCCAGGATCACCGGGTTCTTCTCGTCGCACAGCGTCTCACCGGTGGTGGTCTGCTTCAGGCCCATGACGGCGACGATGTCGCCGGCGCCCACCGCGTCGATCTCCTCACGCTTGTTCGCGTGCATGCGGTAGATCTTGCCGATGCGCTCCTTCTTGCCCTTGACGGAGTTCAGCACCGAGGTGCCGGCCTCCAGGCGACCCGAGTAGACCCGGATGAAGGTGAGCTTGCCGAGGTGCGGGTCGCTCGCGATCTTGAACGCGAGGGCCGACAGCGGCTCGCTCTCCGACGGCTTGCGCGAGACGACCGTCTCCGGGTCCTTGACGTCGTGGCCCTCGATGGCCTCGACGTCCAGGGGGGAGGGGAGGTAGCGCACGACGGCGTCGAGCAGGGGCTGCACGCCCTTGTTCTTGAAGGCGGTGCCACAGAACACCGGGGTGACCGTGGTGTCGCCGCCCTTGCCGGAGGCGATGGTGATACGACGGATCGCGGCGTACAGCTGCTCCTCGGTGGGCTCCTGGCCCTCGAGGTACAGCTCCATGATCTCCTCGTCGTTCTCCGCGACCGTCTCGACCAGCTTGCCGCGCCACTCCTCAGCGGCCTCGGTGTGCGTGGCCGGGATGTCGACGACGTCGTACATCTCGCCCTTGGTGGCCTCGGCGGACCAGACAAGAGCCTTCATACGAACGAGGTCGACGACGCCCTTGAAGTCGGCCTCGGCACCGATCGGCAGCTGCATCACGATCGGGGTCGCGCCGAGGCGGTTCACGATCATGTCGACACAGCGGTGGAACTCGGCGCCGGTGCGGTCGAGCTTGTTGACGAAGCAGATGCGCGGGACGCCGTAGCGGTCCGCCTGACGCCAGACGGTCTCGGACTGCGGCTCGACACCGGCGACACCGTCGAACACGGTGACCGCACCGTCGAGGACGCGGAGCGAACGCTCCACCTCGACCGTGAAGTCGACGTGACCCGGCGTGTCGATGATGTTGATCGTGTGATCGACGTCCTCGAGCGGCCAGTGACAGGTCGTCGCGGCCGACGTGATCGTGATGCCGCGCTCCTGCTCCTGCTCCATCCAGTCCATCGTGGCAGCGCCGTCGTGGACCTCACCGATCTTGTAGCTCACACCGGTGTAGAACAGGATGCGCTCGGTGGTCGTCGTCTTGCCCGCGTCGATGTGGGCCATGATCCCGATGTTGCGGACCTTGGCCAGGTCAAGCGAAGTGGTGGCCATAAGGCTCAATCTTCTCTCGGTCTCGATGTGGGTAGCGACTACCAGCGGTAGTGCGCGAAGGCCTTGTTGGACTCGGCCATCTTGTGCGTGTCCTCACGCTTCTTGACCGAAGCGCCGAGGCCGTTGGAGGCGTCGAGCAGTTCGTTCATGAGGCGCTCGGTCATGGTCTTCTCACGGCGGGCGCGGGAGTAACCCACGACCCAGCGCAGCGCGAGGGTGGCGGCGCGACCGGGCTTGACCTCGATCGGCACCTGGTAGGTGGCGCCACCGACACGGCGGGACTTGACCTCGAGAGACGGCTTCACGTTCTCGAGGGCACGCTTGAGGGTGATGACCGGGTCGGCGCCGGTCTTCTCACGAAGACCCTCCATCGCGCCGTAGACGATCCGCTCGGCGGTGGAACGCTTGCCGTTGAGCAGGATCTTGTTGATGAGCGAGGTCACCAGAGGAGAACCGTAAACCGGGTCGATGATGACCGGGCGCTTCGGGGCGGGGCCCTTACGAGGCATTCTTACTTCTCCTTCTTGGCGCCGTAGCGGCTGCGGGCCTGCTTGCGGTTCTTGACACCCTGGGTGTCGAGCGAACCGCGGATGATCTTGTAACGAACACCCGGCAGGTCCTTCACACGGCCACCACGCACGAGCACGATGGAGTGCTCCTGCAGGTTGTGTCCCTCACCCGGGATGTAGGCCGTGACCTCGATGCCGGAGGTCAGACGCACACGCGCGACCTTGCGGAGGGCCGAGTTCGGCTTCTTCGGGGTGGTCGTGAACACACGCGTGCAGACGCCGCGGCGCTGAGGAGAACCCTCGAGCGCGGGCGTCTTGTTCTTCTCGACCTTGTCCTGCCGGCCCTTGCGGACCAGCTGCTGGATCGTAGGCACTACTTCTCCGGTTTCTGTGTGCCGTCAGTGAAGCTAACCTGGAACATCTCCGACCCACGCGGTCGGGTGTGTCGAATACTGCAGACCTCCACCGACCAGGCGGAAGGAACACAGATTGCGGTGACCGATATCTGACTCGTGATGCGGTTGAAGACACGCACACGAGCCCAGGCACACCCCAGGCACAAGGTCTGAGCGTACCTATCGCACGGACTCCGGTCAAAACAAATGCCCACGCGCGGGACGATCCTCGCGACCTGCGCCCCGGCCGCCCGCCCCCGGGCTCCCGCACCGCGGCGGACCGGGCCGCGGAACACGGGCCGGGACGGGGCCGGGCGCGGCCGTGACGCGCCGCATCGCGATCATGGCCCGAGGGCGCCGGCGGGAGTCCGCGTACGCGTCCCGGACGATCCGCAGCGGCGCCGGCGTGGCGTGCGGCACCGCGGTCAACGGCTCGCGGGCGCCCTCCCGTTGCCGGAAGTCGGCAACGGGAGGGCGTACAAGACAGCCCCCGGCATCCCCTGCCCCCGGCCCTCCCCCGCCCGGACAATGCGGTCAGCCGAACCGTCCGGTACGAGGAGGTCCGCCGTGACCGACCACCGAGCCCGAACCGCCCACGACCTCGACGACACCACCGTCGACGTGCGCCTGACCGTCATGGAATACGCAGAAGTGGCGTGCGGCTACGCGGCCGCCGTGAGCGCGCCCGGCGTACCGCGGACCGTCGACGACGACTACGCCGTCGTCGTGGACGTGCTCGCCCTCGCCCACAGTCTCCCGCCTGCCGACGTACCACCCGTGCTCGCGGTGGGAGCACGAGCCCTGCGCAGGGTCCACCTGGCGCTCCTTGGCCGGCCCGGGCCCCGGGAGACACCATGACCCACCGCCCGTCACCTCCCGCCGCGCTCGCCGCGACGGGCTCCCGTCGTCCACCGTCCGATGCCGGCACCGCGGCCCGCGTCCGTACGGTTCTGACCCACCTGGGCTGCTTCGTGGCGGCCCTGGGACTGCTGAGCGCGGCCGCGGGCGGCACCGCCGCCGCGCCGGTGCTCCTGGGGGCCCTGCTGCTCGGCACCGGCGTCGCGCTCCCCCTGCGTCTGCGCCGACTGCGCAAGCGGGCGGAAGCCTCCTCGGGGCGGCGTGCGAGGACGGCAGCCCACCGGGGCACGCTGCCGCCCCGGCCCGGGCACCAGGCCGCCGAGCACGCCGTCACCCGGTACGGGGAGCTGCTCGCGCGCCGCCCGCTGGCCGGCGGCACCCACGCCGCCGACTGGCGGATCGCCCTCGACGCGTACGAGGAGGCGAAGCTCGCGGAACCGGGGCTGGTGCCGCAGATCCTCGCCCGCGGGCACGGGGCCCTCGAGCGGCTGCCCGCCGGTGACGGCGACGACGAGCGGACCGGGAACGACCCGGCCGTCTGGAGCCGGGGCAGCGGCTCCGCGACGCTGCGGATGCCCCGGCCCGAGGGCTGGACGGGGCAGTGCCTCCTCGCCTTCGAGGGCAGCTCACCCGTCGGTTTCCTGGTGTGCGCCAAGGTCGGCGGCCGCCGTGGCCGGCGGGCCGTGAAGCTGGCCTCCCGCGAGCACGGCCCGGCGCTGGTCCGCGTGCCCGCACCGGCCCCCGTCGAGGACGCGGTCACCATCGAGATCATCACCGAGGGGCCGTGGCGGGCCGCCCTGCTCCCCGCCCGCCGGGCGCGCGCCCTCGACGGCACGGTGCACGGGGACGCCTCCGAGGTGCTGCTGAACCGCGCCGGGCACCGCGTGGCCGCGTTCGAGCACCGGGGCGACGGGGACTTCGCCATCCGTGAGCCCCATGCCCACGACCCCCGCGCCGGCCGGCTGATCGCCGAGGGCCGGGGCCGGTCGTCGCTCCGGCTCGGCCTGCGGGGCGTCGGCGCCGTCTTCGTCGACAGCGACGACGCCTGGGCCCTGACCGTGCCCGGGACCTGACAGCGCGGGACCTGCCCGGCGCGGGACCTGCCCGGCGCGGGACCTGCCCGGCGCGGGACCTGCCCGGCGCGGGACGCGAAAGGGCGGCCACCCCGATGGGGTGACCGCCCTTCCTCACGCGCTCTTACTGGTTGTACGGACCGTAGTCGTAGTCCTCCAGCGGAACGGCCTGGCCGGAGCCCGTGCCGAACGGCGAGTAGTCGATGTCGTCGTAGCCGACGGCCGAGTACATCGCGGCCTTGGCCTCCTCGGTCGGCTCGACCCGGATGTTGCGGTAGCGGGACAGGCCCGTACCGGCCGGGATGAGCTTACCGATGATGACGTTCTCCTTGAGGCCGATCAGGGAGTCGGACTTGGCGTTGATCGCCGCGTCCGTCAGAACCCTGGTCGTCTCCTGGAAGGACGCCGCCGACAGCCACGACTCGGTCGCCAGCGATGCCTTGGTGATACCCATCAGCTGCGGACGGCCGGAGGCGGGGTGACCGCCCTCGGTGACCACACGACGGTTCTCCGTCTCGAACTT
The DNA here is from genome assembly GCF_040706335.1 of Streptomyces sp. NPDC048389. Classification (NCBI taxonomy): domain Bacteria; kingdom Bacillati; phylum Actinomycetota; class Actinomycetes; order Kitasatosporales; family Streptomycetaceae; genus Streptomyces; species Streptomyces sp. NPDC048389. The sequence continues at coordinate 140,305 of NZ_JBEZKP010000005.1, read as the reverse complement.
CGACCGCTCGACCAGCTCGCCGGGCAGCAGCTCGGCGTCGCCGGACTCGATGATCGTCACCCGGCGGAGCATCTGCCGGATGATGATCTCGATGTGCTTGTCGTGGATCGACACACCCTGCGAGTTGTAGACCTTCTGGACCTCGCCGACCAAGTGGACCTGGACCGCGCGCTGACCGAGGATCCGGAGCACGTCGTGCGGGTTGGTGGCACCCACGGTGAGCTTCTGGCCCACCTCGACGTGGTCGCCCTCGCCGACCAGGAGACGGGCACGCTTCGAGATCGGGAACGCCGTCTCGTCGCTGCCGTCGTCCGGGGTGACGACGAGCTTCTTGGTCTTCTCGGTCTCCTCGATACGGACGCGGCCGGCCGCCTCCGAGATCGGAGCGACACCCTTGGGCGTACGCGCCTCGAAGAGCTCGACGACACGGGGCAGACCCTGGGTGATGTCGTCACCGGCCACACCACCGGTGTGGAAGGTACGCATCGTCAGCTGCGTACCGGGCTCACCGATGGACTGGGCGGCGATGATGCCGACCGCCTCACCGATGTCGACCAGCTTGCCGGTCGCCAGCGAACGGCCGTAGCAGTACGCACAGGTGCCGACCGCGGACTCACAGGTCAGGACCGAGCGGGTCTTGACCTCCTCCACACCGGCCCCGACGAGCGCGTCGATGAGCACGTCACCGAGGTCGACGTTGGCGGGCGCGATGACCTTGCCGTCGACGACGACGTCCTCCGCGAGCATCCGGGCGTAGACGGACGTCTCGACGTCCTCCGTCTTGCGCAGGATGCCGTCGGCGCCACGCTCCGCGATCTTGAGCTTGAGGCCGCGGTCGGTGCCGCAGTCCTCCTCGCGGATGATGACGTCCTGCGAGACGTCCACCAGACGACGGGTGAGGTAACCCGAGTCGGCGGTACGCAGGGCGGTGTCCGCCAGACCCTTACGGGCACCGTGCGTGGAGATGAAGTACTCCAGCACGGACAGACCCTCGCGGAAGGACGCCTTGATCGGACGCGGGATGGTCTCGTTCTTGGCGTTGGACACCAGACCACGCATACCGGCGATCTGACGCATCTGCATCATGTTTCCACGAGCACCCGAGTTGACCATCATGAAGATGGGGTTGGTCTTCGGGAAGTTCTCGTTCATGGCCTCGGCAACCTCGTTGGTCGCCTTGGTCCAGATCGCGATGAGCTCCTGCGTGCGCTCGTCCTTGGTGATCAGACCGCGCTCGTACTGCTTCTGGACCTTCTCGTCCTGCTCCTCGTAACCCTTGACGATCGCCTTCTTCGCCTCGGGAACGACGACGTCGGAGATGGCCACGGTGACACCGGAACGGGTCGCCCAGTAGAAGCCGGCCGCCTTCAGGTTGTCGAGCGTCGCCGCCACGATGACCTTGGGGTAGCGCTCGGCGAGGTCGTTGACGATCTCGGAGAGCTGCTTCTTGCCCACCGAGTAGTCGACGAACGGGTAGTCCTCGGGCAGCAGCTCGTTGAAGAGCGCGCGGCCCAGCGTGGTGCGCAGACGGAACGAGTCCCCCTGCTGCCACACGCCTTCGGCGGCGAAGTCGTCGCCCGACTCCGGCGCCGGCGGCGTCCAGCCGCGCGGCGGGATGGTGCCGACCGGGAAGCGGATGTCGATCTTCGCCTGGAGCGAGAGCTCCCGGGCGTCGAACGCCATGATCGCCTCGGCGGTGGAGCCGAAGGACCGGCCCTCACCGATGACCTTGCGCTCCTCCTCGTCCGTGGTCAGGAAGAAGAGGCCCAGCACCATGTCCTGGGTCGGCATGGTGACCGGACGGCCGTCGGCCGGCTTGAGGATGTTGTTCGAGGACAGCATCAGGATGCGGGCCTCGGCCTGCGCCTCCGCGGAGAGCGGCAGGTGCACGGCCATCTGGTCACCGTCGAAGTCCGCGTTGAACGCGGTGCAGACGAGCGGGTGGATCTGGATGGCCTTGCCCTCGACCAGCTGCGGCTCGAATGCCTGGATACCGAGGCGGTGCAGCGTGGGCGCACGGTTCAGCAGCACCGGGTGCTCGGCGATGACCTCTTCGAGGACGTCGTACACCACGGTGCGTCCGCGCTCGACCATGCGCTTGGCCGACTTGATGTTCTGCGCGTGGTTCAGGTCGACCAGGCGCTTCATCACGAACGGCTTGAAGAGCTCCAGCGCCATGGCCTTGGGCAGACCGCACTGGTGCAGCTTCAGCTGCGGACCGACGACGATGACGGAACGCGCCGAGTAGTCGACACGCTTGCCGAGCAGGTTCTGACGGAAGCGGCCCTGCTTGCCCTTCAGCATGTCGCTGAGGGACTTCAGCGGACGGTTGCCGGGGCCCGTGACCGGGCGGCCGCGGCGGCCGTTGTCGAAGAGGGCGTCGACCGCCTCCTGGAGCATCCGCTTCTCGTTGTTCACGATGATCTCGGGGGCACCGAGGTCGAGCAGACGCTTCAGACGGTTGTTGCGGTTGATCACGCGGCGGTACAGGTCGTTCAGGTCGGAGGTCGCGAAGCGGCCACCGTCCAGCTGCACCATCGGACGCAGGTCCGGCGGGATGACCGGCACGCAGTCGAGCACCATGCCCTTGGGGCTGTTGCTGGTCTGCAGGAACGCGGAGACGACCTTGAGGCGCTTGAGCGCACGGGTCTTCTTCTGGCCCTTGCCGGTACGGATGATCTCGCGGAGGCGCTCGGCCTCCTCGTCGAGGTCGAAGGACTCCAGGCGCTTCTGCAGCGCCGCGGCACCCATCGAGCCGTCGAAGTACGTGCCGAAACGGTCGCGCAGCTCGCGGTAGAGCAGCTCGTCGCCCTCGAGGTCCTGGACCTTGAGGTTCTTGAAGCGGTTCCACACCTCGTCGAGACGGTCGATCTCGCGCTGGGCGCGGTCGCGCAGCTGCTTCATCTCACGCTCGGCACCCTCGCGCACCTTGCGGCGCACGTCGGCCTTGGCGCCCTCGGCCTCGAGCTCGGCGAGGTCCGTCTCGAGCTTCTTGGCGCGGGCCTCGAGGTCGGCGTCGCGGCGGTTCTCGACCTGCTGGCGCTCGACGGAGACGTGGGCCTCCAGCGAGGGCAGGTCGCGCGTGCGGCGCTCCTCGTCCACGAACGTGATCATGTACGCGGCGAAGTAGATGACCTTCTCGAGGTCCTTCGGCGCCAGGTCCAGCAGGTAGCCCAGGCGCGACGGGACGCCCTTGAAGTACCAGATGTGGGTGACGGGAGCGGCAAGCTCGATGTGGCCCATCCGCTCGCGGCGCACCTTGGCGCGGGTGACCTCGACGCCACAGCGCTCACAGATGATGCCCTTGAAGCGGACGCGCTTGTACTTGCCGCAGTAGCACTCCCAGTCCCGGGTCGGACCGAAGATCTTCTCGCAGAAGAGTCCGTCCTTCTCGGGCTTCAGGGTGCGGTAATTGATGGTCTCGGGCTTCTTGACCTCGCCGTGGGACCAGGTCCGGATGTCGTCCGCGGTGGCCAGGCCGATCCGCAGCTCGTCGAAGAAGTTGACGTCGAGCACTGTGCGTCAATCCCTCTTTCGGGGTCGTGTCTCAATCAAGTGGTCTGATGGGGGTCCCGCCCACGCCCGCCAGGGCGTAGGGGGAGGGTCCGGGGCAGGGCCGGGACCTCACTGGGAGGTCCCGGCCAGACCCGTCAGACCTCTTCGACGCTGCTCGGCTCGCGCCGGGACAGGTCGATACCGAGCTCCTCCGCAGCGCGGAAGACGTCCTCGTCGGTGTCACGCATCTCGATGGACATACCGTCCGAGGAGAGCACCTCCACGTTGAGGCAGAGCGACTGCATTTCCTTGATGAGCACCTTGAAGGACTCGGGAATGCCGGGCTCGGGGATGTTCTCGCCCTTGACGATGGCCTCGTAGACCTTCACGCGGCCGGTCACGTCGTCGGACTTGATGGTCAGCAGCTCCTGGAGGGCGTAGGCCGCTCCGTATGCCTCGAGCGCCCACACCTCCATCTCTCCGAACCGCTGGCCACCGAACTGGGCCTTACCACCGAGTGGCTGCTGGGTGATCATCGAGTACGGACCGGTCGAACGGGCGTGCAGCTTGTCGTCGACCAGGTGGTGGAGCTTGAGGATGTACATGTACCCGACCGAGATCGGGTCCGGGAACGGCTCGCCGGAGCGGCCGTCGAACAGGTTGGCCTTGCCGGACGGCTGGACCATCCGGCTGCCGTCGCGGTTCGGGATCGTGGCCTCGAAGAGACCGGCGATCTCGTCCTCGCGGGCACCGTCGAAGACCGGGGTGGCGACGTTCGTGCCCGGCTGGACCTCGTCGGCGCCGATGGCCTGCAGACGCTGCATCCAGTCCTCGCTGCCCTCGACCTTCCAGCCCTGGCTGGCGAGCCAGCCGAGGTGGATCTCGAGGACCTGTCCCGGGTTCATCCGGGACGGGACACCCAGCGGGTTGAGGATGATGTCGACCGGGGTGCCGTCCTCCAGGAACGGCATGTCCTCGATCGGCAGGATCTTCGAGATGACGCCCTTGTTGCCGTGACGGCCGGCGAGCTTGTCACCGTCGGTGATCTTGCGCTTCTGGGCCACGTAGACGCGGACCAGCTGGTTGACGCCCGGGGGAAGCTCGTCGCCCTCCTCGCGGTCGAAGACGCGCACACCGATGACCTTGCCGGTCTCGCCGTGCGGCACCTTCAGCGAGGTGTCACGGACCTCGCGCGCCTTCTCACCGAAGATCGCGCGGAGCAGGCGCTCCTCCGGGGTCAGCTCGGTCTCACCCTTGGGCGTGACCTTGCCGACCAGGATGTCGCCGGCGACGACCTCGGCACCGATACGGATGATGCCGCGCTCGTCGAGGTCCGCGAGGACCTCCTCGGAGACGTTCGGGATGTCCCGGGTGATCTCCTCGGGCCCGAGCTTGGTGTCACGGGCGTCGACCTCGTGCTCCTCGATGTGGATCGAGGAGAGGACGTCGTCCTGCACGAGGCGCTGCGACAGGATGATCGCGTCCTCGTAGTTGTGGCCCTCCCACGGCATGAACGCCACGAGCAGGTTCTTGCCGAGCGCCATCTCACCGTTCTCGGTGGCGGGGCCGTCGGCGAGGACCTGGCCCTCGATGACGCGGTCGCCCTCGGAGACGATGACCTTCTGGTTCACCGAGGTGCCCTGGTTGGAGCGGGAGAACTTCGCGATGCGGTACGTGGTGTACGTGCCGTCGTCGTTGGCGACGGTGACGTAGTCGGCCGAGACCTCCTGGATGACACCGTCCTTCTCCGCCTTGATGACGTCACCCGCGTCGGTGGCGCAGCGGTACTCCATGCCGGTGCCGACGAGCGGCGCCTCCGCCTTGATGAGCGGAACGGCCTGGCGCATCATGTTCGCGCCCATGAGGGCACGGTTGGCGTCGTCGTGCTCGAGGAACGGGATCATGGCGGTCGCCACCGACACCATCTGGCGCGGCGAGACGTCCATGTAGTCGACCTCGGTCGGCGGGACGTAGTCGACCTCGCCGCCACGGCGGCGGACCAGAACGCGGGCCTCGGTGAACCGGAGCTCGTCGTTCAGCGTCGCGTTCGCCTGGGCGATGACGAAGCGGTCCTCCTCGTCGGCGGTCAGGTAGTCGACCTCGTCGGTGACCTGGCCGTCGGTGACCTTGCGGTACGGGGTCTCGACGAAACCGAACGCGTTGACCCGGCCGTAGGACGCGAGCGAGCCGATCAGACCGATGTTCGGGCCTTCAGGGGTCTCGATCGGGCACATGCGGCCGTAGTGCGACGGGTGCACGTCACGGACCTCGAAGCCGGCCCGCTCACGGGAGAGACCACCCGGGCCAAGAGCCGACAGGCGGCGCTTGTGGGTGAGACCCGAGAGCGGGTTGTTCTGGTCCATGAACTGCGACAGCTGGCTGGTGCCGAAGAACTCCTTGATGGAGGCGACGACCGGCCGGATGTTGATCAGGGTCTGCGGCGTGATCGCCTCGACGTCCTGGGTCGTCATCCGCTCCCGCACGACGCGCTCCATGCGAGCCAGACCCGTGCGGACCTGGTTCTGGATGAGCTCGCCGACGTTACGCAGACGACGGTTGCCGAAGTGGTCGATGTCGTCGGTCTCGACGACGATCTGGGTACCGGACTCGCCCACCGTCTCGGTCTCGCCGGCGTGCAGCTTGACCAGGTACTTGATGGTGGCGATGACGTCGTCCGACGTGAGCACGCCGGCGTCCAGCGGCTCGTCCGCGCCGAGCTTCTTGTTCACCTTGTAGCGGCCGACCTTGGCGAGGTCGTAGCGCTTCGGGTTGAAGTAGAGGTTCTCGAGCAGCGTCTGAGCGGCCTCGCGCGTCGGGGGCTCGCCCGGACGCAGCTTGCGGTAGATGTCGAGCAGCGCGTCGTCCTGGCCCTGGGTGTGGTCCTTCTCCAGGGTGGCGCGCATCGACTCGTACTCGCCGAACTCCTCGAGGATCTGCTCGGTGGTCCAGCCGAGAGCCTTCAGGAGGACGGTGACGGACTGCTTGCGCTTGCGGTCGATGCGGACACCGACCATGTCGCGCTTGTCGATCTCCATCTCGAGCCAGGCACCCCGGGACGGGATGATCTTGGCCGTGAAGATGTCCTTGTCGGACGTCTTGTCGATGTTGGAGTCGAAGTAGACACCCGGCGAGCGGACCAGCTGCGACACGACGACACGCTCGGTGCCGTTGATGACGAAGGTGCCCTTGTTGGTCATGAGCGGGAAGTCGCCCATGAAGACCGTCTGGGACTTGATCTCGCCGGTCTCGTTGTTGGTGAACTCGGCCGTGACGAAGAGCGGGGCCGCGTACGTGAAGTCGCGCTCCTTGCACTCGTCGATCGAGTTCTTGGGAGGCTCGAAGCGGTGGTCGCGGAAGGTCAGCGACATCGACCCGGAGAAGTCCTCGATCGGGGAGATCTCCTCGAAGATCTCCTCCAGACCGGACTTGGTGGGGACGTCCTGCCCGCTTTCGAGAGCCGCCTCGACACGAGCCTTCCATGCGGCATTACCGAGCAGCCAGTCAAAGCTCTCGGTCTGCAGCGCAAGGAGGTTCGGAACCTCGAGGGGCTCCTTGATCTTTGCAAAGGAGATGCGCAGCGGTGCAGTGCTGGCGCCGTTGTTCGTATTCGCGTTCGAGGCGTTGCGCGAGGCGGCCAAGAGGGGGTCCTTCCGAGGGCTCGGACTCACTACGCGCGTACCGGTCCCGTGCTGTGCATGGAGGGAGAAACCCCAGCTAGGAGCTGTTCTTCATCCGATGCTCAATCACGGGCATGCCCCTGGTGACGGGCAGAGGGCAGCTAACAGGCAGCGCAAAGGGTCAGTGTAGCCACTTGGCACACTGATGTCCAGTGCGGGTCTTCGAGACCCTCGTATCCCTCGTTTTTCTCATCTCCGCGAACCCATGCGCCGTGAGGCGCACCTCGATACTGCCCGTTCGGTCGCCGATCCATGCCTCGGAACATGGACCGCCTCGACGACGCGTCCTGAGAATTGCGCGCTGCGTGCGGTTCGTCAAGGCCCCCTGTCCCTGAGCTGGGCTCCGGGACCCCTGCCTGCCGCCGTGAGGGGCGCACGGCGATGATCACCATACTCCCCGGAGGCGGAAGAGCAAGGCAGCCTCGGCGGGTATGCCGAAGGGCGACCACCCAGTTGGATGATCGCCCTTCGGTGTGCGTGCGTTACACGCGAGGAGTCAGAAGACTCGCACCACGCGCCGGTAGGCGCAGGTGCTTACTTGACCTCGACGGAGGCGCCGGCGGCCTTGAGGGACTCGGCAGCCTTCTCCGCGGCGTCCTTGGCGACCTTCTCGAGGACCGGCTTCGGGGTGCCGTCGACGAGGTCCTTGGCCTCCTTCAGACCCAGCGAGGTCAGCTCACGCACGACCTTGATGACCTGGATCTTCTTCTCACCGGCGCCGGTGAGGATGACGTCGAACTCGTCCTGCTCGGCCTCGGCCTCGGCCGGGGCGGCAGCGGCGCCACCGGCGGCAACGGCGACCGGGGCGGCGGCGGTGACGTCGAACTTCTCCTCGAACGCCTTCACGAACTCGGAGAGCTCGATGAGGGTCATCTCTTCGAACTGCGCGAGCAGGTCGTCCTGGGACAGCTTCGCCATGATGGCGTCCTTCCACTCATTCGGCAGGTGCCGTGTGTACATGTGAGGCGGGCGTACGTTCGGCCCGCTGCGACCGCCGCCTCAGGCGGCGGTCATTGCGCGAGCCGAGTTACTCGGCACCGCCCTGCTCGGCCTTCTTGGCACGAAGCGCCTCCGCGGTGCGGACGAACTTCGAGGGAAGCGCCTGGAAGAGCGCGGCAGCCTGAGACTGCTTGCCCTTCATGGCGCCCGCCAGCTTGGCGAGCAGAACCTCGCGGGACTCGAGGTCCGCAAGCTTCTTGATCTCATCGGCGGACAGCGCCTTGCCATCAAGGACACCGCCCTTGATGATCAGGTTCGGGTTCTCCTTGGCGAAGTCACGAAGACCCTTCGCCGACTCCACCGGGTCACCGGTGATGAAGGCAACCGCCGTCGGACCAGTGAAGTGGTCGTCGAGCGAGTTGATCCCGGCCTCGTTGGCCGCGATCTTGGTCAGCGTGTTCTTCACCACGGCGTACTGGGCGTTCTCACCGAGCGAACGGCGCAGCTCCTTGAGCTGAGCCACGGTGAGACCCCGGTACTCGGTCAGCACGGCGGCGTTCGAGCTACGGAACGACTCCGCCAGCTCGGCCACCGCGGCAGCCTTGTCGGGCCTTGCCATGAGCGTCGGCCTCCTTCCGGGTGATGAGGACCGCTCAGAAGGTGCCGAACAAAACGAAACGCCCCGGCGCAGGCGCACGGGGCTGAGCTCGACCGGAATCACTTCCGGGAGCTTGTCCTCAAGGCACCTGCGCGGGTCGTCCGCTGCTGAGCGGATCCTTCGGCCACCGGACCCTCGGAAGAGAGCACGGCAACGACCAGCGGTCTTTGGCTTCCTCGGAAGACTACGGGAGCGGGTCCCGCTCAGGCAAATCGGGTCATCCGCGGCCTTCGCCAGGCGGCACGGGCACCGCCCGGAGCCCCCGCAGCCGCAGCCTCCGGGCCTCCGCCGCGCCGCCCCCGCAGCCGCGCCGTCCGGGCCTCCCGCCGCACCGCCGCGCCGCCGCGCCGTCCGCACCGCCGCACCCTCCGCGCCTCCGGCCGCACCCTCCGCACCGCTGGCCGCACCCTCCGCGCCTCCCGCCGCGCCGTCCGCACCGCCGGCGCCGAACTCCTTGCCGAAGCCCTCCAGCATCCGTGCGAAGGCGAACGTCTCGCTCGCCGACGGCGTCTCGACCGGGGCCTCAAGACCGTAGTCCGAGTAGTTCGCCACCATCTCGATGGTGCCCAATCGGGCTGTCCATGCCTCTGTCCATCCACACCGGACGGTGTCCTCGCCGACCGCAACGTCCTTGTCGCCCCGGACCTCGATGCCGCAGCCCTCGATGCCGGACTTCTCGGTGTGGGCCGGCAGGGAAGAGAACAAGACCGGCCCCCGCCACTCCGAGGAGCGGCGGGGGCCGGTCAGGCACGCGAACCCGTCAGGGCCCTGGACGTCGGTCTCAGACCGCGGCCGGGTCCTCCTCGACGAGGAGGTTGCGGGTGCGGTTGGAGTCCAGCGGGATGCCGGGGCCCATCGTCGTGGTCAGGGTCGCCTTCTTGATGTAGCGGCCCTTCGCGGCGGACGGCTTCAGACGCAGGATCTCCTCCAGCGCCGCCGCGTAGTTCTCGACCAGCTTCGTCTCGTCGAAGGAGACCTTGCCGATGATGAAGTGCAGGTTCGAGTGCTTGTCGACGCGGAACTCGATCTTGCCGCCCTTGATCTCGGTGACGGCCTTGGCGACGTCCATCGTGACGGTGCCGGTCTTCGGGTTCGGCATCAGACCACGCGGACCGAGCACGCGGCCGAGCCGGCCGACCTTGCCCATGAGGTCCGGGGTGGCGACGACCGCGTCGAACTCGTTCAGGCGGTTGCCCTTGGAGATCTCGTCGATCAGTTCGTCGGAGCCGACGATGTCGGCGCCCGCGGCTTCCGCGGCCGCAGCACGGTCACCGGTCGCGAAGACCAGGACCCGGGCGGTCTTGCCGGTGCCGTGCGGAAGGTTGACGGTGCCACGGACCATCTGGTCGGCCTTACGCGGGTCAACGCCCAGACGGAAGGCGACCTCGACGGTGCCGTCGAACTTGGTGGCTGCGGTGTCCTTGGCGAGACGGACGGCCTCGAGCGGGGCGTAGCTGCGCTCCCGGTCGATCTTGGCGTCCGCAGCGCGGAGAGTCTTGCTGCGCTTCACTTCTGCTCCTGGTGTGTTGAGCGTGGAGTCGTGGTGCGGACCAGCGCTTGGTCCTACCACTGGGGCTGCGGCGTCCGCGGTGCGGGACGTCGCGAAGGGGCTGTCAGCCCTCGACCGTGATGCCCATGGAACGGGCGGTGCCGGCAATGATCTTCGACGCGGCGTCGAGGTCATTGGCGTTCAGGTCGGGGAGCTTCGTGGTGGCGATCTCGCGGACCTGGGCGGCCGTCAGCTTGGCGACCTTGGTCTTGTGCGGCTCGCCGGAGCCCTTGTCCACACCCGCGGCCTTGAGGATCAGCTTGGCGGCCGGCGGAGTCTTGGTGATGAAGGTGAAGGAACGGTCCTCGTAGACCGTGATCTCCACCGGCACGACCATGCCACGCTGCGACTCGGTCGCGGCGTTGTAAGCCTTGCAGAACTCCATGATGTTGACGCCGTGCTGACCCAGTGCGGGGCCGACCGGCGGAGCCGGGTTGGCCGCACCGGCCTGGATCTGGAGCTTGATAAGCCCCGTGACCTTCTTCTTCTTGGGAGGCATTGCTCTCTCCGGGTCCTAGTGAGAGTGTTCCGCCTGCCATCCGATCATCCGGATGGAGGCATACCGCGCAACGATAACGGGTATCCATGCGCGGCCAAAAACCGAGCAGGTCAGACAACCTGCGAGAGGCGGTCTGACCTGTTCGGAAGCCGTGTGTCCAGAAGGAGCTAGTTCTTCTGAATCTGGTCGAAGCTCAGCTCGACCGGGGTCTCGCGGCCGAAGATCTCGACGAGGCCCTTGACCTTCTTCGAGTCGGCGTTGATCTCGTTGATCGTGGCCTGCAGCGTCGCGAACGGACCGTCGGTGACGGTGACCGAGTCGCCGACCTCGAAGTCCAGCACCTGGACCTCGACCTTGCGGGCCGGAGCCGGCTTGCCCTCGGCCTCTGCGGCCTCGCGGGCGGCCTTCTCCTCGGCCTCGGGGGCGAGCATCTTGACGATCTCGTCCAGGGTCAGCGGGTACGGGTCGTAGGCGTTGCCCACGAAGCCGGTGACACCAGGGGTGTTGCGGACGACTCCCCAGGACTCGTTCGTCAGGTCCATGCGGACGAGCACGTAACCGGGCAGCTTGTTCTGCCGGACGTTCTTGCGCTCGCCGTTCTTGATCTGGACGATCTCTTCCTCGGGGACCTCGGCCTGGTAGATGAAGTCCTCGACGTTGAGCGAGACGGCGCGCTGCTCCAGGTTGGCCTTCACGCGCTTCTCGTAGCCGGCGTAGGTGTGGATCACGTACCACTCGCCCGGGAGGCCGCGGAGCTCTTCGCGGAGAGCCTCGATGGGATCGGCGGGGGCCGCCGGCTCCTCTTCGGCCTCTTCGGCATCCTGCGTGACCGCGTCCGAGGACTCCGCAGCCTCGTCACCGGCCTCGTCGACGCTCTCGGCGTGCAGAGCCTCGTCTTCGGCCGGCTCGCCGGCCACGGAGTCGGCAGCCTCGGCCTGGTCCGGCTCCACGGCGTCCGCCGCCTCGACGATGTCGAGCTCGTCCTCGGCGGACTCGAAGCTCTCGCCGGAACGGTCGGCGTCGTTCAGGTTCGGGTCAGACACGGTGGCTGCTTCTTCCTGGATACAGATGGGTGGAACATGCGAAAGGGGCGCCGGGTCCGGCGCCCTCCGCGGATCAGCCGAAGACGTACTTGACGACTTCCTGGAAGCCGAAGTCGAGCGCGAGCACGATACCGATCATGATCACGACGAAGATGATCACTACTGTGGTGTACGTCGTCAGCTGATTGCGAGTCGGCCAGACGACCTTGCGCAGCTCGGCGACGATCTGACGGTAGAAGAGCGCAAGGCGACCGAGCGGGCCCTTCTTGCCGCGCTTGCCGCCCTTGCGGGCCTTCTTCTTCGACTCGGGGTTCTCGTCCTCGGCATCAGGCATGTCGATGGAGCCTACGGCGTCCGTCACGATCTCTCACCTGATTCCCGGGTCGTGGCCGTGCCGCGTCCGGATGAGCCGCACGGCTGTGCATAGAAAATACCTTCATGCGCACACAGCGAGGCGCAGTGTGTGTAGCAGGGCCGGAGGGACTTGAACCCCCAACCGCTGGTTTTGGAGACCAGTGCTCTACCAATTGAGCTACGACCCTTTGTGGTTCCCCAACCTACCGCATCCGCCCGGGTGCGCTAAGTGCCCGGCTCGGACGTGGCTGATGAGGGCCAACAGCCAGTGAGTGTACGTGTTCCCAGGCCCGGCGTCGAACACAAAGCCCCGGGTCTGTTTCCGGGCAGCCGGGCGGACCACCGTTGACCGGTTCTGTCCGCTCCTCGAAACCTGCGTGCCACCGCTGATTGCCGTCTGGGAGCATGGGCCGTATGAGCCCTGCAACCCCTCCCACCGAGCGCCGGGTCTCCGCGCGCATCGGCGCGATCTCCGAGTCCGCGACCCTCGCCGTCGACGCCAAGGCCAAGGCCCTCAAGGCCGCCGGGCGTCCGGTGATCGGCTTCGGCGCCGGCGAGCCCGACTTCCCCACCCCCGACTACATCGTCGAGGCTGCCGTCGAAGCCTGCCGAAACCCGAAGTACCACCGCTACACACCGGCCGGCGGTCTGCCCGAGCTGAAGAAGGCCATCGCGGAGAAGACGCTCCGCGACTCCGGCTACGAGGTGGACCCGGCCCAGATCCTGGTGACCAACGGCGGCAAGCAGGCGATCTACGAGGCGTTCGCCGCGATCCTCGACCCGGGTGACGAGGTCATCGTCCCGGCGCCGTACTGGACCACGTACCCCGAGTCGATCCGGCTCGCCGGCGGCGTCCCGGTCGAGGTCGTGGCCGACGAGACCACGGGCTACCGCGTCTCCGTGGAGCAGCTGGATGCCGCGCGCACGGAGCGGACCAAGGTCGTCCTCTTCGTCTCGCCGTCCAACCCGACCGGCGCCGTCTACAGCGAGGCCGACGCGCGCGCGATCGGCGAGTGGGCCGCCGAGCACGGCCTGTGGGTGCTGACCGACGAGATCTACGAGCACCTGGTCTACGGCGACGCGAAGTTCACCTCGCTGCCCGCCCTCGTTCCGGCCCTGCGCGAGAAGTGCGTCGTCGTCAACGGTGTCGCCAAGACCTACGCGATGACCGGCTGGCGGGTCGGGTGGATCATCGGCCCGAAGGACGTCGTCAAGGCCGCGACCAACCTCCAGTCGCACGCCACGTCCAACGTCTCCAACGTGGCGCAGGTCGCGGCGCTGGCCGCGGTCTCCGGCAGCCTGGACGCCGTCGCCGAGATGCGCACCGCCTTCGACCGCCGCCGCCAGACGATCGTGCGGATGCTCAACGAGATCGACGGCGTCGTGTGCCCGGAGCCCGAGGGCGCGTTCTACGCGTACCCGTCGGTGAAGGGGCTGCTGGGCAAGGAGATCCGCGGACAGCGTCCGCAGTCCTCCGTGGAGCTCGCCGCCCTGGTCCTCGACGAGGTGGAGGTCGCTGTCGTCCCGGGCGAGGCGTTCGGCACCCCGGGCTATCTGCGCCTCTCGTACGCGCTGGGCGACGAGGACCTGGTCGAGGGCGTGTCCCGGATCCAGAAGCTGCTGGCAGAGGCGAAGGCATAGAGCGGTCCGCGCCGGTTCGGAGCGGCGTCTCCCTTGACGGGGAGGCGCCGCTCCGGCGTTCTCGGGCCGCCGCGTCTGCCGTCCCCGCCGCCCGTTTCCGCGTTCGCCCCGGCCGCCCGTTTTCGCGTTCGGGCAAGAACCCGATCGGGAAAGGGGCTGCCCGGGGCGGGGTCCGTGCGGCAGGATCCATGAATGCTGCACTCTTCAGGTGGACACCCCCCGAACCCCCCGTACGTACGAGACGTCAGCCTGCTGCCGAAGGCCCATCTGCACCTGCATTTCACCGGGTCGATGCGCCCCGACACCCTGCTGGAGCTCGCCGACAAGCACGGCGTGCACCTCCCGGAGGCGCTGACCGGCGCCGAGCCCCCGAAGCTGCGCGCCACGGACGAGCGCGGCTGGTTCCGCTTCCAGCGCCTGTACGACATGGCCCGCTCCTGCCTGCGCGATCCGGAGGACATCCAGCGGCTGGTCCGCGAGGCGGCCGAGGAGGACATCAGGGACGGCTCGGGCTGGCTGGAGATCCAGGTCGACCCGACCTCGTACGCGCCCCGGCTCGGAGGGCTGATCCCGGCGCTGGAGGTCATCCTCGACGCCGTGGACACCGCCTCGCGGGAGACCGGGCTGGGGATGCGCGTCCTGGTCGCGGCGAACCGGATGAAGCACCCGCTGGACGCCCGGACCCTCGCCCGCCTCGCGGTGCGCTACGCGGACCGGGGCATCGTCGGTTTCGGGCTGTCCAACGACGAACGGCGGGGCATGGCCCGGGACTTCGACCGCGCGTTCGCCATCGCGCGTGAGGGCGGGCTGCTGGCGGCGCCGCACGGCGGCGAGCTGACCGGCCCCGCGTCCGTACGGGACTGCCTGGACGATCTGCGCGCCTCCCGCATCGGGCACGGCGTCCGGGCGGCGGAGGACCCGCGGCTGCTGCGCAAGCTCGCCGAGAAGGGCATCACCTGCGAGGTGTGTCCCGCGTCGAACGTGGCGCTCGGGGTGTACGAGAAGCCGGAGGACGTGCCGCTGCGGACTCTGTACGAGGCCGGTGTCCCGATGGCCCTCGGCGCCGACGACCCGCTGCTGTTCGGTTCCCGCCTGGCGGCGCAGTACGAGCTGGCGCGCGAACACCACGGCTTCACGGACGCGGAGCTGGCGGACCTCGCCCGTCAGTCGGTGCGGGGTTCGGCGGCGCCGCAGGAGACCAAGGAGAAGCTGCTCTCGGGGGTGGACGACTGGCTGGCGGGCCCGGCGGCCTGAGGCCCGGCGGTCCGAGACTCGGCAATCTGATGCCCGGCGCGGGCGTCGGCGACGGTGAATGCCCGGCGGCAGGGTGCGCGCGTACGGCGGCGACCACGTCGCGGGGCCGCGGCGGCCTGAGGCCCAGGGGCATCTCGTACGCGAAGGCGCGATGTGCCCAAGCGCCCGTCGGCAGGAACGCGGCGGCGTGCGTGTCGGCAGCAGGGCTGATACGGCCGGCCTGTGGCCCGGCGCGACGTCCATGACCCGTGACCCATGGCCCGTGACTCATGGCCCGTGACTCATGGCCCGTGACTCATGGCCCATGCCGCACGCCCCATGGCCCCTGACCGGGACGACGCTCCAGCAGGGCGTCGGCGTCGCCCGTTGGGGCGGACGCCTGCCGGGCGATGCCGCCGGTGGAGACCGGCGCCGTCGAAGCGGTCTACAGGCTGACGCCGACCGTCACCGGCTCGTTGACCAGCGTCACGCCGAAGGCGTCACGCACTCCGGCCACGACCTCTCGGGCCAGGGCCAGCAGATCCTCGGTGGTTGCCTGGCCCCGGTTGGTGAGAGCGAGCGTGTGCTTGGTCGAGATCCGGGCCGGCCCGGAGCCGTACCCCTTGCCGAAACCGGCCTTGTCGATCAGCCAGGCGGCCGAGGTCTTCGTGCGGCCGTCGCCCGCGGGGTAGGCGGGCGGGGCGACCGCGTCGCCGAGCCGGTCGCGTACGCGGACGAGGAAGGTCTCGTACTCGGCCGCGGTGAGGATCGGGTTGGTGAAGAAGGAGCCGGCCGACCAGGTGTCGTGGTCGTCGGCGTCCAGGACCATGCCCTTGCCCGCGCGCAGCCGGAGCACGGTCTCGCGTGCGGCCTCGACCGGGACGCGGTCGCCCACCTCGATCCCGAGCGCACGGGCGGTCTCGGCGTACTTCACGGGTGCGGACAGGCCGCCCGCGTCCTCCAGCTCGAAGCGGACGCGTAGCACGACGTAGCGGTCGGGGTCCTGCTTGAAGCGGCTGTGCCGGTAGGCGAAGCCGCAGTCGGTGTTCGGCAGGACGACCGTTTCTCCGATGCGGCGGTCGTACGCGACGACCTCGGTGATCGTCGTGGCGACCTCCTGGCCGTACGCACCGACGTTCTGGATCGGGGTCGCTCCCGCGGAACCGGGGATCCCGGCGAGGCACTCGACCCCGCAGAGGCCGGCCTCGACGGTACGGGCCACCGCGTCGGTCCAGGTCTCCCCCGCTGCCAGCTCCAGGCCGGTCCCACGCAGGTGGACACCGCGGGTCGCGATGCGCAGCGCGGTGCCGTCGAAGCCCTTGTCGCCGATGACCAGGTTGCTGCCGCCGCCGATGATCAGCAGCGGCGTGCCGGCCGTGTCCGCCTCGCGCACGGCGGCGATCACCTCGTCGTCGGTGGCGGCAACCACGAGACGGGTCGCGGGGCCGCCGAGCCGGAAGGTGGTCAGGGGGGCGAGGGGGGCGTCGTGAAGTTCCTGCACGGGGACAAGAGTACGGTCCGTGACCCTCCCCCTCGGGCGGGGCCGCGGACGGTGGGGGCGAGGGTCGGATCACGGCCGGGGCGCCGTAGCGGGCGAGTCGCGGATCTGCCGGGGCGCGTGGCCGGACGGGCAGCAGGTAAGGGGCGCCCGTCCATGGAGGGGCGCCCCTTACCTGCTGCCGTTCACCTCACGCCGCTCACGCCGTCCGTCAGGCCCGTCAGGCCCGTCAGGCGAGCCGGACCACCGCGCGGGACATGCCCAGCACCTTCTGGCCGCCGCTGGTCGCCACGAGGTCCACGCGGACCCGGTTGTCGTCCAGCTTCGCCGCGACCTTGGCGCTCACCTCGATCAGCGCGCCCTTGTCGTCGTTGGGGACGATGACAGGCTTGGTGAACCGCACCCCGTACTCGACGACCGCGCCCGGGTCGCCGACCCAGTCGGTCACGACACGGGCCGCCTCCGCCATGGTGAACATGCCGTGGGCGATGACGTCCGGCAGACCGACCTCGGTGGCGAACTTCTCGTTCCAGTGGATCGGATTGAAGTCACCGGACGCGCCCGCGTACTGCACCAATGTGGCCCGGGTCACGGGGAAGCTCTGCGCCGGCAGTTCGGTGCCGACCTCGACGTCCGCGTAAGCGATCTTCGATGCCATCACGCCTCCTCGGCGGCGCGGGCCACCAGCTTCGTCCACGCGGTCACGACGAGTCCACCGGTCTCGTCGTGCACGTCACCGCGGATGTCCAGGATGTCGTTGCCCGCGAGGGACTTGATTGCCTCGATGGTCGAGGTGACCGTCAGCCGGTCCCCCGCGCGTACGGGGCGCCGGTACGCGAACTTCTGGTCGCCGTGCACCACGCGGCTGTAGTCCAGTCCCAACTGCGGGTCCTGGACGACCTGCTCGGCGGCCTTGAAGGTGATCGTGAAAGCGAAGGTCAAAGGAGCGATCACATCGAGGTGACCGAGCGCCCTGGCCGCCTCCGCGTCGGTGTGGGCGGGATTCACGTCCCCCACCGCCGCGGCGAACTCGCGGATCTTTTCCCGGCCCACTTCGTACGGCGCGGTGGGCGGATAAGTCCGCCCCACGAACGACTGGTCGAGCGCCATGGACTGGCTCCCTCCTGAATGTTGATCACCATGTGAATGCCGGCAGGGCGCCGTGATCGACGGCCCACGACAAACGACACGAGGCCGCCCCCAAAGGGGACGGCCTCGTATACGAGCCTGTTTCAGCGAGTTTCGCGGTGCGCCGTGTGCGAGTTGCAGCGCGGGCAGTGCTTCTTCATCTCAAGACGGTCCGGGTTGTTACGCCGGTTCTTCTTGGTGATGTAGTTCCGCTCCTTGCACTCCACGCAGGCCAGCGTGATCTTCGGGCGGACGTCGGTGGCAGCCACGTGAGTGCTCCTTGGACGGACGATGGACGGATGGGGCACCACCCATGCCGCAAAGGCCATGGGGGCGCATAAAAGAGTAGCCGACCGGAGGACCGACCCCACAATCGGCTACTGAGTGTAGCGGTGACCGGACTTGAACCGGTGACACAGCGATTATGAGCCGCTTGCTCTACCGACTGAGCTACACCGCTGCGATGTCGGTTCACCCCGCCCGAAGGCGAGGATCACCTACATCAGAGCCCCAATACGGAATCGAACCGTAGACCTTCTCCTTACCATGGAGACGCTCTGCCGACTGAGCTATTGGGGCGAGCGATGAAGACATTACACGCTCCGCGGCCGTTCGCCCAAATCCGTTTCGGTGCGCCCGGCGGGCCCCTTCCGGCCCTGCGCTCAACCATGGCACTCCCGACGTGTCGATCCACCGTCACCCCGCCGACCGCGCACGTCGCACGCCACCCGCCCGCCTCGTACCGGCGGCCTCGCCGGGCCCGTTCCCCGCGCGCGACCGCACCGGTACGACTATTGCGCTCCTCCTCGAAGCGCACCGCGAGCGCCCCTACGCTCGACTCACGCTGTGTGACCCCCTCCGGCTCCCACGCCACGGGCTCCACACCGCCCGGGAAGTGGAGACGCCACCCGGGCAGTGCGTGAACGCCGCCAGAGTCCGACCGCCCCACGCAGGAGCGCGATGCCCGACAGCCAGCCGCAGCCCCCTGGCGGGGCCACCGCGGACTCCACCGCGCTGCTGCTCTGCGGTGCGAGGCTCACGGACGGCCGGACGGTCGACGTACGGCTCAGCGGCGGCCGCATCGAGGCGGTCGGCACCGCGGGCTCCCTCCCGCCGCCCTCCTCCCGGGTGGACCTGACGGGCTTCCTGCTACTGCCCGCCCCCGCGGAGCCGCACCTCCACGGCGACACGGCGCTCAGCGCCGACTCCCCGGGACCCGTCCCGTACGACAGGCACGACATCCAGCGGCGTGCCACCGAGGCCGCGCTCCTGCAACTGGGCCACGGGGCGACGGCGCTGCGCTCGCACGTACGGATCGGCGACGTGCAGGGTCTCGGTCCGCTCGAAGCGGTGCTGCAGGCCCGCCGCTCGCTGCTCGGACTCGCCGAGCTGACGGCCGTCGCCGTACCCAGGCTGCTGACGGGCGTCGCCGGCGCCGACGGCCTGGCCGTCCTCCGGGACGCGCTGAAGATGGGCGCCGGCGTGGTGGGCGGCTGCCCCGACGCGGACCCCGACCCCACCGGGTACGTGGAGGCCCTCCTCGAGATCGCCGCCGAGTACGGGTGCCCCGTCGACCTGCACACCCACGGGGACGACCCGGCACGGCTGGCGCGGCTCGCCGCCATGGCGGGCGGGCTGCGGCCCGGCGTGACCGTCGGGCCCTGCGCCGGCCTGGCCAGGCTGCCCGCGGACATCGCGTCCCGGACCGCCGACCGGCTCGCGGCGGCGGGCGTCGCCGTCGTCTCCCTGCCCCAGGGCGGCTGCGCCGGCGTGGAGCAGCGCGGCAACGCGCCGGTACGGCTGCTGCGGGCGGCGGGCGTGCGGGTCGCGGCGGGCAGCGGGGCGCTGCGGGACCTGAGCAACCCGGTGGGACGCGGGGACCCGCTGGAGGCCGCCTATCTCCTGTCCTCCCAGGCCGGTATGCGGCCCTCGGAGGCGTACGACTGCGTGGCCGGCACGGCCCGCGCGGTGATGGGGCTGCCGGAGGTGCGGGTCGAGGCCGGCTTTCCCGCCGAGCTGCTCGCGGTCCGGGGGGAAGGGATCGCGGGCGTGTTGTCACTCGCGTACAGCCGGATCGTCATCCACCGGGGGCGAGTGGTGGCACGGACGAGCGCGGTACGCGAGTACTGCGACTCGGCGGCGACGGTGGCGCTCGAACTGCCGCACCAGGGACGGCCCGACGCGAGCCCGTGACGCCGTGTCCATCCCCGGCCGGGCCCGGTGGGCCGATACCTGAGCGGGAAGCGGGCTTCGGACGTACGGTCGTAGACATGCGCATTGTCATCGCTGGTGGACATGGTCAGATCGCCCTCCGTCTCGAGCGGCTGCTCGCCGCCGCCGGCCACGAGGTCGCCGGCATCATCCGCAACCGCGACCAGGGCGACGACCTGCGGGCGGCCGGAGCCGAACCGGTACTCCTCGATCTGGAAACGGCCTCCGTGGAGGAGGTCGCGGCCGTGCTGCACGGGGCGGGTGCCGCGGTGTTCGCCGCGGGAGCGGGCCCGGGCAGCGGCACCGAACGCAAGGACACGGTGGACCGCGGAGCGGCGGTGCTCTTCGCCGACGCGGCCGAACGAGCGGGCGTACGGCGCTACATCGTCGTCTCGTCGATGGGCGCGGACGCCGGGCACGAGGGCGACGACGTCTTCGACGTGTACCTGCGGGCCAAAGGCGCGGCCGACGACTACGTGCGCGGCAGGAGCGGCCTCGACTGGACCGTTCTGCGGCCGGGTCAGCTCACGAACGACGCGGGCACGGGGCTGGTGCGCCTGGAGGCGTCGACGGGACGCGGTCCGGTGCCGCGGGACGATGTGGCGGCGGTGCTCGCGGAGATGGTGGACACACCGGCCACGGCGGGGCTGACGCTGGAGCTGATCAGCGGTTCGACACCGGTCAGCGTGGCGGTGAAGGGCGTCGCGGGGAACTGAAACAGGCGTTCACGGCCCGCCGTTCGGCGTCCGGCCTCGACGGCGCCGACGAACTCCTGTCGTCCGCGAGGTTCCTGAGAGCCCTGAGGTTCTCGAGGTCATTCATGAGCAATCACACACAGCAGGTCCGGCCGGTGGTAGTGGAGCACCAGGAGCGGCTCTACGGCTACGTCCGCGGTTCGGTACGGATGGACGGGTTCGCCCTGATGACCGGCTGCCCGAACCGGTCAACTGGCCGGCGGACAAGGGCGCCGAGCTCGTGGGAGCCCCGTTCTTCTCTTCCGCCACACCACCGTCGACACGGACGGCCAGTCAGTGGTGGAGGCCGGCGTACCCGTCCTGGCCGCGCCGGAGCCGGAAGGCGACATCGACGTGGCCGTCCTGCCGCCGGGCCGCTGCGCGACCGCCGTCCACACCGGTCACCGGCCCGGCTCGGCGGCGTCGTCACCGCGACGCGTGAATGGGCGGCGCGGGAGGGGCCGGAACGGGGCATGACCGTCGTCGACGGCGTCGAGCACTGGGGGTGCCGAACCGAGTCCTGTCGGACCGGCCCCCGGGTGGAGCCGGACATGTCGAAATGGGAGATCGAACTCGCCTTCCGCCTGCCCGGCTGACGGTCGCGCACCGGCTGCGGGCTGCACCGGGCCGGCGCGCCGGGCTGGCCCGACCGGGCGCATCCATGCTGTGCCGGACCCGGCGTACGACGATGGCCCCTGGCCTGCGTTTCCGCAGATCAGGGGCCATCTCTTCGCGTGGCGGCGCCAGGATTCGAACCTGGGTAGGCTAAGCCGACGGATTTACAGACGTCTGTTGTTCGTGTGCTTGTACCCCTTCTGGCCTGCGGCGGAGCTGGCAGTGCAAGCGGTGCGCGGACCTGCCGTCCACGTCTCGTCCACGGCAGGCTCCGAGAAGCACTAGAGGAGTCGCCTCCGGCGACACGACCCAAGGGGTCGGCTGCGCCGACAGGCTGCAACATCCGGGCTGGTGTTGCAGCCGTCTTTGACCGGACACCCCGGACACCTGCTCTCAGAGCTGTCCGGCCCGTATGCGCTGGTCAGATCCTTATCCGGACAGCCGGACAGTCCGGACACACCTTGCCAAGGGCTGTCCGAGGGTGGCTCCTGCACCGCGCTGTACTCATGCGGCCGCCAGCCCCGCCAGTCGACCAGCAGTGAATCGCTGAGGATCAACTCGTCAGCGTCGGCGAGGCCCGCTCGCCGCAGAAACTCGATCAGGTCCCGGTCCGAGTGCGCGAGCCCCAAGATCTCGCCGTCCACGCGCACGCGTCGCCCGCCCGTCGGCAAAGGCGGGTAAACGATCACAGGAAGCGGCTCAGGCATGTACCCACCCTGCGACGGACTCCGCTTCGGAGCACACCCGATTCGCAACGCGGCAAGGCACTCTGGCGCGAGAATGACTCGTCACCACTCGCTCTAGAGAGCTCGCTCGCTCGCCGCGCGGCCCCGCATCCAGCGCCAGGCTCAAACGCTCCTGTCTCGGCACCGCTCCGCCGGCCATGCGGCTAGAGCGAGCATTGACCTGATCTGGGTCGAGCGAAGAGCGACATCCCCGCTCCATGGCCAACGACCTCTGCTCGGCTGAGGGCGACAGCATGAGCGCGCCTATCGAGCGCAGGAAAGATGGGCGCTGGTCAGTGGCGCAGTTCGGCGGCCTCGCAGCGTGCGGCTATCCCTTGAGAACTGGCTCCCCAAGCTGATCCCGCCTGCCGCGCGCCCCATCCGTGCCCGACCGACGGAGACAAGCACTGAACCTCAATTTCGAACATCCAGTCGAGCCGCTGTGCTGATCCGACTTTTTTTTGACATATGACGTGCGTTTGGGCATCAGCCCCAACCATAATGCTGCCGAGCATGTCGACACGTCGAGGGGGACACGTGGCAGCGCCCAGGACTACCGTTTGGCAACTCGACCCACACACGAAGGCAAAGCATGACCTTCTGAAGTTCTACCTGGGCGGCTGGTTCCCCGTCCTGTCATCATACAACGGCAGGATTGTATTCCTGGACGGCTTCGCGGGGCCGGGACGCTATCAGTCTGGCGAGCCGGGATCCCCTCTAATCGCACTCGAAACACTATTGGCTCATAGCTATTTCAGTAAAATGAAGTGCGAGTTCCTTTTCTTCTTCTGCGAGGCCAAGAAAGATCGCTTTGAAAGCCTTACCCAGCAGATCGCCGGGTACAAGGAGGCGCATCAACCTTGGCCCGAAAACGTAAAGATCCAGTTGATCAACTCGGAATTTTCCGAGACCGCAACCAACCTTATCGAACACCTTCGTTCGCAAAAACGCCGCCTGGCACCCACCTTTGCCTTTGTCGATCCATTCGGATTCTCGGGGCTACCAATGAGTGTGCTCGCAGAGCTGCTATCGTTCTCAAGCTGCGAACTGTTCGTCAACTATATGGTCGACCACGTGAACCGGTTCGCGACAGCTGGAAACGTAGACCACCACCTGGTGGACCTATTCGGAACTACCGACTACAAACAAGTCGGAAATGTTACCCCCGGGCAGAGCCGTCAGCAGTTCTTGCATGATCTGTATGAGCGACAACTTACGGATGTCTGCAAGTTCCCGTATGTTCAATCATTCGCAATGATCAACAAAACGGGCCACATCGGCTACTACCTGTTCCACGGGACACGCGACGTCAAGGGCGTCGAGTTGATGAAAGACGCTATGTGGAAAGTTGACGCCGGTGGCGGCTTTCAGTTCTCTGACAGGCTGGCCGGCCAGGACGTTCTCTTCACCGAATCAGCCGTCGACACCGACCCACTACGCCGGGCTCTCCTGGCAAGGTATACGGGAAAACGTGTATCGATCACGGCTCTGGAACAGTTCACGCTGATTCACACGCCATACAGGAAGACCCATCTTCGGAAGCCAGTGCTCACCCCTCTCGAGAGGGAAGGAATCATCCAGGTGGAGCGGCCCGGCCGAAGTGGTTTCCCAAGTGGAACGTGGATAACGTTCCCCTGATCTCACACACCGGCGCGAAACTTAGCCGTTGGGTACTCGTCCCAGGTGCGATCTTGAAGAACCCTGCCCCCCGCCTTAGGGGTTGACCCGCCCCACTGCTTGAAAAAGAACGGCACTTGATCCTGAGTGCACTGGTCCCGAAGCGCAGTCACCCAGCACTCTTCCATCGGACGATGGCCCTTGCCTGACTCGCCACCCGCGATAACCCATCCAATGCCTTTTAGATCAACCGCCCCTAGAGGGCCAATCAACGGCTCACAGGAAAGAAAACGGACGTGCGCTGGAGTCTGCCGTAGATCCTCAATGCGGAATTTAAATTCAGAACTTTCGACAGTGACTCCCATCCAAACATTCTCCGGCCAATCAATTCGATCGCCAATGTTCCGCATTCGCCGAGAGCGCTTGGTCAGGACCTGATAGGTATGTTGCGGAGTCTCTCGCATTACCTCAAAGACGTCCTTGATGTAAGCGACCGGAACTCTCGCATGGAACAGGTCGGACATTGAATTCACGAACACAGTTCTAGGCGACTTCCAGCTGTACGGAAGCCTCAGAGCATCCGGGTGTATAGCGAGGCCGAAGCCAGGGCCAGATGTACGCGGATCTCCGTCGTTCTGGTACTTCTGTGAGCCCATAGCCTTAAGCCTCTTCGCCAGAACGAGGGCATAGCAGTTATCGCAACCCTTCGAAATGCGATCACAGCCTGTAGTGGGGTTCCATGTGGCCTCAGTCCACTCGATGGTGCTTCGATCTGCCATTTGGGCTCCATCCCCTAGCGCGTGGGCTCCGCCCATACTCCCCCATCTTCAACGCTCCAGGACCTCTGTGGAAACGACTTCTCGCCCACAGCGGCACCACAAGCGAGTGCCGGGCAGGCTGTGGCCGTGACGATCAATCACCTGCACAAGCCAGAGGGCGAGAGCGCCTGCGACGTTGACCAGTGACGTTGCCTCAGGCCGGACGGCACCCCCGTGTGGCTCGGCACGCCCTGCTGGCCTGTGCACGCCGAGACGGGCGTGCCGCTGGACTGTGGCGTCCCCGTGCCCAAACGGCCCTCCCGAGCGGATGCGCCGGACCGCTTCACCCTGCGTTGCGGCTGTTCAGGGGGCTTACCTTCCCCAGATCACTCGTGATTCGCACGCTCAGAGCTCACGTCCGATTCCCGCCCTTGATGACGCCCAGACAATCCGTCCGGGTCCTTCTCTGCTCAGCGCCACACGGTGAGTGTGGTACGGGCTGAGACAACTCACCGCTTCATCGGTCCATCGGTACCGTGAGAGACGCCCCTACTCGACAGCGGGAGGCAACACCCTATGCGTGGTCTCGGAGATCACCTCAGCATCGGAGAACGAATCGCGTTTTACAGGAAGCGCCGCGGATACACGCAGGAGGTGTTGGCCGGGCTGGTCGGCCGTAGTACTGACTGGCTGGCCAAGGCAGAGACCGGCCGGCGCAAGCCGCCCCGCATCGACATGCTCGCCGAGCTGGCGCGCATCCTGCGCGTCCCGCTCGCAGACCTGGTCGGTCAGACCACGCTCGTGGAAGACGAGAAGCAGCAAGACGACGTGCCGGCCGTGCGCGACGCGCTGATGAGCCCGCGGCGACTCTCGCGCCTCCTCTTCGGTCCGGAGGCAGAGGCTCAACTCCCCACCCCCGCGCCGATCGCTATCCGAGTCGAGAAGGCGTGGAACGACTACCAGAGCGGCCGACTTGGAAGCGTCATTGCGGCGCTGCCCGGTCTGCTCCAGACCGCGCAAGAGTTGGAGGACCGGGCCGCTCGTCGCGGAGAGGATCGTCACGACTGCTGGGCTGTGTCAGCCCGGACGCACCACCTCGCCGCTACGACGCTGGCCAAGATCGGGGAGTCCGACATCTCATGGCTCGCGGCAGAGCGCGCCATGCAAGCAGCGGACTCGTCTGACGACCCGCTCGTACTGGCGTCTGCCGCCCGCTCGGGCACGCACGCGCTACTCGCCAACGGCCGGTACGAGGCAGCGATGCAGCTGGGCGACGCCACGGCCAACTGGCTCGCCCCGCGGGTCGCGGACAGCGACCCGTCCGCGTTGAGCCTGCTCGGCATGATTCACCTTCGCGCCGCCGTGGCGGCCGCCCGCCACCAGGACCGCCCCACAGCGACCCGGCTGCTCGACCGAGCCGAGGAGCTGGCGGACGAACTCGGCTCGGATGAGAACTACTGGCAGACCGGCTTCGGCCCCACCAACGTGCTCCTGCACCGGCTGTCCATCGAGCTGGACCTCGACAACGTCGCGTACGTGGTCGAGAACGGCCGAATCAACGTGGACCACATGCCGCAAGAGCGCAGCGTCTCGCACCGGATCGACTTCGCCCGCGCGCTCTCGCTGGCCGGGCATGGCGACGAGGCGTTCGCTGAACTGCGCACGGCCGAACGTACGTCGCCCCAGCTCGTGCGGAACAATCCGAGGGTCCGCGAGACGCTGCGGGACCTGACCAGGCAGTCCCCCGTGACTGCTGGCGCCCGCTCGTCCGAGGTGTTCGTGATGGCCCAACGATGCAGGGCGGTGCAGTGAGTACGGGCAAGCGGGGAGTTCTCGGAGTCGTGGCTTCGGCGGCCGGCGGTGTGGAGACACTGCGCACCGGACTGGTTGAACCTGCGATCGAGCGCGGTTGGCAGGTGGCAGTCACCCTGACACCCACCGCCGCTAACTGGCTTCGAACGAGCGGGGAAATCGACCAGCTAGCAAAGTCGACCGGCCTGCCGGTGCGCCACGAATCTCGGCTGCCCGGCGACGACCGTCCGCACCCGCCGGTTGACTGCTATGTCGTCGCGCCCGCGAGCGCGAACACGGTCGCCAAGATCGCGACGGGCATCGCGGACAATCAAGCTCTGACACAGGTCGGCGAAGCCCTCGGGACGCTAGGTCTCCCCGTCGTCATCTTCCCGCGGGTGAATGCTGCTCACGCCCGGCACCCGGCTTGGAAGCGACACCTCTCGGCTCTGCGGGAAGCACAGGTGCACCTGGTTTGCGGACCCGATGTGTGGCCGCTGTACGAGCCAAGGGAAGGGCCGGCCGAGCGCCAGATTCCCTGGGCGGCTGTTCTGGACGCGGCGGACCAAGCGATGACGTGACGAGTAGTCAATACGTTTGGCCTGCAACGATGATGGACCCGGACACTCTGTCCGGGTCCATCATCGTTTCCGCTCCCAAGCTGTCTCACATGTCCAAGACATTCGAGCAGCACCACGGCCGAACGGCGCTCACGCCCGCTCAGCACGCCCTGCTAACGGCGAGTCTCCGCAGGGCGCAAACCGACGTCGCCAGCCTGGCAAGGCGGGTCCACTCCGTCACCGAACGAGCTACGAGTTGCCAGCGTTCATCGCACGCTCCACACGTTCAACACGCTCAGCCAGCTGTCGGATCGTCTCGTGCATCGCGTTGATCTCAGCGGCGAGCGCGAGGAACGCCGACCCAGCACGTTGTGTGTCATCAGCTGGCTGGGCTGGGTCAATGACGAAGGTTCCTCGCCCCTGCTGAGAGATCACGAGCCCTTCCTCCCCGAGCTCGCGGTAGGCGTTCTGCACCTTGACCAGAGTCACGCCGTACTCCTTGGCCAGGTCGCGCGCTGCCCGCAACTGGTCGCCAGGGCCGAGGTCTCCGTTAACGATCTGCCGGCGGATGTCCGCAGCAATGTCCTTGGCCGTGGGGCGCGGTGTACCAGGGCTCTTCTCCATGCCCTCGAGCGTAACCGGCCTAGGTCAATTCGATTCGGCCAGGCCACTTGACGACCCAGATAGACCTAGGTAACTTCCTGCCTAGAACATGATGGACCTAGGTCAATCTCAACCGGTTCCGTCTGCCAGCTGGGGCCTGGCACGTCCGCAGCCTGCGCCCGGAGGGCCCGCTGACACGGGTCCGAAGGAAGCGCCCGTTCCTTGACAACTGAATGGGGATCACGCCGCCTCTCCTCGGCCAAGTAGGCGGCCACGCGGTCTTCCGCGTGAAGAACAGCGCACCCCCAACCCTTTCGCGGCGGCTCGCCCGCTGCGCCGGTTGCCTCCCCTGCTCGTCCCGAACGAGCAGGGCTGAGGGGAGCCGGAGGTTCGTCTCCCGACCGGGCCGGTCGTCTCTCACCAAAGCGCCACGACCGCCCGGCTTTCCTGCCCCTTCGATTCAGGAGAGCACCATGCGGACATTCATCGGCGGCCATCAGGTCGTCAGCGACACCGATTTCATCGAACTCGCCCTTGGCACTCCGGTTGAGCTGTGGCTCGGGGTGGAGGGCGAGAGCGAGATGGAGCGCGCGGCCCGCCTGGACGCGGCCCGCGACATCCTCGCCGACAACCCGAACCTGCCGGACGACGTGAGCCGGGTCGCCGCCGAGGCGATCGAGGCGTTCGCGCCGGAGCTGTTCAACGTCGTCCCGCTGCCCGCGTCGAAGGCGGCTCGCCGCCGGCCGGGCCGGAACGGGGTGGCGGCATGACCACCGCGACCGAGACGGTGCGCCCGACGGTGCCGCCGCTGACGCGTCCGGAGATGGGCCTTGCCGGTGTGGGCGCACTCGCCGCGGCCGGTGTCGGCGCGCTGGGGTTGATCTCATCGTTCGACGCCGTGTCGGCCGCCGCGCTCCGGTGGGGGTTCGGTGAGCCGTGGATGCTTCCCGTCGGTATCGACGTGGCGATCCCGGTGTTCACCGTGGCCAATCTGCTGTTGATCCGGATGGACATGGCCCTTGCCTGGGTCCGGTTCGTGCCCTGGTTCCTGACGCTGGTGACCTGCGGGCTGAACGTCGCCTCCGGGCCGGGGGCGTGGGCGAAGGTGGCTCACGGCACGATGCCGCTGCTGTGGGTGGTGTTCTCCGAGATCGGCGCCCACATCTACGCGGTGCGGATCGGAGCTGCGACCGGTCGGCGGATGGACAAGATCCGTGCCTCGCGATGGCTGCTGGCCCCGCTGTCGACGTTCGCCCTGTGGCGGCGGATGACGCTGTGGGAGATCACCTCCTACGCCGACGCTCTCGATCGGGAGCGCGAGCGGCAGCTCGCCCGTGCGGATCTACGGGAGCGGCACGGCCGCCGCTGGCGTACGCGCACCCCGCGCCGCGAGCGCGTGCTCCTCAAGCTCGGGGAGCTCACCCCCGCTGGCGAGGAACCGGCGCCCGAGGAGCCCACCCCCGAGCCTTCCCCCCCGCCGGAGCGGGAGGCGCCGAAGTCGCCGCGCAAGCGCACCACCAAAGCCAAGGCGAAGCCGGGCAAGGGGCAGCGCACCGCGGCGGAGCTGCTGGCCGAAGCACGCGAGGTCACGGCCGATTGGTCGGATGACGCGATCAACGCTGAGGCGATCCGGACCACGCTCCACTGCTCTGCAGCCAACTCCCGTGTGCTGCGGGACGCGCTGTTGAACGAGCGGGCCGACGGCCGGCGCCTGCACACCGTCGACGCCGACACCACCGAGGACAGCGACGACAGCGAGGGGGCGGCGGCATGAGCACCCTCTTAACCGCCCTGGCCACTGCCGCGCCTGTGTCGGCAGGTTGGGCGATGCACGTGCTCTGGCTGCGCCACCGTCTACGCACCGCCCGCCGCGACCCGCTGACCGGGCTGCGGACCCGTGAGGGGTTCACCCACCGCGCGACCGCGCTGCTGCGCGATGAGCGGGCGGTGGTCGTCCTCGCCGACGTCGACCACTTCAAGCAGATCAACGACCGGTACGGCCACGCGGCCGGGGACGCGCTGCTCAAGGCGACAGCGCAGCGGCTCGCCCACTACGTCGGCACCGATGGCGTGGTCGGGCGGCTCGGGGGCGACGAGTTCGCCGCCGTGGTCATCGACCGCAACGGCACTGCGGCCGACCTGCTGGCGGTGCTGCACGGCGTGCTCGCCCGCCCCGTCGACGGCCAGGCACCGAACGTGCACGCCACGGTCTCGCTCGGCTGGGTCCGCGCCGCCGACCATCCCAGCGATGACCTGTCCCGACTGCTCGGACGCGCGGATGAGGCCATGTACGCGGCCAAGCAAGCCAGGGCCGGCATCCGGCGGGCCGGGCTGGGGCGGCTGTTCGCCACGGTGGCCGGTCACCGCTCCGGACGCTGCGGCGGCGGCCGTATCGACGGCCCGCCGGTCGGGATGGCCGCCTGATGTCCCCCGCGTTCGGCAAGTGCTACGACCCGTCCGGCGTGACATGGGGGATACCGACCTTCCCGTGGAAGTTTGCCCCCGACGGCTACGCCACCCGCCGCCAGCTCCGCGCCCGCGGCCTACGCCCCGGCGGACAGCCGATCGCCGCGCAGGTGATGCGCCGCTCCCGCCACCGCAAGAACGGCGTGCTGGTCGCCTACCTGTACCGCATCGACCGGGCCAAGCCCGTCCGGCCCATGACCACGGGGAAGTCGGCCGCGCTCGCCAAGGCGATGCAAGCCCGACGCACCTGCCCCGCCTGCCAGACAGACGCCGGATACGTCATCCCGACCTCACTCGGCATGTGCGTCCCCTGCGCCTACCCCGAAGAACAGCGCGCCGCCTGAACCAACAGTCAACGGGCCCGGCCGCCCACCTCTCACAGCGCCGACCGGGCCCACCCTCCCTTGGAAGGAACTGTCAGTGAAGCACCCCGACGACGAGAACGAACTCTTCAACCGACTCGAAGCCGAGATGAGCACCGACTCCGGCGCGGATGTGGTCGACCTCGGCAAGGCCCGATCCGCCCGGAAGGAGTCGGCCGACCCGAGCGCCGACCGGTCGCCCGACGCGTCCGCCGATTCCCGCCCCGCCGGGTCGGGCAACCCGCTGCCCGACGCGTCGGCCGACTCGGAGACGGTTCGGGTCGATGTGATGGTGCCGACCGAGTCGGGTCCGGGTCTGCTGGATCGGATCAAGGGCTCCAAGCGTCTGGATGTCATCCCGGTGTGGATGAAGTCGGGCGCGGAGTTCAAGGACGCTGCCGGGTGGATCGCCGGGCACGTCGGCCACACCCTCGCCTTCCACGCGGTACGGGTGCCGTTCCTCTACGCCCCCAAGCTGATCGTGCGGGCCCCGCGCGGCGTGGTGAACACCCTCGGCAAGGTCGGCCGCTGGGCCGTGGACTCGGAGGGCGAGCCGCTGCGCCAGGCCGAGGCACGGCGGGAGAACTCCGAGCTGTACCTGAAGCTGTCCAAGCAGCGTGACCGTCGGGTCCGACTCCGCATGCTGCTCACAGCCGTGGGCGGGATCGGCGCCCTGGTCGGTGTGCTCTACCTCGTCTATGGCGCGCAGCCGTTGACGCAGATCATCGCCGCCGTCGCGGCGGTGCTCGGGTTCGGCTGGATGGGGGCGCCGGCGGACGCGCCGCTGTCGACGCGGGCGGTCATCAAGACCGAGGTGCAGAAACTCACGAGCGACATCGTGGTCAAGGCCATGGCGTCGATCGGGATCGGGCAGATCGCCTCTGCGGTTGCGAAGGGGCAGGACGGCATCAAGTTCGCCGCCCCGATCACCCGCGAGGGGCCCGGCTGGCGCGCGGACATCGACCTGCCGCTGGGCGTCACGGTCGCGGACGTCGCCGACCGCCGTGCCCGCCTCGCTTCCGGTCTGCGTCGACCGCTCGGGTGCGTGTGGCCGGACGCCGACCCGAACGAGCACGAGGGACGACTCATCCTGTGGGTCGGCGACCGGGACCTGTCCAAGACCGGCATCGTCAAGTGGCAGCTCGCCAACGCCGCGCGGCACGACGTGTTCAAGCGCATCCCGTTCGGCCTGGACCCGCGCGGCCGGGCGCAGGCGGTGCCCCTGATCCAGCACAACGTGCTCATCGGCTCCCTGCCCGGCCAGGGCAAGACCAGCTCCGTGCGCGTCCTCGCCTGCGGCGCGGCACTGGACCCGTCGGTGGAGCTGTGGCTGCACGAGAACAAGGGCACCGGTGACCTCGACTCCCTCGAATGCGTCTCGCACCGGTTCGTCTCCGGCATCGATGACGAGTCGGTGAAGTACGCGGCCGACTCGCTCAAGCTGCTGCGCGAGGAGGTCATGCGCCGTGCCAAGGCGATCAAGCAGCTGCCGCGGGACCTGTGCCCGGACAAGCGGGTCACCCGGCAGATCGCCGACAAGCGCTCGCTCAAGCTGTGGCCGCTGCTCGCCGTGTTCGACGAGTGTCAGAACCTGTTCGCCCACGGCACCTACGGCAAGCAGGCCGGCGAGGATGCCGAGTTCATCATCAAGCTCGGCCGCGCCCTCGGAGTGAGCCTGGTCCTGGCCACGCAGCGCCCTGACAAGGACTCGCTGCCCACCGGTGTCAGCGGCAACGTGTCCATCCGCTTCGCACTCAAAGTCGCAGGCCAGACCGAGAACGACATGATCCTCGGCACCAGCGCCTACAAGAACGGCGTCCGCGCCACCCAGTTCCGGCCCGAGATCGACGCCGGAAACGGCTACCTCAAGGGCGCCACCACCCTCCCGGTCGTGGTGCGCACCGCCTACCTGGACGACCCGGCAACCAACGCCATCGCCCAGCGCGCCCTTGCCCTGCGCAAGGCCGAAGGCACCCTGTCCGGCCACGCGCTCGGAGAGGACACCGACGCGGTCAAGGGTCCGTCCTACGACCTGCTCGCAGACATCGCCGCCGTCGTCCCCGAGACGGAAGAGCGGGTGTGGAACGAGCGGATCGCCGCGCGGCTCGCTGAGCTGCGGCCGGAGGTCTACGGCGGTTGGAAGGGCGAGAACGTCACCTCCGCGCTCAAGCCGCACGGTATCAAGACCCGAGACGTCGCCGGCACCACGGACGACGGAGCCCGCACCACCCGCCGCGGCATCGTCCGCGCCGACCTCACCAAAACGATTGCGGAGCGTGACCAAAACCGGGGCGCCGCATAGCCCCGTCGAGCCGCTACCGGTAGCAGGTTCGCCTGCTACCGGTAGCACCCCCGCTAGCGATCCAAACCTGGTCTCATCAGCGATCTAGTGGATAGCACCCCACCTGCGTAAACACCGGAAACCGCCCCAGGAGGGCCCCGATGACCCCCATCGCCCTTGCTGTCGCCTGCCTGTTCGTCATCACGCTCGGTTACGGCGCTATGTGTGCGGCCGCGCCGTTCGGACCCTGCCGCAAGTGCCGCGGCTTCGGCTTCGAGATGAAGACGGACCGCAAAGGACAGCTCAAGCGCGGCAAGAACTGCCACCGCTGCAAGGCCACCGGCCGCCGCATACGCATCGGCCGCTGGATCTTCAACCGCGCCCAGCGCCTGTACCGCGAAGGCACCCGCTGACCCCAGACACGAAGGGCCGACGGTGCCCGTCATGAGACGTACCCCGCTCCGAGCAGGAGCTAGGTGGGCGCACCGTCGGCCGAAGACCGCGAGCTTGCCGGCACCCGCGGTGCCCGCACCCTATCCCGCGTCATCGACCCACCGTCAAAGGAGTTTCCGCATGGCCGTCACGGTCTCGCTCGTCGCCCTGTTCGGGCTCGTCCTGTTCTTCCTGCTCCGCTCCAAGACCCTCGGCTACGGCTCCGCGTTCGTCGCCGCAGCGTTCGGGTTCTTCCTCGCCTCCACCGGCGCGGCCGGGCCCATCTCCCAGCTCACCACCGCTGTCATCGACGCCATCCAGCAGATCAACTGAGGGAGCCCGCGATGCACCAGCCCATCCTCGTCCGCCACCCGCTCGCCGTCATCGCCCCCAAGGTGGCCCCGGCCATCGCCACATCCACCGTCCTCATCCTCGGCAGGATCTGGAACGCCAACGGTGCCGAACACTCCGTCGGCAACGCCACGCTGATGGTCGTCCTCGCCACCGGAGCCGCGGCAGCCGGCGCCTGCGCATCGGTCGGTCGCTCCGGTGACGGCATCCTCGCCGGAACGTGCTTCGCCGCATCCGGCGGACTCGCCCTCGCCGGGGTCGCCGGATACGCGGACGGCCTCTCGCTCCCGCTGCTGCTGTGGGCGCTCGCCACCGCCGTCGCGTACGGGCTCGCCGCCCGCTACTGGCGCACCGACCGCCGCGACACCCTCGCGCACGAGCGGCACATGAGCGAGAAGCGCGAGGACCACAGCCACACCGAGCGCATCGAAGCCATGCGATCGCGCACACAGATCGAGGTGGCCCGCGAGGGCGCCGCCTACGCCACCGCGCTCGCCGAAGCCATGACCGCCCGCGCCATGCTCCCCGGCTTCGACCCCCTCGCCGTCAACGACGCCGGGCTTCCCCAACTCCCCACCACACACACCACATCGAAGGAGAACTGACCATGTTCGAGATCCGCGTCATCTGCGACCCGGACGACACCGACCGCGTGACCAAGACACTCGCCGCAGCGTTCACCACCGGCCCGGTGCGCCAGTACGCCACCCGCGACGGGGACCGCGCCCGGCTGTACGTCTCGGCCGACCACGGCACCGACGCCGGCCCCGAGCCGGTGTGGCCGACGCCGGAAGAGGCGTACACGCTCGCGCCCGGCATCACCAGCGAGATCGGCTGGACCGCCAACGCTGCCCGCACCCGCCCCTCCTTCACGCCGTCGGACCGCGAGTACTGGCTCCGCAAGGCCGCGCTCCTGGACCGCATCACCCTCGCCGACGAGGCCGTGGGCATGGACAGCGACGCGGGGCTCCTGGCCACCGACGCGGCCCGCCGCCTGATCGACCTGGACGGCGCTCACGACGCCGACGACCCGCGCGCCTACGTCCGCCAGCAGTACGCCCACTGGGCCAAGACCCAGTAGCTACGCCCGAGGCGGGCGCCTCTCACCACAAGACCGCGCCCGCCTCGGCTTCCTGCCCCTTCGAAGAAACAGGAGACCCCAGGATGCCTCAAGCCGAACGCCTCGCGCTGCCCCACGCCGCGCTGGACGCCGCCGCACGCGGCTGGCGCGTCTTCCCACTCCGGCCCGGCGACAAGCGCCCCGCCATCACTGACTGGGAGACACGCTCCACCATCGACCCTGCGCGCATCGCCCGGTGCTGGGCCCACGCCTCGTACAACATCGGCATCGCCACCGGCCCGTCCCGGCTGGTCGTTGTCGACCTCGACCAGCCCAAGGGAGCGGACGACACCCCGCCGACCGCGTGGGCCCTGCCCGGCGTCGCCGACGGCGCTGATGTCCTCGCAGTCCTCTGCGAGCGCCACGGCCAGCCCTTCCCGGACGACACGTTCACCGTGCGGACCTGGAGCGGTGGCATCCACCTGTACTTCACCGCGCCCGAGGGCGAGCCCCTGCGGAACACCAGCGGCGACAAGGGCAACGGCCTCGGCTGGAAGATCGACACCCGCGCGCAGGGCGGCTACGTCGTCGCGTCGGGCAGCACCTTCGGCGGTCACCCGTACGAGACCGTGCGGCAGGCACCCCCCGCCCCGCTCCCGCAGTGGCTCGCCGAACTTCTGCGTCCCGCGCCGCTGCCACCGCAGACGCCCATCGCCGTCGCGCTCCCCGCCGGCCGCCGCGGCAAGTGGCTCCGCGCCGCAGTCAACGACGAGCTGCAGCGCGTCGGCCACGCTCAGGAAGGCGAGCGGAACAGGGCCCTCTACATCGCGTCCGTCGCGCTCGGGCAGCTCGTGGCTGGGGGCGAGCTGGGCGAGCACGAGGTGACCGAGTGGCTGCGCACCGGCGCTCTTCAAGTGGGCCTGGGCGAGCGGGAAGCACGCCGCACCGTCGCTTCCGGGCTGCGGGCCGGAGCGAAGCGGCCGAGAACGGTGGCGGCATGAGCGCGTCCTCGAACCCGATTCCGCCGCTGCACCTGTACTCCGTCCCCAGCGACTCGCAGACGGCGCCAGAGGCAGCGCCGAAGCGGGAGCGACCGCGGACAGCGTGGACTGCGGACCAGCTCATGGCCGCGCACTTTCCCGAGCCGAAATGGGCCGTGCCGGGCATCCTCGCCGAAGGCGTGAGCCTGCTCGCCGGTCCTCCGAAGGTGGGCAAGTCCTGGCTGTCCCTCGGACTCGGGCTCGCAGTCGCCGCCGGAGGCCAGGCGTTCGACTCCGTACCGGTACAGGGCGGACCGGTGCTCTACCTCGCCCTGGAGGACACCCCGCGCCGGTTGCAGACCCGCATGGGCAAGCTGCTCGGGGGACAGAAGGCGCCGGCCGGGCTGACCCTCGTGACCGAGTGCCCACCCTTCCCCCAGGGTGGGGTGGAAGCCATCGCGCAGTGGCTGGACCGCAACCCGGACGCCCGCATGGTCGTCATCGACGTGTTCGCCAAGATGCGCGGCCAAGCCCCACAAGGCGTGTCCGCCTACGACGCGGATTACGTCTCCGTCAGCTACGCCAAGCGACTCGCGGACCACTACGGCATCGCCGTCGTCCTCGTGCACCACGTCCGCAAGATGGCCTCCGAGGACTTCCTCACCGAAGTCTCCGGCACCAACGGCATCGCCGGAGCCGCAGACGCCACCCTCGTCCTCAAGCGCGCCCGAGGACAGGCCGACGGCATCCTGCACGTCACCGGACGCGACGTGAACGAAGCCGAATACGCGCTCCAGTTCCAAGAAGCCTCCGGCGCCTGGCACCTGCTCGACGGCCCCGCCTCCGACCACACCATCGGAGACACCCGCGCCGCGATCCTCAAGCACGTCCGAGCCAACCCCGGCACGAAGCCGAAAGACATCGCCGAAGCGATTCCCCACGCCGATGCCGACACAGTTCGCCGGACGTGCTCCCGCATGGCGGCCGATGGGCAGCTGGCGAAGGACGGCAGCGGCCGCTACTACCCCGACACCGACACCCGGACACAGGCATCTCAAGGGGTGTCCCAGCTGTCCGACTGTCCGGTTGCTCCATCTGAGCTGGGAGAACGACCCGGACAGTCGGAAATCGAGCTGTCCGGGCTGTCCGGTTCCGCAGTCACCGACGAGGAGCCCCGATGACGACCGCCACCCGCCGCCGCAGGCCCACCGATGAGTGGCTGCCGCTCACCGACGTACTGAACGAGATCGGCATCACTCGCGCGACCTGGTACCGCTGGCGCAACCGCGGCTACGGCCCGGAGGTCCGCCGACTGCCCAACGGCCATCTGCGCGTGCGTCGCAGCGTGCTGGACGCTTTTCTGGAAGAACTGGAGATCGCGTGACCGAGTGGAGCTACACCGTGCGGATCTGGGGCATCCGCAAGCGCCCTTACCGCAAGCCGTTCCAGCTTCGGTGGCAGGTGGGTACACGTCCCCACTCCGAGTCCTTCCTGACCTCCGGTCTCGCCGAGAGCCGTCGCGCGCAGCTCATCACGGCGACCCGCGCGGGAGAGCCGTTCGACGTGGCCAGCGGGCTACCCAAGTCGATGGTGCAGAAGGAACGGGACATCTCCTGGTACCAGCACGCCCGGAACTACGTGGAATCGAAGTGGGACCACTCCCCCGCCGCGACCCGAAGGAATCTCGCCGAGGCGATGGCCACGGTCACGCTCGCCCTGGTGAAGGACACCAAGGGCATGGCCGATCACAGGACGGTCCGACGGGCGCTCTACAGCTGGGCGTTCAACGTCAAGCGGTGGGACGAGGAACTGCCGGCCGACGTGAAAAGCATCCTCGCTTGGATCGAGCGAAAGTCGGTTCCGACGTCGTCCCTCTCCGACCGGTTGCTCGTCCGCAAAGCCTTGGACGCCTGCGCGCGGAGGCTCGATGGCAAGGCTGCGGCCGGAACGGTCATCGCGCGGAAGCGGGCCATCTTCCACCAAGCGCTGAGCCTCGCCGTTGATGCCGAGCTGCTGACCGAGAATCCCATTCCGTCAGTCCGCTGGAAGGCCCCTGAGCGAGTGGAAGAGGAGGTGGACCCCGCGTGCGTTCCGGACCCGGCGCACGCCGCCGCCCTCTTGGCCGGCGTCCGGGCGCAGGGAACCCGAGGACGTCACCTGGAAGCGTTCTTCGGCTGCATCTACTACGCCGCGTCTCGCCCCGGCGAGACGGTCGGGCTCAAGCTGCGGGACTGCGAACTGCCACGGCGAGGCTGGGGCATGCTGCGGCTGAACGAGAGCCGAGCGCGCTCGGGCACGGCCTGGACGGACAGCGGTGAGGCTCACGACCAGCGAGGGTTGAAGCACCGGTCACGCAAGGCGGTTCGGTACGTGCCGATACCGCCGGAGCTGGTGGCCCTGCTGCGCTGGCACGTCATCCAGTTCGGCACGGCGCCCGACGGTCGACTGTTCCGCACGGCCCGCGGTGGGATGGTGCAGGAAAGCGGCTACGGCGAGGTCTGGGGCCGCGCACGCGCGGACGTGCTCGCCCCTGGCGAGCTGGCTTCGAGGCTCGCTAAGCGACCCTATGACCTTCGCCACGCAGCTGTCTCCACATGGCTCAGCTCCGGGGTGGAGCCGCAGCTCGTAGCCGAGCGCGCCGGCCACAGCGTCGCGGTGCTGTTCCGGGTGTACGCCAAGTTCCTTAAGGGCGGGGACGAGGCGGCCAATGCCAAGATTTCTGCCCGACTGCGGACGGGCGGCCCGTCCTGACGGCTCCGGCTCACATCGTCCATAACCGCAGGTGAGCCGCTGAGATCCCGTCCACGTCTCGTCCACAACAGCTGGTAGAGAGTGTGTGAGAACGAGACAGAGCGAGACAGTGCGCTGCCGTTGTCCCACTTACACAGAACGGCCCCTGATCGCGTTTCCGCAGATCAGGGGCCGTATCTATCGCGTGGCGGCGCCAGGATTCGAACCTGGGTAGGCTAAGCCGACGGATTTACAGTCCGCTCCCATTGGCCACTCGGGCACACCGCCATGGGATGTCGCCGATGGAGGAACCGCCGTGGGCGGTGCTCCGTGGCAACGACGTAAACGATACCTGATGTGCGCGGGTGCTTCGCCACCGGATTGATCAGCACCCCGGGCGGGCGGGGGTGGCTAGGCTTGGCCGAGCGGCTCGGGATGTCCCGGCCGCGCCTCCACGCACCCGATACAAGGAGCCACAGGACATGGCCGACTCCAGTTTCGACATCGTCTCGAAGGTCGAGCGGCAGGAGGTCGACAACGCCCTCAACCAGGCCGCCAAGGAGATCTCCCAGCGCTACGACTTCAAGAACGTCGGTGCCTCGATCTCCTGGTCCGGCGAGAAGATCCTGATGCAGGCGAACTCCGAGGACCGCGTCAACGCGATCCTGGACGTCTTCCAGACCAAGCTGGTGAAGCGCGGCATCTCGCTGAAGGCGCTGGACACCGGCGAGCCTCAGCTCTCCGGCAAGGAGTACAAGATCTTCGCCTCGATCGAGGAGGGCATCTCGCAGGAGAACGCCAAGAAGGTGGCGAAGATCATCCGCGACGAGGGCCCGAAGGGCGTCAAGGCGCAGGTACAGGGCGACGAGCTGCGCGTCAGCTCGAAGAGCCGCGACGATCTGCAGGCCGTCCAGGCACTGCTCAAGGGGCAGGACTTCGACTTCGCGCTGCAGTTCGTGAATTACCGCTGACGTCTGCGGGCGCGCCGGGGGCTACCGGGGGCGGAGCGGCTGGTCCGCTCCGCCCCCGTTCCCGTGCTTCCGGCGGTGCGGGAGCCGGGGGCAGGCCGGGGCGGGGGCCGGGGGCAGGCCGGGGCGGGGGCCGGCCCGTGACCGGCGGTGATGTCCGAATTCCGCCAGCCCAGGCGGGGCCCGGAGTCGCAGACTTGCAGGAGCGGCGCGGACGCGACGTCCCGGTGCCGGAACAGTGCCGAACACCGCAAGGAGCACGTGAGCCATGACGAGTGTGTACGAGACGGTCGACAGCCCGCTCGGCGAGCTGCTGCTGGTCGGCCGGGCATCGGCCACGGCGACGGGCGGCACGGCGCTGGCCTCGCTGTCACTGCCCGGGCAGAAGGGCGGGGCAGTCGTCCAGGACGGCTGGCGACGCGATCCCGGGGCCTTCGAGGAGATCGGACGCCAGTTGACGGCGTACTTCGCGGGACGACTGACCCGTTTCGACATCGAGTACGCCGACGCCGGCACCGCATTCCAGCGCGGCGTCTGGAAGGCGGTCGATGACGTTCCCTACGGGCGGACGACGACCTACCGGGAGATCGCCGAGGCCGTCGGCACCTCCGCGGTGGGGGTGCGGGCCGTAGGGACGGCGATCGGGCGCAATCCGCTGCTCGTCGTGCGGCCCTGCCACCGGGTGATCGGCGCGGACGGTGCGCTGCGGGGGTACGCGGGCGGGCTGGAGTCCAAAGCACGGCTCCTCGGGCTGGAGGGGGTGCTGGTGCCGTGACGGATTCGGTCACATGAGCGGAGCGCTGTTCCCCCGGGAGCGGGCCGTCGTCTCCCCGGGGGACCGTGCATGTGCCCGGCTGGCTGCCGGGCGAGCGTCGGCGTGAGCTGGTGGTCGCCTGCCGTGCATGGGCACGCGGGCCGGTACCGATCCGGCACACGGTACTGCCCGGCGGCGGTGTGATGTCGGTGCGGACGGTCTGCGTGGGCTGGCACTGGCGGCCGTACGGATACTCCCGTACGGCGGACGATGTGAACGGCGCGCCGGTCGCCGGGTTTCCCGAGTGGCTGGCGGAACTGGGACGCGAGGCGCTGATCGAGGCGTACGGGGAACATCAGGGGTACGCCCCCGACACCGCATTGATCAACTTCTATGACGGCGCGGCCCGGATGGGGATGCACCAGGACAGGGACGAGCGGTCCTCAGCACCGGTCGTCTCCTTGAGCATTGGCGACTCCTGTGTGTTCCGCTTCGACAACGCGGAGACCAGGGGCCGCCCGTACAGGGATGTGGAGCTGGCGTCCGGCGATCTGTTCGTATTCGGTGGCGCCTCCCGCTTCGCGTATCACGGCGTGATGAAGGTGCTTCCCGGAACCGGCGACCCCGCGAGCGGGATGAGCGGCGGTCGACTGAACATCACGCTGCGGGAGACCGGGCTGGCGGGCTGACCCTCTCGCCGCGGGTCGGCCGGGGCCTGACTCGGTTCGGCCCGGTCGGGCCTGACTCGGCCCGGTCGACGCCGCGGGGCGCCACTGCGGGGCGCGGGCTGCGGGGCGCGGCGCTGCGGGGTCAGCGCGAGCGGGAGTGGCCGAACAGGATCCGGTAGCCGATGAGCAGGACGAGCGCGCCACCGATGGCCGCGATCCATGTCGGGCCGTCGTAGAACTGGTTGGCGATCTCGCGGTCCAGGTAGCGGGCGGATATCCAGCCGCCGAGGAACGCACCGGCGACGCCGATGAGAGTGGTGCCGACCAGACCGCCCGGGTCGCGCCCGGGCAGCAGGATCTTGGCTATGGCCCCGGCCAGCAGCCCGAGAACGATCCAGCCGATGATGGTCATGCCGTGAACCTGCCCTTCGTACGGTGTTGTTGTCCAAGACGCTACCCAGCCCGGCCGTGGTTGCGGTGATCAGTAGGCTGCGGCACATGACACGGGAGTTGCGACGATCGCTCGGGGTCCCGGACGCGGTGGTGATCGGTCTGGGTCGATGATCGGAGCCGGGATCTTCACCGCCGCCCCTGGGGCCGACGGCGAAGGCAGCCGGATCCGGTCTGCTGCTCGGGCCCAGGTGCCGCACCGCGCGGAGGTCGCTGTGGGGGCCGTCGTCGCGGTGGTGGCGGCGACCGTGGACCTGCGCGAGGCGATCGGCTTCTCGTCGTTCGGAGTGCTCGTGTAGTACACAATCGCCAACGCTTCCGCCTGGACGCAGAGTTCCGGACCGCGGGGCGATACACCCGTTCGGGTGTCGCGGACCGTGAAGGTGACGGTCGGCTTCGGGATGGCGGGGCGCCTGGCCTTGGCGTTCTCGCTGCCGCTGTCGTCCGTACTCGTCGGTGCAGGCGTGCTGGCGCTGGGTGCGGCGGTGTACGCGACGCGGATACACCGTCGCGGCCGCTGACCCGCGTCAGGCGCCGCCGGACCGACTCGGCGCCGACGGGCGTGATGGCCGGACCGCTCGGCAACCAGGCCCGACCCGTCAGGGGGTGGGACGTAGACGTGTCGTCGGGTACGTCAGCGCGCGGCGAACGGCTGGTCCGTACGGACGATCTCCTTGCCCAGCGGCATCAGCGAGACCGGGATCAGCTTGAAGTTGGCGATACCGAAGGGGATGCCGATGATCGTGAAGCAGAGAGCGATGCCCGTGACGATGTGGCCGAGCGCGAGCCACCAGCCGGCGAGGACCACCCACAGAACGTTGCCCACCAGCGAGGGGGCACCGGAGTCACGGCGCTCCACCGTCGTGTAGCCGAACGGCCAGAGGGCGTAGACACCGATCCTGAACGACGCCAGGCCGAACGGGATGCCGATGACGGTGATGCAGAGAATCACTCCTGCCAGCAGGTATCCCAGGAACAGCCAGAAGCCGCTCAGAACCAGCCATATGACGTTCAGAATTGTCTTCACGGACGAGGACCTGCCATCTGCTCGAGTCGGGCGATTCGTTCCGCCATGGGCGGATGGGTGGAGAACATCTTGGAGAGCCCGCGGCCGGGACCGAACGGGTTGGCGATCATCATGTGGCTCGCCGTCTCGAGCCGCGGCTCCGGGGGCAGCGGGAGCTGTTTCGTACCGGCGTCGAGTTTACGGAGAGCGCTGGCCAGTGCCAGTGGGTCGCCGGTCAGCTGGGAACCGGACGCGTCCGCCTCGTACTCCCTGGAGCGGCTGACGGCGAGTTGGATGACGGAGGCAGCCAACGGACCGAGGAGCATGATCAGCAGCATACCGACGAGGCCGGGCCCGTCGTCGTCGTCCGAGCGGCCGATGGGGATCAGCCAGGCGAAGTTCACCATGAACATCACCACGGAGGCGAGGGCGCCGGCTACCGACGAGATGAGGATGTCGCGGTTGTAGACATGGCTCAGTTCGTGGCCGATGACACCGCGCAACTCACGCTCGTCGAGGATCCGGAGGATGCCCTCGGTGCAGCAGACCGCCGCGTTGCGCGGATTGCGGCCGGTCGCGAACGCGTTGGGTGCCTGGGTGGGCGAGATGTAGAGGCGCGGCATGGGCTGGCGGGCAGCCGTGGAGAGCTCACGGACCGTGCGGTACAGCGCCGGGGCCTCGAACTCGCTGACCGGGCGGGCGCGCATGGCGCGAAGGGCCAGCTTGTCGCTGTTCCAGTAGGCGTACGCGTTGGTGCCGAGGGCCACGACGAGCGCGACGAGCAGTCCCGTCCGGCCGAAGAAGCTGCCGATGACGAGGATCAGTGCGGACAGTCCCCCGAGGAGTACGGCGGTCTTCAGCCCATTGTGCCGGCGGTGCACGGTACGCCCTCCAAATGGTGCGGCAGGGGACCCTTGGCGTGGTGGTGCTCCACTCTTCAGTGGACCCTTCTGTACTGGTCAACGCCAGGCGAAGGACACTGGTTCCCTTGCACGCCCGGGCCCCGGCACGGCCGCTCGGGTGAGCCTTCGGGCGTCGGCTCCCCCGGTCTTCGGCCCCGCCGCTCAGAACAGGCTGTTCGCGGCGAAGCGCAGGACCAATTGGGGGTAGCCGGACAGGACGACGCCGGCGACGGCGGTCAGGACCACGGCTGCGGTCACCGGGGCGGGGACACGCCTGCGGGCGGGCTCGACCGCTTCCGTCGGGACGGGCTCCCGTGCCTCCGCCGCGTGCGGGGCGCGGAAGAGGACCGCCGTCCACTTCAGGTAGTAGTAGAGGGCGATCACGACGTTGACGCCCATGACGACCGCCAGCCAGCCGAGACCCGCGTCCACGGCGGCGGAGAACACCATCACCTTGGCGAAGAGACCGATGATGCCCGGAGGCAGCCCGGCGAGGCAGAGCAGGAAGAAGCTGAGGGCCAGGGCGGTGAGAGGACGGGTCGCGTACAGCCCGCGGTAGTCGGAGATCCGGTTCAGCGGACGGGTACGGGCCACCACGGAGGCCACGGCGAAGGCGCCCAGGTTCACGACGGCGTACATCAGGGCGTACGCGACGGTGGCGCCGATCTGGTCGTCACTCGAGTACGCGGCGGCCGCGATCGGCACCAGCAGATATCCGGCCTGGCCCACGGAGGACCAGGCCAGCAGGCGTACGGCGCTGTACGCGCGGTCCGCGGACTGACGCAGCGCGGCGACGTTGCCGGCGGTCATGGTGAGGGCCGCCAGTACCGCGAGCGCGGGACCCCAGATGTCGGCGTATCCGGGGAACGCGATGACGGTCACCAGGATGAGACCCGTGAACCCGACGGCCTTCCCGACGACGGAGAGGTAGCCCGCGATCGGCAGGGGCGCGCCCACGTACGTGTCGGGCACCCAGAAGTGGAAGGGAACCGCCGCCGTTTTGAAGGCGAAGCCGACGAGGGTCAGCGCGACGCCCGCCTTGGCGAGCGTGTCCAGCTGGCCGGGCACGTCCTCGAGGCCGGCGGCGATCTGTGTGAGGTGGAGCGTGCCCGTCGCGGCGTACACGAAGCTGACACCGAGGAGTGTCACGGCCGTCGCAGTGACG
Source organism: Streptomyces sp. NPDC048389 (assembly GCF_040706335.1). NCBI lineage: Bacteria > Bacillati > Actinomycetota > Actinomycetes > Kitasatosporales > Streptomycetaceae > Streptomyces > Streptomyces sp. NPDC048389. The sequence goes on along the minus strand of NZ_JBEZKP010000005.1, from coordinate 96,402 downwards.
GATGAGAGGAAGAACTTGAGGGCGGATTCGCTGGAGAGCCGGTCGCCACGCCTCAGGCCCACCAGTGCGAAGGCAGGCAGGGAAGCGACTTCGAGAGCGACGACGAGGGTGGCGAGGTCGCGGGAGGCGGGCAGCAGCGCCGCACCAGCCGCCGACGACAGCAGCAGGAACCAGAACTCGCCCGCCGGAAGCTTGTCCCGGGTGTCGGTGAGAGACAGCAGCGCGGTCAGCAGCGCCCCGCCGAGCACCAAGAACTGGATCACCAGTGTGAAGTGGTCGGCGGTGTAGCTGCAGACCTCCGGATTGCCGGTCAGACAGAACGTCGAACGGTCGCCCTGGCGCAGCGGTACGAGCGCGACGACGGAGGCGAGGAGCCCGGTGATGGCGACCGCCCCGAGCAGGGGCTTGCGCCGGTCGTCGAGGAAGAGGTCGGCCACGAGGCAGACCAGGGCGGCGGCCGCGACGATCGTGGGCGGCGCGATCGCCGCCCAGTCGACGGACTGGACGAGGCTGGTGACGCTCTCGGCTGCCACGGTCACGACTTGCCTCCTGCGAGGAGCTTCTGCACGGCCGGATCGGTGAGGCCGAGGAGGACCGCGGGCCACAGCCCGGCGATGACGGTGAGCGCCACCAGCGGGGTCCAGGCGGCGAACTCGTACGCACGGACGTCGGCGAACGGCTCGGGGCGCTGCTCGTCAGGACCCGGCTGAACCCGGGCACCCATGCACACACGGCGCACGACGACGAGGAGATACGCGGCCGTGAGCAGGGTGCCGAAGGCGCCGATCGCCATGAACGTGAGGAACGCCGGCCGGCTGAGCCCGGCGGCCGGGTCGAACGCCCCGAACAGGGCGAGCATCTCGCCCCAGAAACCGGCGAGCCCCGGCAATCCGAGCGAGGCGACCGCCGCGAAGGCGAGCAGCCCGCCGAGGCGCGGGGCGCGGCCGTACAGCGCGGCTCCCGTGGCACCTGCGAGGGTGTCGAGATCCGCGGTGCCGTAGCGGTCCTTGACCGCTCCGACCAGGAAGAACAGCAGGCCGGTGATGAGACCGTGGGCGATGTTGGCGAAGAGGGCGCCGTTCACACCGGTCGGTGTCATGGTCGCGATGCCGAGGAGCACGAACCCCATGTGGCCGACGGACGAGTAGGCGATCAGACGTTTCAGGTCACCGCCCGCGCCACGGCGGGCGAGGGCGAGGCAGGCGAGGGAGCCGTAGATGATGCCGACGACGGCGAAGGCGGCGAGGTAGGGCGCGAAGGTCCGCATACCGTCGGGCGCAATCGGCAGGACGATACGGACGAATCCGTATGTACCCATCTTCAGCAGCACGCCGGCGAGGAGGACCGAGCCGACGGTCGGCGCGGCGGTGTGGGCATCGGGCAGCCAGGTGTGCAGGGGCCACATCGGCGTCTTCACCGCAAGGCCGAGACCGATCGCCAGAACGGCGATGACCTGCACGGATGCAGTCAGCCCCCGGCCGTTGTCAGTGGCGAGTGCCACCATGTCGAATGTGCCGGCCGTCAGCCCGATGAGCAGGAGGCCGAGCAGCATGACCACGGAACCGAGCAGTGTGTAGAGGATGAACTTCCAGGCGGCCGGCTGCCTTGCCTCGCCGCCCCAGCGGGCGATGAGGAAGTACATCGGGATGAGCACCATCTCGAAGGCCAGGAAGAACAGCAGCAGGTCGAGGACGGCGAAGGTGGCCAGAGTGCCGGACTCGAGGACGAGCAGCAGCGCCACGAAGCCCTTCGGGGACGGGCCCGTGGGCATGTTGAAGTAGCTGTAGAGCGCGCAGAGGAAGGTCAGCAGCGCCGTAAGGACCAGAAGGGGGAGCGAGATGCCGTCGATGCCGAGGTGGATCCGCACGTCGAGTGCCGGGATCCAGCTGATGTCCGTCGTGGCCTGCATCGTCGACGGCCGGTCATGGTCGAAGCCGAGTGCGAGGACCACCACGGCCAGCAGGACCGCGCCGGTCACGGTCACACCGTGGCGCAGGACCGCCTGGTCGGGGCCGCTGCCGCGCAGCCCGGGAGGGGCGGGCAGCAGGGCGGCGGCAGCCCCGATGAGCGGGCCGACGACGGCGAACGCGAGAAGGAACTGCATCACGGACGCGCTGATATCGATCACGGCTCACGATCCGGCGTTGACGTTGGAAAGGACGACGGCGGCGATCGCCAGGACGACCGATCCGGCGAGCAGCACACTCAGATAGGTCTGGACGTTCCCGGTCTGGGCCCGCCGGACGGCCGTGCCGAGCCAGCGCGTGCCGGTGCCGGAGCCGCGTACGTAGGCGTCGACGACCTCGCGGTCCAGGAAACGGACGAGTTGGGCGCCTGCCCGGACGGGACGGACGAACAGGGCCGTGTAGAGGGCGTCGACGTGGAAGCCCGCTGCCGCGTGCCGGTGGAGCGGGCCGAGCAGCAGCCGAGCGGGGTCGGCCGGGTCGGGGGCGACCGCGATGCCGCCGTAGGCGGGGACGTGGGTGGCGATGGCTTCCGCCTCGGAGACTGCCGGTTCGGCTGCCGGGTGGGCGGCGACGGCACCGATCGGGGGACGGGCGGCGACCGCGGTGGAGTGCCGCCATGCCGCGTAGGTGACCAGCCCGCCGACGAGGGCCACACCGGTGCCCAGGACGGCGGTGGTCACGGTCGGGGTGAGCTCGTGGCCGTCGAACCAGCGGGGCAGACGGCCGGCGGTCAGTCCGAAGGCGAGCGAAGGGAGGGCGAGGACCCACAGCACGGTGGTCATGGAGAGCGGCTGGCGGCCGTGGTCCGGGGCCTCGGTGCCCCGGCCGCGGAAGGCCAGCAGCCACAGCCGGATCGCGTAGGCCGCGGTCAGCAGGGCGGTCAGCAGCGCGGCGACGAGAACGAACCAACCGGCCGCCGCGGGGGCGACGGCCGAGTCGCCGAGAGCGGTGTGCTCGGCGGCCACGAGGACGGCTTCCTTGGAGAAGAAGCCGGCGAAGGGAGGGATCGCGGCCAGCGCCAGCAGGGCGACGGTCATCGTCCAGTACGCGTCGGGGACGCGTTTGGCGAGGCCGCTCATACGGGACATGGCGGCGAGCGAGTTGGTGCCGGCGGCATGGATGATCACGCCGGCGGCGAGGAAGAGCAGCGCCTTGAACGCACCGTGGGACAGGAGGTGGAAGACGGCGGCGCCGCGGTCTCCGACCGCCAGGGCGCCGGACATGTAGCCGAGCTGCCCGATGGTCGAGTAGGCGAGGACCCGTTTGATGTCGTCCTGCGCGAGGGCGGCGAGCGCCGAGCCCACCATCGTCACGGCCGCCATCACGGCGAGCACGGTCATGGCGGCCACAGAGGCCGAGAAGAGAGGAAGGAGCCGGGCCACGAAGTAGATTCCGGCCGCGACCATGGTCGCGGCGTGGATCAGCGCGGAGACGGGGGTCGGGCCCGCCATCGCGTCGGGCAGCCAGGTGTGCAGCGGGAACTGGGCCGACTTGCCCGCCACACCGGCGAGGAGCAGGAGCGCGATGAGGGTGGGGTGCTCGATGGCGTCGGCGGCGACTGCGCCCAGGATCCCGGTGATCCGGAAGGTGCCCGCGTCGGCCGCGAGCGCGAACAGACCGATCAGAAAGGGGACATCGCCGAGCTTGGTGACCAGGAATGCCTTGAGGGAGGCGGCGCGGGCCTCGGGCGTCTCCCAGTAGTGGCCGACCAGGAAGTACGAGCAGATGCCCATGATCTCCCAGCCGACCAGCAGCACCATCAGGTCGCCGGAGTAGACGACGAGCAGCATGGCGGAGGTGAACAGCGAGACCAGCGCGGCGTACGAGGGGTAGCGCGGGTCGTCCCGCAGGTACCCCGTCGAGTAGATCTGCACACAGGAGGCGACGACCCCGACCAGGATCGCGGTGAGGACCGCGAAACCGTCGAGATGAAGCGCGAGATCGATCGGGACCGAGCCCGTCGGGGTGAGTTGTGTGGCGGCGTCGATCGCCTTGCCGCCGCCCTGGCGCACGGCGACGAGGACGGCGAGCACGGCCGCGGCCAGCGTCGGCAGCACGGCCAGCGGACGGACGAAACCGGGTGCGGTGCGACCGAGCAGCAGCCCGGCCACGGCGCCCAGGAACGGAAGGAGGGGTACGAGGACGGCGAGGGTCGCGGTGGTCACGTGGTGGCCTCGGCCTTCTCCTCGTGGTCTGCGGATGCGTCGTTGCCGTGGTCGGGGCCGTCGGATCCTTGTCCCGTTTCCGCGGTGTCGCGGAGACGGTCGACATCCGAGCTGCCGCGGTTGCGGTACACCATGAGCACGATCGCCAGGCCGATACCGATCTCCGCGGCGGCGACGGCGATCACGAAGAGGGTGAGCGCCTGCCCGGCGTGCAGGGTGTCACGCAGCCAGACGTCGAAGGCGACCAGGTTGAGGTTGACGGCGTTGAGCATCAGCTCGACCGACATCAGGACGAGGATCGCGTTGCGGCGGGCCAGCACCCCGTACAGCCCGACGCTGAAGAGGAGCGCGGCGAGCACTGCGGGATAGGCGAGGTGCATCAGCGGTTCCCCTCTCGGGACGGCCGGTCGGCCGACCGGTCCCGGACCGGCTCGTCCTTGTCCCTGCGGGACAGCACGATCGCGCCGATGAGGGCGGCGAGCAGCAGCACGGACAGTGCCTCGAACGGCAGCACCCAGTGCCGGAAGAGGATTTCACCGGCGACCTTGGTCGAGCCCTGGGCGGGCCCCTCCAGGTCGATCCAGGCGGTGCGGAAGGCGTCGACGACCACCCACACCAGGGAAGCCGCGGCCGCCGCCGCCACCGCGAGGGCGACCCACCGGTTGCCCGAATCGGCCTCCGGGGAGCGGCCGATGGGCGCCTTGGTGAGCATCAGACCGAACAGAAGGAGGACGACCACGGAACCGACGTAGATGAGGACCTGCACCCACGCGATGAACTCCGCGGTGAGCAGGAGGTACTCGACGGCGAGGCCACCGAGGGCCACGACCAGCCAGAGCGCGGCATGCACCAGTTGCCTGGTCGTGACCGTGATCACGGCCGCGCCGAGGGTCGCGATGCCCACGAGGACGAAGGCGATCTCGACTCCGGTCGGCGAGAGGAAGCCGTGCGTCGCGGCTGCGGCGAGCGTCATCCCTGACCTCCCTGTCCCGATACCGGGCCGCCCGTGTCCCCGGGACCGCTGTCGGGCGCAGGGCTGCTTCCGGGCTTCGGACCGCCGTCGGGCGCAGGGCTTCCGGCGGTCGGCGGCTCACTGCCGACCGGCGGGGTGCTCTCCGCCTGCGGAGCGCTTCCCGCCGCCTGAGCGGCAGCCAGCTTGTCCGCCGTCTTGCGAGCCGCGCCCAGCTCCTTCGGTTCCTCCGCGCCCGGGTCCAGCGCGGGCGGCGCGGGCACGGTCCACATCCACTCGCGGAGCTTGTCCCGCTCATGGGTGAGATCGCGGATGTCCGTCTCCGCGTACTCGAACTCGGGTGACCAGAAGAGCGCGTCGAAAGGACACACCTCGATGCAGATACCGCAGTACATGCAGAGGGAGAAGTCGATGGCGAACCGGTCGAGGACGTTGCGGCTGCGTTCGCGGCCACCGGGTGCCGCCGGCGGCACGGTCTCCTTGTGGGAGTCGATGTAGATGCACCAGTCGGGACACTCGCGGGCGCAGAGCATGCAGACCGTGCAGTTCTCCTCGAACAGGCCGATCACACCGCGCGAGCGGGGCGGGAGGTGGGGCTGGACGTCGGGGTACTGGGCGGTGACGGTCTTCTTCGTCATCGTGCGCAGGGTGACGGCCAGGCCCTTGGCGAGACCGGACCCTGGGATCGGGGACACGGCTAGATCACCACCTTGACGACGCCGGTGAGGGCGATCTGGGCGAGGGCGAGCGGGATGAGAACGGTCCAGGCGAGCTTCTGCAGCTGGTCCTCGCGCATCCGGGGATACGTCACCCGCAACCAGATGATGAGGAAGGCCAGCACAGCGGTCTTGAGCAGGGTCCACATCCAGCCGAGGCCGTCCGCGCCGAACGGGCCGTGCCAGCCGCCGAGGAAGAGGACGGTGGTGAGGCCGCACAGCACGACGATGCCCGCGTACTCGGCGAGGAGGAAGAGCGCGAAGCGCAGCCCCGTGTACTCGGTGTACGCGCCGAAGATGATCTCGGAGTCGGCGACGGGCATGTCGAACGGCGGGCGCTGCAGTTCGGCGAGGCCGGCGACGAAGAAGACGACGGCGCCCACGATCTGCCAGGGCAGCCACCACCACTCGAAGGCGTTCAGGATGCCGGGCAGCGAAACCGTCCCGGCCGCCATGGCGACGGAGGCGGCGGTCAGCAGCATCGGCAGCTCGTACGCGAGCAGCTGGGCGGCGGTGCGCAGGCCGCCCAGAAGGGAGAACTTGTTGGCCGACGCCCAGCCCGCCATGAGGGAGCCGAGCACACCGACGCCCATCACGGCGAGCACGAAGAAGATGCCGGCGTCGATGACCTGGCCGACGGCGCCTTCGCTCGGGCCGATCGGGATCACGACGAGGACAAGGAGGTAGGGAAGCAGCGCGACGGCGGGAGCGAGCTGGAAGACGCGGCGGTCGGCCTCGGCCGGGACCACGTCCTCCTTCTGTGCGAACTTCACGCCGTCGGCGACGAGTTGGGCCCAGCCGTGGAACCCACCGGCGTACATCGGGCCGAGGCGGCCCTGCATATGGGCCATCACCTTGTGCTCGGTCTGCCCGATGACCAGGGGGAAGACGAGGAACACGGCGAAGACCACGACGAGCCGGAGGGCGACGTCCAGTACGTCGTTCACGCGGGCTCGCCTCCGGCGGGTCGGTTCGGCTCGTCACCGGGTCCGTCGTCGGACCCGGGCTCGGGCCGGGTGGTTTCTGGTCGTGGAGCGCCACCCTCGGGTGCGGGGGCGTCGTCCGGTGCGGTGACGTCGTCCGGCCCGGGGGCGTCGCCCGGCCCGGGGGCGTCCGGTGCGGGGGCGTCGCCCGGCACAGGGGCCTCGGGCCCGGGGGCCCCGCCCCGTCCGGACCCCCCGGGTGCGGGGGCGTCGCCCGGCCCGGGGGCGTCGCCCGGTGCGGGGGCGTCCGGTTCCGGGGCCTCGGCGCCGGGCTCTGCCGGGCGGGTCTCACCGGTGGAGGCCGCGGAGCCGGGAGGGGTGTCGGTGAAGGCGGGGCGGGCGTGGTGCCACGGTGCGTCCGCGCTGCGCGGGCGCGCCTGCGTCCGCCCCGCGTCCGTCGAGCCCGACGGCCCGGCCGCCGCGTCCGCCGGCCCGGACGGAGCAGATGGCGCAGTCGGCGCGGGCGGCGTGGCGGCCTCGGTCTGGGACGCAGACCCTTCGCTCGCGCTGCGGGAACGGCGGGGAGCGGGGGGCGGGGTGGCGGCCTCCGCCTGGCTGGCCGAACCCTCGCTCGCGCTGCGGGAGCGGCGCGGGGTCGCCGGAGACTGGCTCGCCGACCCTTCGGAGACACTGCGGGTGCGGCGGGCCGGTCGTTCACCGGCGCCTGCCGCGCCTGCCGCGCCTGCACGCCCGCGCGCGGGCCGGGACGGGGCGGGCGGGAGCTGCCCCTTGAGGGGGCCCCACTCGTTCGGGTCCGGGACGCCCGGCGGCAGCATCTGGCGGCGCTTGGGCCCGCCGTGCTCGGACTCGCCCGGCTCCTTCGCGCCCGGCCACGCCTTGGCGACCCGTGCGGCCAGGACGAAGTCCTTGCGCAGCGGGTGGCCCTCGAAGCTCTCCGGCAGCAACAGCGGGGCCTGGTTCGGATGACCGGTGAAGTCGACGCCGAACATCTCGTGCGTCTCGCGTTCGTGCCAGCTCGCGCCCGCGTAGACGTCCACCGCCGACGGCAGCGAAGGCGCGGCGTGCGGAACGGTCGTACGGACCAGCAGCCGCCGGACCGCACGGCCCTCCAGCGACACGACGTGCGCGCACACGCGGAAGCCGGTGCCGGGCTCGTCCACGGCGCTGAGCCAGTCGAAGTAGGTGCAGCCCAGCTTGTCGCGGGCGGTCTCCAGCGCCACGATCCAGGACCCGGCGGGGACGTCGACCGTGAGGAGTTCGTACGTCCGCTCGGCCGTCGCTTCCTCGCCGAAGATCTCGGTGACGGCGTCGGGAAGGGTGTCGTAAGGGTGTGTGTTCACCGCTCCCCCTCCGTGCCGGGCGAGGCGGGCGGCGGCGGCGGCGGTGCGACGAGGCCGCTCTGCAATGCCGCTGTGGACGTCGTGGACTTCGTGGCCGTCGTGCGCGCGCCGGCAGCCTGGCCGGCATCGCCGCCGTGCCCGTAGCGCTCGCCCAGCGACTCGTGCGCGATCTTCTCCTGGAGCTTGAGGATGCCCTGGAGCAGTGCCTCCGGCCGGGGCGGGCAGCCGGGGACGTAGACGTCGACGGGGATGACCTGGTCGACGCCCTTGGTGACGGAGTACGAGTCCCAGTAAGGGCCGCCGCAGTTGGAGCACGCCCCGAACGAGATGACGTACTTGGGCTCGGGCATCTGCTCGTACAGCCGCTTCACCGCGGGAGCCATCTTGTCCGTCACCGTGCCGGACACGATCATCAGGTCCGCCTGGCGCGGCCCCGGCGCGAAGGGAATCACGCCGAGCCGGATGAAGTCGTGCCGGGCCATCGACGCGGCGATGAACTCGATGGCGCAGCAGGCGAGTCCGAAGTTGAAGACCCAGAGGCTGTACCGGCGGCCCCAGTTGAGGACCACCTTCATCGGTTCGGGGGCCAGCCGCGCCAGCGCGCCCAGTCGCCGCGGCTCCGGCAGGAGCTCCGGGGGCCGGGCCGGCACCTGGACCGAGTCCGGGTGGGGGTGAGGGTTCGGGGTCACGCCCATGTCAGGACCCCCTTCTTCCATGCGTAGAGCAGTCCCACGGCCAGGAAGCCGAGGAAGATGAACATCTCCACGAGGGTCGTCGCGCCGTAGCCGTCGGCGGCGAACACCGTCGCCCACGGGAAGAGGAAGATCGAGTCGATCGCGAAGATCACGTAGAGGAAGGCGTAGACGTAGTAGCGGACCTGGGTGTGCGCCCAGCCCTCGCCCACCGGGTCGACGCCGCACTCGTACGTGAGCAGTTTCTCCGGCGTCGGCGCGACCGGTCGCAGCAGCCGTCCGGCGGTGAACGCGACGGCGACGAACAGTACCCCGATCACCGCGAGCAGCCCGATGACGGAGTAGCCACGGAAGTATTCGGTCGCGAGCACGACCACGGTCGGATCCGGCACGTCCGTCCCCTCGCTCCCTGACCAGTCGCACGATCTGTACGCACGGGAGTCTAGGCCCTGCTAAAGAGAGCGTAAGCAGTCGTGTCGCGCATCGGGCGGCCCCAGTGGGGTTATCCCTACTCCGCCCCACCCATGTACCCCATGGCGTACGGCGTTCCGTCCCGGCAGGCTGGCGCTCATGACCGCGAGCATCACCGCCCCCGACGACGACCGGCCGCCTCCTGCGCGCTTCGCATTCGACCGCCACACGTGGAAGGAGATCGGGCATCTGCTCGCCAATCTGCCGGCCGCGCTGCTCGGTTTCGTCTACGTGACGCTCACCGTCACGACCAGCGCCGGACTCGCCGTCACAGCGGTCGGCCTGCCCCTGCTCGCCCTCGCGCTCATGGGTGCACGCCTGCTCGGACGGGGTGAACGGGCCCGGGCGCGTGCACTGCTCGGCGTACGGGTCGACGAGCCGAGCCCGCTGCCCGGCCGGGGTCGGGGGGACGGCCTGATCGCGTCGGTGTGGTCACGTCTGAAGGACCCGGTGGCCTGGCGCACGGTGCTGTACTCGGTCATCCGGCTGCCCTGGGGTGTCGTCACCTTCACCGTCACGACGGTGGGCCTGTTCGTGCTCTGGCCCGTGCTTCCCTTCATCGCACGCGGGCTGTCCAACGCGGACCGCGCCATGGTGCGGGGGCTGCTGTCGCCGTCCGACGAACTGGAACGACGCATCGCCGAATTGGAGTCGGACCGCGGGATCGTCGTCGACACGGCCGCGGCGGACCTGCGCCGTATCGAACGCGATCTCCACGACGGGGCGCAGGCCCGGCTCGTCGCGCTGGCGATGGGGCTCGGACTCGCGAAGGAGAAGCTCCTCGAGGACCCGGACGCGGCGGCGGTGATGGTGGACGAGGCGCACGGCGAGGTGAAACTCGCCCTCCAGGAGCTGCGTGACCTGGCAAGGGGCATCCACCCCGCCGTACTGACCGACCGCGGCCTCGACGCGGCCCTGTCGGCCGTCTCCTCCCGCTGCACGGCTCCGGTCACCGTCACGGTCGATCTGGACGAACGACCGGCAGCCGCGATCGAGGGCATCGCCTACTTCACCGTCTCCGAACTGCTCCAGAACATCAGCAAGCACGCACGCGCCACCCGCGCCTGCGTCGACGTCTGGCGCTCGCACGACCGACTGATGCTCCAGGTCGTCGACAACGGCCGGGGCGGCGCCGACACCACGGCCGGCAGCGGCCTGGCCGGCCTCACCGAACGCCTCAACGCCGTGGACGGCATCCTCGCCGTCGACTCGCCGGCGGGCGGCCCGACGACGGTCACGGCAGAGCTGCCGTGGCGCGCCCGTGAGGTCCAGGAGGCCCGGCGGGCCCACGGGCCGGGTGACGTACGCAAGACGCCCGGCGTCTGAACCCACTGCCCGCCTCGGACCCGCCCGCACCGGGACCGACGCCCGACACGCGGATACCCGACGCCCTGGCGCCGACGCCTGCCCCGCGCCGCGCCACGCGCTCACCGGTGCACCGCCGCCGCGCGCCCACGCCCGGAGCTCGGCGCGGATCGGCGAATCGGCTCCGGCCCGGCCCAGCCCGGCCCGGCCCGACCTTGCACGGTGGGGTAAACCCCCCGCCGAGACGGAGACCGCCCTCATGGTGCGGACCCCGTCGCCGCACCACGCTTGAGTCATGACAGCCCGCGTCTCAGAACAGTGCGCGTCCCACAACCAGCCCGCATCCCAGAACGGACGACCCTGATGGCCACGGATTACGGTTACGGTCCCCCGGCGGCCCGGCGGGAGCACTTCCTCCCTCCCGTCCTGCGCGCGCCCTTCGAAGGCCGCGCCTGGCGAGAGTTCGGCTACCTGGTGCTGAGCCTGCCGCTCGCCACCGCCGCCTTCGTCTTCGCCGTCACCATGACCTCGCTGGGCGCCGGACTGCTCGTCACGTTCCTGGGCATCCCGGTGTTCGCGCTCTCCCTGTCGATGCTGCGCGGCTACGGGGCACTGGAACGCGCTCGCGCCCGGGCGCTGCTCGGTGTGGACGTCGCCGGGCCGGAACCGGTTCGCGGCTCCGCGGGCGCCAGGACGAACGGCTTCTTCGCGTGGATGGCCGGCACTCTCAAGAGCGGGGCGTCGTGGCGCCACCTGTTGTACGCCCTGCTCCACTTCCCCTGGGCGGTCTTCGGGTTCTGTGTATCGGTGACCCTCTGGGCGACCGGCTGGTCGCTGCTGCTCTACCCGCTCTGGCAGTGGGTCTTCCCGATGTGGGCCGGCGTCGACGGCCTCCAGTTGTACGGGGACGGCACACGCAACCTCTATCTCGACACCCCGTTCGAGATCGCCGCGACGAGCGCCGTCGGGCTGGTGCTCACGATCACCACCCCGTGGGTGATGCGCGCTCTGACCGGTCTCGACCGGTTGCTGGTGACCGGGCTGCTCGGACCGTCCCGGCTGGCGACCCGCGTCGTGGAACTGGAGTCGGACCGCGGCGTCGTGGTGGACACGGCCGCGGCGGACCTGCGCCGTATCGAGCGCGATCTCCACGATGGGGCGCAGGCCCGGCTGGTGGCCCTGGCGATGGACCTCGGTCTCGCGAAGGAGAAGCTGGCCGAGGACCCGGAGGCAGCCGCCCGGATGGTCGACGAGGCGCACGGCGAGGTCAAGGTGGCTCTGCAGGAGCTGCGTGACCTGGCAAGGGGCATCCACCCCGCCGTACTGACCGACCGCGGCCTCGACGCGGCCCTGTCCGCCGTGGCCTCGCGGTGCGCCGTTCCCGTGACGGTGGAGGTGGACCTGGACCGACGGCCCGCGGCCGCGATCGAGGGCATCGCCTACTTCACCGTCTCCGAACTGCTCCAGAACATCAGCAAGCACGCACGCGCCACCCGCGCCTCCGTCGACGTCTGGCGCTCGCACGACCGACTGATGCTCCAGGTCGTCGACAACGGCCGGGGCGGCGCCGACACCACGGCCGGCACCGGCCTGGCCGGCCTCACCGAACGCCTCAACGCCGTGGACGGCATCCTCGCCGTCGACTCGCCGGCGGGCGGCCCGACGACGGTGACCGCCGAACTCCCCTGGCGCGGCTGACCGACGAGCACGCCTGCAAGGCCGAAGGCCGCACCCGGCCGCGACCTGCCCCGTCCGCGAACCCGGCGGCACGACCGCCACGCCGCAGCAACCCTGCCCCCCGCTCATGCGTCCCCCGAAGCGGTGACCGAAGCGGCGACCGAAGCGGCGACCGACGCAGCAACGCGGCGACCGGGAAAAACGCGGCACAGGCACGAGCGCACTCCGATCCTGCGATGCTGGAGGGCGCAGGGGTGAGAAGCGCGGAAACGCGCATCGGGGCAACAGGTCAACAGGGGGCTCAAGGCTGTGGAGGACAGGGTGCGGGTGGTCATCGCCGAGGATTCGGTACTGCTTCGGGAGGGCCTGACCCGGCTGCTGACCGACCGGGGGCACGACGTGGTCGCCGGGGTGGGGGACGCCGTGGCGCTGATCAAGACGATCGGCGATCTGGCGGCGCAGGACGCGCTGCCGGACGTGGTGGTCGCCGACGTCCGGATGCCGCCGACGCACACGGACGAGGGTGTGCGGGCGGCGGTGCAGCTCCGCCGGGAGCATCCCGGCGTCGGGGTGCTGGTCCTGTCGCAGTACGTGGAGGAGCAGTACGCCACGGAACTGCTGGCCGGCAGCACCCGGGGCGTGGGCTACCTGCTCAAGGACCGGGTGGCGGAAGTGCGGGAGTTCGTCGACGCCGTGGTGCGGGTCGCGCAGGGCGGTACTGCCCTGGACCCCGAGGTCGTCGCGCAGCTGCTGGGCCGCAGCCGCAAGCAGGATGTGCTGGCCGGGCTCACTCCCCGTGAGCGCGAAGTGCTCGGTCTGATGGCCGAGGGCCGGACGAACTCGGCGATCGCGAAGCAGCTGGTGGTGAGCGACGGGGCGGTGGAGAAGCATGTCAGCAACATCTTCCTGAAACTCGGGCTCTCGCCCAGCGACGGGGACCACCGGCGCGTACTCGCGGTGCTGACGTACCTCAATTCGTGAGCGACCTGACGGACTCGTCCGCATCGTGAGCGGCCGGGTGGACGCCACGTCCCGATCGGGGAGAGCGGCCGGGCGGCGGACACGCCGGCGGCACGCCGACATGCTGCCGGAGCCCGGTCGGCACGGCGGGCGCGGGACCCCAAGCCCGGGACCGGGAAAGGAGCGGGGCGTGTCCGTCCCGGAGGGCCCGGGGACAAGGAAAAGCGCGACGCATCAGGGCGCCACGGCGTCCCACAACGAGGTCCGACATGTGAGCGGTCCGGGGAAGGCAACACTTACGGTCGTAGGGTTGCCAGTGGGTCGGCCGGTCGGCCGGTCGGGCCCGAGGAACCGCCTCGAGGGAGGTCCAGTTCAGTGACCAGCCAGGTCAGTAGCCCGGCCGAAGAGGCCGATGAGGTCAACGGGTCCGATGAGGCCCTCGTCGGTGAGCAGCGCAGGCGCGCCGGCGAGAAGGAGATCCGCCGCCTGGACCGGGTGATCATCCGCTTCGCGGGTGACTCCGGTGACGGTATGCAGCTCACGGGTGACAGGTTCACCTCGGAGACGGCGTCGTTCGGCAACGACCTCTCCACTCTTCCGAACTTTCCAGCCGAGATCCGGGCGCCCGCCGGCACTCTGCCCGGCGTCTCCAGCTTCCAGCTGCACTTCGCCGACCACGACATCCTCACGCCGGGCGACGCGCCGAACGTCCTGGTCGCGATGAACCCGGCGGCCCTGAAGGCGAACATCGCCGATGTGCCGCGCGGCGGCGAGATCATCGTCAACACCGACGAGTTCGCCAAGCGCGCCATGGCGAAGGTCGGGTACGAGACCTCTCCGCTGGAGGACGGGTCGCTGGACGGCTACCGCGTTCATCCGGTGCCGCTGACGACGCTGACGATCGAGGCGCTGAAGGACTTCGACCTGTCCCGCAAGGAGGCCGGCCGCAGCAAGAACATGTTCGCGCTGGGGCTGCTGAGCTGGATGTACCACCGGCCCACGGAGGGTACGGAGAACTTCCTGCGGCAGAAGTTCGCCAAGAAGCCGAACATCGCCGAGGCGAACATCGCGGCCTTCCGGGCCGGATGGAACTTCGGCGAGACGACGGAGGACTTCGCGGTCTCGTACGAGGTCGCCCCGGCGAGCACGGCCTTCCCGACGGGCACGTACCGCAACATCTCGGGGAACCTGGCCCTGTCGTACGGCCTGATCGCGGCGAGCAAGCAGGCGGATCTGCCGCTCTACCTGGGCTCGTACCCGATCACCCCGGCCTCCGACATCCTGCACGAACTGGCGAAGCACAAGAACTTCGGTGTGCGGACCTTCCAGGCCGAGGACGAGATCGCCGGGATCGGCGCGGCGCTCGGTGCCGCGTTCGGTGGCTCTCTCGCCGTCACGACGACCTCGGGTCCCGGTGTGGCGCTGAAGTCGGAGACCATCGGGCTCGCGGTCTCGCTCGAGCTTCCGCTGCTGGTGGTCGACATCCAGCGCGGCGGCCCGTCGACCGGTCTGCCGACCAAGACGGAGCAGGCGGATCTGCTGCAGGCGATGTACGGCCGCAACGGTGAGGCGCCCGTGCCGGTCGTCGCGCCGCGCACCCCCGCGGACTGCTTCGACGCCGCCCTGGACGCGGCGAGGATCGCGCTGGCCTACCGCACGCCCGTGTTCCTGCTGTCCGACGGCTATCTCGCCAACGGCTCCGAGCCGTGGCGGGTCCCGGACATCGACGACCTGCCCCACCTGCGGGTGCAGTTCGCGACCGGCCCCAACCACGAACTGGCCGACGGCACCGAGGTCTTCTGGCCCTACAAGCGCGACCCGCAGACCCTCGCCCGCCCTTGGGCGGTGCCCGGCACTCCGGGCCTCGAGCACCGTGTCGGCGGCATCGAGAAGCAGGACGGCACGGGCAACATCTCCTACGACCCGGCCAACCACGACTTCATGGTCCGCACCCGCCAGGCGAAGATCGACGGTATCGAGGTGCCGGAGATCGAGGTCGACGACCCGGACGGGGCGCGGACGCTCGTCCTCGGCTGGGGTTCCACGTACGGGCCGATCACCGCGGCCGTACGCCGGCTGCGCGCCGCGGGCATCCCGATCGCCCAGGCCCATCTGCGCCACCTCAACCCGTTCCCGAAGAACCTCGGCACGGTGCTGAAGCAGTACGACAAGGTCGTCATTCCCGAGATGAACCTCGGCCAGCTCGCCACCCTCGTCCGGGCGCGGTACCTGGTCGACGCACAGTCGTTCAACCAGGTCAACGGTATGCCGTTCAAGGCGGAGCAGCTCGCCGGAGTTCTCAAGGAGGCCATCGATGAGTGAGGCGCTCAAGCTCGTGCCCAAGGCCGAGGCCAAGCAGTCGATGAAGGACTTCAAGTCCGACCAGGAAGTGCGCTGGTGCCCCGGCTGCGGCGACTACGCCGTCCTGGCCGCCGTGCAGGGCTTCATGCCCGAACTGGGGCTGGCGAAGGAGAACATCGTCTTCGTCTCGGGCATCGGCTGCTCGTCCCGCTTCCCGTACTACATGAACACCTACGGGATGCACTCCATCCACGGCCGTGCGCCCGCCATCGCGACCGGGCTCGCCTCGTCCAGGCGCGACCTGTCGGTGTGGGTCGTCACCGGGGACGGCGACGCGCTGTCCATCGGTGGAAATCATCTGATCCACGCCCTGCGCCGCAATGTCAATCTGAAGATCCTGCTGTTCAACAACCGTATCTACGGACTCACCAAGGGCCAGTACAGCCCCACCTCCGAGGTCGGCAAGATCACGAAATCGACGCCGCTGGGCTCCCTCGACGCGCCCTTCAATCCGGTGTCGCTGGCGCTGGGCGCCGAGGCGTCGTTCGTCGCCCGTACCGTCGACTCCGATCGCAAGCACCTCACGGAGGTGCTCCGCCGGGCGGCCGACCACCAGGGCACGGCGCTCGTGGAGATCTACCAGAACTGCAACATCTTCAACGACGGCGCCTTCGAGGTCCTCAAGGACAACGCGCAGGCGCAGGAGGCCGTCATCCGGCTCGAGCACGGGCAGCCGATCCGCTTCGGCGCGGACGGCGCGAAGGGCGTCGTGCGGGACCCGTCCACCGGCGACCTCCAGGTCGTCGAGGTCACGCCGGAGAACGCGTCCCGCGTCCTCGTCCACGACGCGCACTCCACGTCCCCGACCACGGCCTTCGCGCTCTCGCGGCTGGCCGACGCGGACACCCTGCACCACACCCCCATCGGTGTGCTGCGCAGCGTCGAGCGCCCCGTCTACGACACGCTCATGGCCGACCAGCTGGACGCGGCGGTCGAACGGGACGGCAAGGGCGACCTCGCCGCGCTGCTCGCCGGCAACGACACCTGGACGGTCGTCGGCTGAGACCCGGTCCAGCGGCGGTGAGGGGAGGCTCCGGCCTCCCCTCACCGCTGTCCGGGGCGATCTGGATCACTCCGGGACTGCTCCGGGACCGCTCCGGGACCGCTCCGGCACCCACCACGATCCGTCATGACCGTATGGCGATACGGGCATGACATCCGTCCTCGCCGGGCGTACCTTGAGGAAACGCGCGGGCGCAGGACGGGAGGGCCAGTGAAGTCGGAGAAAGAACAGCGGGCCGGGCTGCTGTACGGGATCGGTGCCTACGGAATGTGGGGCCTGGTCCCTCTTTTCTGGCCGTTGCTCAAGCCGTCCGGCGCCATGGAGATCCTCGCCCACCGGATGGTGTGGTCCCTGGCGCTCGTGGCCGTCGCGCTCCTGGCGCTGAGGCGCTGGGGCTGGGTGCGGGAACTGGTACGCCGGCCCCGCAAACTGGGGCTCATCGCAGTCGCCGCCACGGTGATCACCGTCAACTGGGGCCTCTACATCTGGTCCGTGAACTCGGGCCATGTCGTCGAGGCGTCCCTCGGCTACTTCATCAATCCGCTGGTCACCATCGCGATGGGCGTACTGCTCCTGAAGGAACGGCTCCGCCCCGCGCAGTGGGCGGCCGTCGGCATCGGCCTCGCCGCCGTCCTGGTGCTGGCCATCGGCTACGGGCAGCCGCCGTGGATCTCGCTGACGCTCGCGTTCTCCTTCGCCACGTACGGGCTGGTGAAGAAGAAGGTCAACATCGGCGGTCTGGAGTCACTGGCCGCGGAGACCGCCATCCAGTTCCTCCCGGCGCTGGCGTTCCTGGTCTGGCTGGGCGCGAACGGCACCGGCACCTTCGGCGGGCAGGGAGCCGGACACGCCGCCCTGCTCGCCGCGACCGGTCTGGTGACGGCCGTGCCGCTCGTCTGCTTCGGTGCGGCGGCGATACGGGTGCCGCTCTCCACCCTGGGGTTGCTGCAGTACCTGGCCCCGGTGTTCCAGTTCCTGCTCGGCGTCCTCTACTTCCACGAGGCGATGCCCGCGGAACGCTGGGCGGGCTTCGCCCTGGTGTGGCTGGCTCTGACCTGCCTGACCTGGGACGCCCTGCGCACGGCGCGCCGCAACAAGGCGGAGGCCCTGCGGCTGGCGGCCTTGGCGACGGCCTCCGGCCCGCAGCCGGCGGCGGCCACGCCCGCGGCGGCGATGCCCGAGACCGGCACCGTCAGGCAGACCGGCACCGCCACGCGAACCGGCACCACCCCGTCGCAGACCGGCGCTGTCGACGAGGCGCGCCGCATCGGGCCGCAGGCCGTTACCGCACCCCAGACCGGCACCACGCCGCTGACCGGCGCCGTAGGGCAGGAACCGGCCGCGGGCACCGGACGTGCCGCGCAGGAGGCCGGGCCGACGGCCTGACCGCCACAGCCGGCACGGTCACCGCCCCCGGTGTCCGCGCGTCGCGGAGGGCGGCTCCCACTCCCTGTGGCACCACACGGCCGGGGCAGGGGTGGCGCCCTCACCGCTCCGGAGGAAGCGGCGCCCCAGTGAAGCGGCGGACCGGGCGGGAGCCGAGCGCGTCCGCTCGTCCGGGCACGTCTGCGTGCTCGGAGCCGGTCCGGTCGGAGGTGCCACGGTCCGGCACGGTGAAGTCCCCGGACGACACGTGGCGCTTCCCGATCCGACCCCGCCCTACCAGGACCCCGGCACAGCGGACGGGACGGCCCTCCGACGCGGTTACCAGCGTCTCGTCCGTGTACGCGGCGTGCAGCCGCTCGGGGGAGTCCTCGGGGTGATCCACCAACTCCCATTCCCGCGTCGGGCTGTCGGGCTGTCGGACTGTCGGACTGTCGGACTGTCGGGCTGTCGGGCACGCGCTGCACCAGCGCGGGACGAGCCGGTGACGGGGGTGTTGCTCACGGCGTCATGCCACGCGGAGGCATCGGCGGTCACCTTGTCGGCAAGCGCCTCGGCGGCTCCGGCCCATGGGGCACTTCGGTCACGCCGTCTCTCCTTGCAAGGCGTCGGCCATGGCCTCATGAGCTGGACACCGGCTCTGACAGCGAGCCAGTGCCGTTGACCGTTGGGGTTCACCTCGAAGAGCACCCAGCGTCCGTCCGGCGTGACGGCAAAGTCCAGCGCAGTGCACCCGAGCAAGCACCGAGCGGCGAGCACGCCGAGCACGGACCGGCTCGCGGTTCTCGTACACCTGGTGGTGTTCCTCGCAGCGGCCACGCTGTGTCGCCGGTCGGGGACGGTCGATATGAGCGCAGAGAGCCGGACGCACCGCACACCCCGAAGGGTCTCGGTGCAGATGGTCCCCGCGAGCGGTCCTCGGGGTGCTGGACATCATCCCCTCTGTGAGGACGGACGGGTACTCGCCACCGGGCGTGAACAGGGCCGATGCCACCATGCCGGCACTCCGGAACCGCCGGAACGGAGTGTCGGGAGACCCGGAGGGCAAGAGTCCCGCGTGCAGCCGGTCCGTTATACGAACAGAAGTGACCGATTTCCGCCCTTGACGCTGCGTCAGACCGTCCTCGAACATCAGCACGCACAACGCACGTGCACACGCATCACGTTCGACCTCCTGCTCCAGCGCCCGGGGTCAGCAGTCCCGGGGCGTTCACGCACGTTCCGTCCTGTCCCCGTACGGAATTCCGGAGCCCCCACATGAAACTCTCCGTTCCCAGACGTGTCCCCGCGGTCGCCGTGTTCGCCCTGGCCGGGCTGCTCGCGACCGCCGCGCCCGCGGCGTCGGCCGACCCCGCCGACGTACGGCCGGCGCCGGTGTCGGCACTCGCCGCACCGGACATACCCCTCGCCAACGTCAAGGCGCACCTCGACCGGTTCCAGTCCATAGCCGGTTCCAACGGCGGCAATCGCGCCCACGGCCGACCCGGTTACAAGGCTTCGATCGACTACGTGAAGGCCCAGCTGGACGCCGCCGGATTCACCACGTCCGTCCAGCAGTTCACCTACAACGGCACCACCGGCTACAACCTGACAGCCGACTGGCCGGGCGGTGACGTGAACCAGACCGTGATGGCCGGCGCCCATCTGGACTCGGTCAGCTCCGGCGCCGGGATCAACGACAACGGCTCGGGCTCCGCCGCCGTACTGGAGGCGGCACTCGCCGTCTCCCGTGCCCAGCTGCAGCCCACCAAGCATCTGCGCTTCGGCTGGTGGGGCGCGGAGGAACTGGGCCTGGTCGGCTCCCGGTACTACGTCAACAACCTCTCCGGGACCGAGCGTTCACGCATCGCGGGCTATCTGAACTTCGACATGATCGGCTCGCCCAACCCGGGCTACTTCGTCTATGACGACGACCCGGTGATCGAGCAGACCTTCAAGGGCTACTTCGCCGGCCTCGGTGTCCCCACCGAGATCGAGACCGAGGGCGACGGCCGCTCCGACCACGCGTCGTTCAAGAACGTCGGCATACCGGTCGGCGGTCTGTTCACCGGCGCCAGCCGCACGAAGACCAGCGCCCAGGCCCAGAAGTGGGGCGGCACGGCCGGTCAGGCGTTCGACCGCTGCTACCACTCGTCGTGCGACACCACGGCCAACATCAACGACACCGCCCTTGACCGCAACAGCGACGCGATCGCCCACGCGATCTGGACGCTCTCCGCGGGCGACACGACCGAGCCGCCCGGCGACGTCTACGAGAACACCACCGACGTCGCCGTCCCCGACGCCGGGGCCGCGGTGACCTCCACGGTGACGGTCTCCGGCCGCAGCGGCAACGCCCCCGCCGCGCTCAAGGTCGGCGTGGACATCAAGCACACCTGGCGCGGCGACCTCGTGGTGGACCTGGTGGCCCCGGACGGCACGGCGTACCGGCTGAAGAGCTCGAGCGGGAGCGACTCGGCGGACAACGTCATCGCCACGTACACCGTCGACGCGTCCGCAGAGACGGCGAACGGCGCCTGGAAGCTGCGCGTCCAGGACGTGGCGCGCTACGACACGGGCTACATCGACAGCTGGAAGCTGACCTTCTAGGCACGCTCCGCACCCCGCCGTCGGCTCCTCGAAGGAACCGACGGCGGGTTCGCGATGTCAGGAGACCGCCCCGGCGACTGCGACCGCCACCAGCCCGGCTGCGGCCAGCGACAGGGACGCCTGGGTGCAACGATGTTTGTACCAAGCGATCCTGGACATGGTGACCAGCTGTCTGCTGAGCGCCGGCAACGGATCGGCGCTACGCAGCATCTGCGCCAACTCCTCCGGCTCCAGCGCGCGGACATGACCGAAGTAGATGAAGTCGGGCGTCGGATGCCGGGCCGTCCGGTCGACCCTCATGCGGGGCGTGACCGCCAGAACGGCGAACAGCGCGGCGGCCCCCAACAGGACCGCCCCCGTGGCCAGGAGGGCCGAGGAGCCGGACGGGGGGCCGCTGGACGACAGGGGCGCTCCGGAGTGGAGGGCGGCTGTCAGTGCGAGAGCCGCCGATTCGAGTGTCAGGGCGAAAGCGGCCTTGACATCCACCTTTCCCGTCCAGTCGATGAGCGCGGCGTGAATGCGCCACGCTGTCTCCTGCCCGTACCGGTCGGCCCCGTCCGTCACACGCGTATCGGGTGGCGAGGGGACCGGAGGCACTCCATCCGTATTATTCGATCGTCTGGGCGAAGAATGCGCTAAGGAATCGGACATGCGTTCCTCCATGATGGCGCCACTGCTTCTTCTTCGGTTCTATCCCGCTCCCCGCCGGATTGTCTGCCGCATTCGACACACATCAACACGCCTGCTGCATAGACTGGTTCGGCTGCGGCAAGGGTTACGGGGGAGGACCTTTTCGTGCCAGGGGAGCAATTCGAGAACGACCGCCACACGGCGTACGAGCCCTTCACTCCCGACGAACTGCTGCTCTTCCGTGGCGCCGGCCGGGTCCGTACCTGGGAGCGTGGCGACTCGCTGATGCGCGAGGGCGGCAGGCCGGACCACATCGTCCTCATACTGAGCGGACTGGCCAAGGTCACCGCCGAGTCCGACAACGGCTACACCAGCGTGCTCGCTCTGCGTGGCCCCGGTGAACTCGTCGGCGAGCTCTCCTGCCTCGACGGCACCGAGCGCTCCGCGACGGTGACCGCCCTCGAGCACCTCTCGGGAGTGGTCGTCGGCAGTGAGGCGTTCCAGCGGCTTCTGGAGCAGCACGCAACGCTGACGCTGGCCGTCCTGCGCAGCGTTGTGGCCCGGCTCAGGGATTCGGACAGCCTGCGTACCCAGCAGGGCGCCCGCTCCTCCCGTTCCATGCTCGCCCGGGTCCTGCTGGACACCGCCGTGCGGCACGGCGTGGCCGTCGACGAACCGGCCGGCGCACTCGAGGTGCGGATGAACCAGCAGGAACTCGCGGGCGCCGCAGGCGTCTCGCGAGAGTCCGTGGTGCGCTCACTGCGTGCGATGCACGCGGCCGGCCTTGTCACCACCAGGCGTGGCCGTACCTGTGTCCTCGACCTCACCGGCGTACGTCGCTGGGCCGAGGAATGACCCCGGGCGGCGTTCACGGCGCCGAATGCGTCATCTGACGCTGTACGGGCGCCCGGCTCCCGGATACCCATGACGTCGGACGCCGTGGACCACCGGCCACGGGGACGGTGGTCCACGACGTCGCACCGCGCGGAAGGACGGAATCTCATGAGGCCCAAATCCCAGCACTACTCCATACTCGTCGTCGACATCGCTGAATTCGGATGCCGTGCCAATCCCCTGCAACTCTGGCTGCGGGAAAGGCTCTACGCACTCACCGAAGCGGCATTCGCGGAAACAGGTCTCGATCACCGCAGCGCGCCTCAGCCCTCCGACCGCGGGGACGGCTTCTTCTGGCTCCTTCCCGGCACTTTCGACCGGACCGATCTCACCGGCCGGTTCGTCGAGGTCCTCAACCACCGGCTGCGGGACCACGCCAGAACCAGCAGCGAGGAGGGCGCCCTCCGGCTGCGTGTCGCGCTGCACCAGGGCGACGTCGCACGGGACGGGCACGGATGGGCGGGCGAGGAACTGAACACCGCCTGCCGGCTGGTGGACATCGCCCCGCTCCGCACGGCACTCGCCTCCGGCACCCGTGCGGGGCTCGCGCTCGCCGTCTCCGCGGAGTGGCACCGCCAGATCGTCCGGCACGACGATCCCTCGGTGGCGAGCGAGACGTTCCGCCGCGTCGCCTTCGACGCCAAGGAGATCCAAGGGGCGTCCGCCTGGATCCGGGTGCCCGGATACGACGCCCCGCCCGGTCTGACAGAGGCGGAGACCGCACCGCCCGCGGGGCCGGCCCGTACCTCCCGCCCCGCGGCGCCGGGCCGGGAGCCGTCCGGCCGGACGGCTCCCGGCCCGGGTACTGCCCCGAACCGTTCGGGCGCCGACGGCCCCGGGCCCTTCGCAGGGGCCATGTTCGACCGCGTCGGGCAGGTCTTCGCCGGTGACCAGGTGGTGCACGGCACGCAGAGCTTCCGCTGGGGTGCCGAACCGGACGAGGCCGAGGCCCCGGACCGCGGCCCGAAGGCAGGTGCCTGATGTCCGAGGAACCACCAGGCGCTGCCGGCCACGTCGCAGCCGAACCCGGGCTCGACGGCCACTGCGCACCCGACCCCCGGCAGGGTCTGCGCGAGGGCATGTCGGCCCTGCGCGGTGTGCGCGGCGCCTCCGGGGAGCGCCTCGACGTCGAACGCGACGCCGTCAGCGGCCTGCGCGTCTCGGCCGGCCAGGTGTTCGGCGGCGACAGCTACGTCTTCAACATGGCTCCCGGAGCCGCGGGGCTGCGCTCCTACAGGCTGACGGCCGAGGAACTCGACGAGGTGCAAGAGGCGTTCGTGGCCCCGGACGGTTTCGATTCCCTGGTCCGGGGGATGCGGATCCGCAGCGTCACCGTCCTCAGGGGACGGCCCGGCACGGGCAAGGAGGCCGTGGCCCGGACCGGCCTCCACCGGACAGGTCATCGCACGCTCCATCTGCTCGACCCGGACACCGATCTCACCCGGGTCGGGAGAGCCGATCTGCAGCGCGGTGCGGGCTACGTACTCGCGGGCCTCACCCAGCGCGCCGCCGACGCGCTGACCCCGTTCGAACTGAGCAGGCTGGACGCCGAACTGCGGGCATGCGACTGCCGGCTGGTCCTCACCGCCACGGTCGGCGTCCAGTTCGCCGACCCCCGCGTGCAGCAGCACGTGGTCGAAGTCCCCGGGCCGTCCGCGGGCGAGCGGATCGTCGCCGCCCACGTGGCCTGGCGGCTCGGGGTCGCCGCCGCGGCGCGCGGCCGTCGGCTGCTGGCCCGGCGTGACGTGCGGGAGCTGCTCCGGGAGGAGCTCCAAGGAGGCGGGGCGGGCGCTGCGGCCGACCTGGGCCGCGCCCTCGCCGAGGCCGCCGACGCCGTCGCAGACGACCAGGTGGCCGGCCGGGTACGTGAACGCAAGGCCCTGCAGGGTGAACGGGCCGTCGCCCACTGGCTGCAGCACATGGACAACCTGCCCCAGCAGTGCCTGGCCATCGGAATCGCGGCGTTCGGCGGCGAGGCGTACGAGATCGTCGCCAGCCTCGCCCGCGACCTGGAGGAGCGCCTGCAGGTCGCGGAGAGCCCCGACAATCCCGTACGGGCCAGAGGCGTCAGGCTCATGGGCACCAGGACGGCCCGGCTCGACGCCGTCCACGGCACGCTGGTCGACTCCGAGGTCGCCACCCGGCACGGCGGCGCGCGAGGCAAGGTCGTCCGCTTCCGGGACCCCGGCCTGGCCGTGAAGGTGCTCGAGCACATCTGGAGCGAGTACGACGAAATCCGCGAGGTGTTGCCCGGCTGGCTGCGCGACTCGGCGGCCGGCGTGCTCCCCACCGTCGGGGTACGGGCCGCCGTCGCCGCGGGAGTGCTGGCACGGCACGGCTTCGAGACGGTACGGGCCCGGATCCTGCAGCCCTGGGCCGCCGACAAGGATGCCGAGCTGCGTGACGCCGCCGCGATCGCCCTGGGTGTCGCCGCGAAGGAGTCGGGGCACGCCGCCGCCGCCTACAACCTGGTGGTCGCCTGGTCCGCCGACTCCGCGTCGGCGGAACTACAGGCAACGGCCGCACGCGCCTGGCGGGTGGTCTTCGAGCACGACGGCGACGAGCAGGCGTGGGCATGGCTGCACCACCTCGCCGGCATCGAGAAGGTTCCCGTCGTCGAGGCGCTGTGCCGCAGCCTCACCGAGTACATGGCCCTGGACGGCGGACGCTACCGGTCGGACGCCCTCGACCTCCTCGACCAGTGGGCCGTCACCGGGATGCACGGCACCCTGCGCAGGGCCGTGGGTGAACTGGCCTTCCTCTATGCGGCCGGTGACCTGATGGACTCGCCGAGAAAACCGGCGGTCCCGCACGCCACCGACGGGCCCGCCACCACACCACGGCTCTGGCCCGCTCTCCTCACCGCGACCGAGCGGGACGCGGCGCAGCGGGCCGAGATCGCCGCGTTGTGGCGCCAGACGGTCAACTCGGCCGTCAGCTACGGCGTCGCGCATGAGGTGCTCACCGACTGGGCGGCTCTCGTCGAGACCGACGCCCGTGGGCGTGCCGCCCTGGCCGCCCTTCTCGACGTCACCGCCGCCGACCGGCGGACGGAACTGATCGTCCGCCACTTGGCCGAGTCCTGGGTCAGCGGCACCGACGGCCGCGGCGCGCCGCGGTCCGGACACCACGTTCTCACCCATCTCGACGGAAAGAGCGGCACATCGTGACCGAACCACCTGCCCCCGAGCAGCAACTCTTCACCGGACCGATGCCGGTGAGCATGGGCGACCGCGGAGGTCCCGTGCGCCCCGGCCAGGTTCTCCTGTTCAGCACCGAGGACGGTGCGCTTGTCGAACTGCCCCGTAAGCCCACTGCGCTCGGGTCGCTCCGCTACCGGTTCCGTTACGAGGTCGACCTCGTGGACCGTACGGTCGGCTGGTCGGAGCCGCTGCCCAGCGGCACCGGCGGGTTTCCCTTCCAGGCATCGTTCGAGGCCCGGTGGCGGGTCACGGACGCCACCGAGGTGGTCCGCCGGGGCATCCGGTCGGTTGCCGAGGGACACTCCGCCGTGTGTGTCGCCATGCGCGACCTGCTGTGGCCGCACGCCGCGTCGTACGGCATCGAACGGCTCCAGGAGTTCGCCGACTACGTCCGTACCTCCGTGTGCGACCGTTCACATCGGCTGCCGGTGGGTCTCACCGTGGACACACTCGTCGTTCGGCTCTATCTCGACAGCCACGCCTCGGACCACCTCCGGGCGCTCAAGCAAAGGGAGTTCGACACCCAGATAGCAGCGGCCGAGCGCGATGTCGCGCTCACCACGCAGAGCGTGGAGGCCGAGCTCCAGGCCAAGCGCGAGGAGGTGCTGCTCTCGGCGGCCCGCGGCGAAGGCGGGCTGCTGCTGCACCTGATCGCACAGGACCCTTCGAAGCTGCACGAGATCATGTCGGAACTCGGCAACCGGCACGACGTGGCGGTCGAGCAGAAGGCCCAGATGCTGCGGGATCTGGTCGGAGCGGGCATGATCCAGCCGGCGGAGGCGCAGCATCTGTGGCACGAGATGCAGCGACCGGCTCCGCTCTTCGATACCGGGACCGGCGGCACCGCCGCGCTGCCGGCTCCGGCCGCGGGGGCGTCGCAGGCGCCCGCACCCCTGCCTCCGGGTGCGGGGCGGGCAACAGCCGGGCAGGCGGGACCGACGGCCGGAACACGGCCCGCGGTCCAGGGGACGCAGCCCACCCAGCACGCAGTTGTGGCGGGCATGGTGGTCCCGCCGACCGGCCCGACACCGCCGCCCCGGCCCCGCCGCCGCCCCGGCTCGGCATCTTCGGCGGCATCTCCGGCCGGTGAACCGCCCACGGTGCCGCCGCAGGTGACACCGGCGGCGGCCGGTCCGGGCGGGGCGCCCGGTACCGCGCAGAACGGGCCCGTGCGGGGCGGCGCGGCAAGTCCCGGTTCCTCCGCCGAAACGTCCCCGCCGGGCGACGGCTCCGGCGGGGACGCGGCCGCGAGCGGCGGCTCCGCCAACGTCACCGGGGCGACCCGCGTCGGGCGTCGCCGCAGCGGCGGGAGCGGCGGGCCGGGGACGGCCTCATGAGGGCGCATCAAGGCCAGCACCGTGCCGCGGGCAGGCCGCAGGAGCCGACGGACGGCACCGCCCGTCCGGGCACGGGCCGCCTTTCCCGCCGCCGGCGGCTGACGCTGACCTTCGTCGCGGTGAGCACTCTGTTCCTATCGGGGGGAAGCCTCTTGTTCGGCTGGAAAGGTCTCGGCGTCACCGCCCTGACGACCGGTGCGGTGACGGGATTCTGCTGGCGGCATCTCCGCCCCGACGTGCCGGAAGGGCTCCAGGAACACTGGCAGGGCGAGGACCGGGCACACGGCCCGGCACGGGCACCCGGGCAGAACGACCGGCACGAAGGCGGCCCCGGCCCTGCCGCTCCACGGGTCGGACCGCAGGACGATGCCGCCGACCAATACGGCGACGAGAGCCCCGGACGTCTGCCCGCCCCGTCCCCACCGCCGGGCCGGCACCCCGTCGCGCACGGGTGCGCCGAACGCGGTTTTGTCCGGCATGCCGCGCGGCCGGCCGCCCAGCACGGCGCCGCACCGCGGCAGCTCCCGCCCGGCGGTGAGCCGGCCGCCGACCGGGCGGCACCTGACGGGCCGCCCCTGCCCGCCGCTCCCGAGGACGACGGCCCACCCGTCCTGCTGAAGTCCTCCCGGGCTTCACGGGCGCCGTGGCGGCTGCCCGCCGAGCCGGCCCCGCACGGTCTGGCGGCGGACGAGGCCGTGCTCGGCGGGCTCGTGGTCCGGGCCGGGTCCGTGATCGGCCCCGGTCACCGGGGGCAGGGGAAACCGCGGCAGGACGCCTACCGCATCGGCAGGGACCGGGCCGGCCGCCACCTGGTGATCGCCGTGGCGGACGGCATGTCGGACAGCGCGCACTCGGACGTCGGCGCGCAAGTGGCCGTGTCGGCGCTGGTCAACTCTCTGCGTACGGCACTGGACTCCGGGACACCGCTGGAGCGGCTCGACCACCGCGAGGCGTTCCTCGCCGCTGCCGGGCAGATGGACGCGGTGGCCGGCCAGCGCAACTGGGACGCCGACCAGGTGCGGGCCGTCGCCGTCGCCGCGGTGGTGCCCGCTGTGCCGCACGAGAACGGCCGGCGCAGGGTGTGGCTCGCCGCGATCGCCGATGTGAGCGCCTGGCGGCTGTGCCGGGGCCGGTGGGAGCGGCTCATCGGCGAGGACAAGGGCGGGTTCGACCCGTCGGCCGTCTCCGAGTACCTGCCGCACCGCCCCGACGGTGTCTCGTGGGGGATCGCAGAGCTCGAGGCCGGCTCCGCGCTGGCGGTGACGACCGACGGAGTCGGTGACGCCCTCGCCGCCGGACCCGAGGCGCGGCGCTGGTTCGCCGAACGGTGGGCCCGCCCACCGGCCCTGGGGACGTTCCTGGGCCAGGTCGGATTCGACCAGGTGCAGATGCACGACGACCGTACGGCCGTCGTGGTCTGGTGCGGGGACAGGGGGCGGCCCGCGTGAGGACCTGGTCCGACAGCCCGTTCCGTTCCCGGGTGGAGATCGGCGACGTCCCGCAGGGCACGGTGATCGCCCGGGACAACGGCGAGTCCCGGCTGGTCTACGAGATCGCGGGCCACCCCGGCTGGCTCGCCAAGATCTACAAGCAGCCCGTCGGAGCGGCGCGTGCCTCGGATCTGCAGCGACTCGTCTATCTGCCGACCGGCATGTCCCAGGACGACCAGGCGCTGGTCGACCGCTCCCTGTGCTGGCCCACGACGCGCGTCTACGACGGCCGCGACCTCGTCGGCGTGGTGATGGCGAAGGCGCCGGACCCGTTCTACGCCCGCCTCAAGGCGCCTTCCGGCCTGCGGGACGCGGCGCCGCTCGAACTCGACTGGCTGGCCCTGCCCCGGGAGAAGTGCGAGGCTGCCGGGCTGCGACCGCCCGACACCGGGGTACGCACCCGGGCGGTGCGCGAACTGCTCACCGCCGGGGCGCTGTTCGCACGCCACGACCTGGTCTACGCGGACTGGTCGTACCGCAACACGCTGTGGGACCACCGGACCGGCCGGGTTTTCGTCATCGACATGGACTCCTGCGGCATCGGCACCAGGGACTGGGTCGAGTCGTACGGCTGGCAGGACCCGCTGTTCCCGGACCGGTCGCGGCGGCTGACCGTTTACAGCGACCGCTACAAGCTCGCCGTGATGGCGGTGCGCTGCCTCACGGCTGTCCGGCAGGACCCGTTGGCCGCGCACCGCGAGCTGGTTGCCACCACAGGTTCCGACGCGTTCACCGACGCGCTCGGAGAAGCGCTGAAGGCCACCCGCGAAACCGACCGGCCTGGACCGGCCCAGCTGCTCGCGGCACTCCGCCGGACTCGTGACACGACCGCCGAACACCGAAGCGCGCCGTCGCCGTCGCCGTCCCCGCGCGCCCCGTCGAGCAATGTGACCGGCGGCATCAAGGTCGGGCCGACCAAGGCGGCCCGCAAGGCCGCGCCCGGCTCCGACACGGCCGGTGGCGGAGCAGCCAATGTGACGGGAAAGGTCGATCTCCGTGGCCGGCTCGCCGCCCGGGCCCCGGCGGCGCCGAGCCGGAGCATGCCCCGGCCCCCCGCACCGCCTCCGTCGCCCGCACCGCCTCCGCCGGCCCCGCCCGCTCCCGAACCCGAACCGGCGGCCCCGACGGTTCAACCCCCCGCCGCCACACCGGGCCGCGGCCCGTCCGGGGCAGCGGCCCCCGCCGGATCGCCGGGTTCCGGGGCGCCGCGCTCCCGTACGGCGGCGGCCGTCGCCGCACGGGGGCCGGCGCCTGCCCGGCGCCCGCGGCCCGGCAAGGGTCTGTCCGCCCCGAAGGTCCTCACGGCCCTGACGGTCCTGATCGCCGCCCTGTACTGCATAGCCCACTTCGTCCTCGGGTGGATCTGATCCCGGGCCCGCCCGATGACGCGAACGAGAGAAGGAGACAGCATGAGCGAGTACGGCCCGGAAGCCTCGTCGACCGGTTTCAAGGCGAAGGGGCTTCCGACCTATCTGGTGCTGGACACCTCGGGGTCGATGAAGCGCCACGAGCAACTGCTCAACGCCACCCTGCTGAAGATCTACGACACCCTCTACACCAGTCCGCAGCTGTCGGAGTTCATCCACCTGTCGGTGATCTCCTTCAACACCCAGCCGCACGTCGTGACCGCGATGACGGACATCGAGACCCTGGAGACCCTGCCCACGGTCTCCTGCGAGGGCCTCACCAACGTCGGCCCGATGCTCGAACTGGTGAAGGCCCGCATCACGGAGGACGTCAGGACGATGTCCGCGGCCGGCACCGAAGTGCTGCGCCCCGTGATGTTCCTGCTGACCGACGGCATTCCGACCGACGAGCCCCGGGGTGCTTGGAAGCGGGACCTCGACGCGCTCCAGGACCGCGCCTGGAAGCCCCGGCCGAACATCATCACGTACGGGTTCGGCGATGCGAGCGAGGCGGTGCTGAGCACCATCGCCACGGCGGCGGCCTACATCGCGCAGGACAACGGGGAGCACACCGGGGCGGCGCTGTCCGAGGCCATGAGCAGTCTGCTGAACTCGCTGGTGGCGTCCGCCCGCGTACAGAGCCTCCAGGTTCCCGAGGAGGTCAAGGGGTACCGGACCCTGCCGCTGGATTTCGTGGGCTGACGCCCGAATCGGCGCCGGGCACCGCATGCGCGGGCACTCCCGCGCGGGCATGCGGGCCGCCTCGGCCCGGCGCCGTCACGTCCTTCGTGGTGCAGCGGGCCCGGGCCGCGGAACCGAACCCGGCCGCGTACGCGGCCTGCCGGCCAGATCCCGCAGGAGCAGGGTGCCCGCGCAGAGGGGCACGGGCCGGCCGAGGACGGTGGCGCGGCCGGCGGTGGGCTCGAGGCCCATCAGCATGCGGATGGCGGTGGTCCTGCCCCGACCCGTTCGGCCCGAGGAACCCGAAAACGCTGCCGGCCCCACGCCGAGGTCCAGCCGGTCGACCGCCAACTGTGTCCGCCCCGGCAGCGCTTGGAGAGAGCCCGCGCGTCTCAATGACGGCGGTCATCGGCTCTCCCCCTTGAACAGCGGCTCATCCGCCGCTGCTCCGGCCGGCCCGGTCGGACCCCTGCCCCGTCGTAGTGAGCACGACGGGGCGCGGGGCGGGAGTGCGAGCTGCCGGCCGCGGCTGTCCTACTTGGCCTCGTTCGCGGCCTTGACCAGGGCGTCCTTGGTCACGGCGCCCGCGTAGACCGTGCCGTCGTCCGTCATGAGGACGTTGACCAGGCGCGTCGTGAAGACCGTGCCGGTGCCGAACTTGCCCTCGACCTTGTCGCCGAGCGCGTCGAGGAACTGCCGGGCCTCCGCCGGGACGTCGTTCTCGCCGTCCTCGTCTCCGTTCAGGGCGCCCGCCGCGTCGCCGCCCGGGCCCTCGATCTTGGCGATGGTGGTCCAGCCCTCGCCGATCACGTCGAGACCGCCCAGGTCCTCGAGGTCCTTGAACTCCTCGGGGACCTGCTCCGGGGCCTGCTCGTGCGCCGTGTCGTCGGCCTCCGTCACCTTGGCGCCCTTGGGCGGGGTGAAGTCGAAGGTCGAGGCGGCCGGCCGGGAGAAGTCGACCTTGGTGAAGCCCGCGTCGATCACCGCCTTGCCGCCGCTGCTCGGCGTGAGCGTGAACTTGAGCGGAACGCCGTGCTCCGCGTCCACCGCGACGGTGACGGAACCGATCGTCGAGCCTGCCTGCTTGGGCTTGACGACCAGCTTGTACGCGTCGCGGCCGGCGACCTGGGAGGTGCCCCCGACGGTGATGGACGTGGTGTCTCCGGCGGCCTTCAGCACCTCGTCGGCGAGGTCTCCCGGCGTGGCCGGGAAGTCCTTCGGCAGATCCTCGGGGACCGGGACGTCCTTGCCGTCCTTGCCGTCGCGCTGTCCGGCATCCGTGGCGTGGTAGACCTCGTTCGAGGCGCTGTCGTAGCCCCACACCTCGTCACCGTTGTGGATGAGGCTGTACTCGGAGGAGTCCTGGAGGATGGACACCTTCTGCCGGTCGGGGCCGTCGGCGGCGACCCGCAGAGTGTGGGTGCCGGTGGCGAGTTCGGTCAGCTTGCCCTCGGGAGCGGCCGACGAGCCGCCGCCGTCCTCACCGCCGAGCGCGCCGGCGAGACCGCCGAGCGACGGCAGCCCGAGGTCGGTGCTGATCTTCACCGTGCCGGAGAACTGCTCGGTGTCCGACGCGGCCATCTTCTCGATGAGTTCCTGCGCACTGATCTTCGGCAGATCCGGGTCACCGGAGGCAGCGAGCGCCGGGACGAGCCCGATGGTCGCCGCCGCCACTGTGGCCACCGCGACCGGGACGAGGTAGCGGGCGGCCCTGCGGGGGCGCGCTGCGAGGTCCTCGGCCCCTTCGGTGGTCTGTGTGCTGTCGTTCGGTGCCATGGTGTGCCCTACCTCCGTGGGTGTCAGGGGTGGTGCAATCCATATGACCAAATGTGCGGTCCACAAGCGTCAGACCGCGGGCGCAACTTGACGTACCTCTCTGGGATGAGAGACCGAGTCGGCAACTCCCCCGTCCCGTAGGGGACGAGAGCGCTCAGCACGATGCGGTGGGCCGCAAAGGAGTCAGCCGGCGCGGTGGACCACCGCGTCGCACAGCTCCTCCAGCGCTGCCTTGGCCGAGCACTCGGGCAGCGGGGCGAGCAGCGCCCGCGCCTCCTGCGCGTACCGCACGGTGTCCCGGCGGGCCTGCTCGAGCGCCGGATGCGCGCGCAGCCGACGCAGCGCCTCCGCGTGCCGGAGGTCGTCCGTCAGGTCGCTCTCCAGGAGCTTCACGAGCTCGAGGTCCTCCGGGCGGCCCTCGGCCTCCGCCAGGGCGCGCAGCCGCAGCACCGGCAGGGTCGGCACCCCTTCACGCAGGTCGGTGCCGGGGGTCTTGCCGGACTCGTGCGAGTCGGACGCGATGTCGAGCACGTCGTCGGCGAGCTGGAAGGCGACGCCGAGCCGCTCGCCGTACTGGGTGAGGATGTCGACGACACGGTCCTGGGCGCCGGACATCATGGCGCCGAAGCGCACGGAAACGGCAACCAGCGAGCCGGTCTTGCCGGACATGACGTCGAGGTAGTGGTCCACCGGGTCGCGGCCGTCGCGGGGACCGGCGGTCTCCAGGATCTGGCCGGTCACCAGCCGCTCGAACGCCTCCGCCTGGATGCGCACGGCCTCGGGGCCGAGGTCGGCCAGGATGTGGGAGGCGCGGGCGAAAAGGAAGTCGCCGGTCAGCACCGCCACCGAGTTGTCCCAGCGGGTGTTGGCGCTGGCGACCCCGCGCCGCACGTCCGCCTCGTCCATGACGTCGTCGTGGTACAGCGTCGCGAGATGGGTGAGCTCGACGACCACGGCGGAGGGCACGATCCCCGGCGCGTACGGATCGCCGAACTGGGCGGCGAGCATCACCAGCAGCGGCCGGAACCGCTTCCCGCCCGCGCGCACCAGGTGCTGCGCGGCCTCGGTGATGAAGGGGACCTCGCTCTTCGTGGCGTCGAGCAGCCCCGCCTCGACGGCCGACAAGCCGGTCCGGACATCGGCCTCAAGAGCCTGGTCCCGCACGCTCAGCCCGAACGGCTCGACGACGGTCACGAGGGGATCTCCTGTCTGCTGACGATCACACGGATTGTCGATGTGTCGCTGGATTCACTCAAGTCAGCGTATCCGGTCGCCTTTCGATCACCATGAGCGCCTTCCCGCCGCGCCTATATGTTCGAGAACAGCATCAATGATAAGAACTGCGGCATTTGCCCGTTACCGTCGGACCACGCTTTGCCGTGCCGCCCTCTCCCCCTCACGCGCCGCCGAGGTCCCGCCATGCGCATCCGCACCGATTTCCCGTACGAGACGGTCCACGCGGATGTCCGCGTCCCCCTGCCGGACCGCACCGAGCTGCACGCGCGCGTGTGGCGGCCGGTCACCGACGAGCCGGTGCCCGCGCTGCTCGAGTACGCGCCGCACCGGCTCACCGACACGACGGCGGTGCGCGACGGCGAGCGCCACCCCTGGTACGCGGGCCACGGCTATGCCTCCGTACGGGTCGACGTGCGCGGCCACGGCAACAGCGGGGGCGTCCCGGGCGGCGAGTACGACGCGATCGAACTCGCCGACGGCGTCGCCGTGATCGAGTGGCTGTCCCGCCGGCCGTGGTGCGACGGCCGGGTCGGCATGTTCGGGATCGGCCGGGGCGGCCGGAACGCGCTGCGGATCGCGGCCCTCGCACCGGAGCCGCTGCGCGCCGTGGTCGTGGTCGACGCGACGGACGACCCGTACGAGAACGACGGCCCCTTCGTCGGCGGATGCGTCGCCGGGCAGGGCCTGCACTCGCGGGCCGCCGGGCGGCTCGCGCTCGCGGCCCGGCCTCCGGACCCGCTGCACACGGGTGACGAGTGGCTCGCGATGTGGCTGGCACGCCTGGAGTCCCTGACACCCGTCGTCCACACCTGGCTGGCCCATCAGCTGCGCGACGAGTACTGGCTGAGCGCCGGGGTCAGCGACGACACCGCCGCGGTGGCCGCGGCCGTGCTGGCGGTGAGCGGCATGCGCGACCCGAGCCGGGACACGGTCCTCAGACTGGTCGAACGGCTGCCGGCGGACCGGGTGCGGGGGCTGATCGGGCCGTGGCCGCACCAGTACCCCGACCGGGCTGGGGAGGGGGAAGGGCACGGGGAGGCGATCGGCTTCCTCCAGGAGACGCTGCGCTGGTGGGACCAGTGGCTGAAGGACAGGGACACCTCGGTGATGTCCGAGCCGCTGCTGCGCTGCCGGCTCGGAGCGGCCGACCCGGCACGGGGCCGCTGGACGGGTGAGCCGGCCTGGCCCTCCCCGCACGTCGCCGTCGTCCCCTACGCGCTGGGCGGCGGACCGGTCCTCGTCGACTCCCCGCAGCACACCGGGGCGGACGCGGGCCGCTTCCGGCCTGCCGGGCACGACGCCGACCTGCCGCCGGACCAGCGGGAGGAGGACGCGCGGTCGGTGTGCTTCGAGTTCCCCGTCGGCGAGGACCCCGTCAGCGTCCTCGGCCGGCCCCGGATCACCCTGCGGCTGTCGGCCGCGGGCCCGGACGGCTTCGCCGTGGCCCGGCTCTGCGACATCGCCCCCGACGGCGCGGCCGTGCTCGTCACCCGCGGCGCGCTGAACCTGGCGGCCCGCGAGGGTCCGGACCGTGCGGTGCCCTGGCCCGCCGGCAGCACACAGGACGTGAGCTTCGACCTGGCCGCCGCCGGCCACGTCTTCGCCCCGGGACACCGGATCCGGCTCGCCGTCTCCTCCGCGTACTGGCCCTGGATCTGGCCGCCCCCGGGCCCGGCGGGCTTCACGCTGGACCCGGCGGGCTCCCGGCTCGACCTGCCGGTCCGCGGACCGGCAGGGGAAAGCGCCGGCTTCGCGGAGCCCGAGCACTCCCGACCGCCCGCGGTCGCCGTCCCGCAGACCCTCGACGCTCCGGCCCCGCGGCTGCTGCTCGTACGCGACGTGCAGGCCGGACGCTGGACCGTGGAAGCGACACCGCACCAGGGCGGCACCCGTGTCCACCCCGACGGCCTGGAGTACACCGAGGAGTGCCACGAGACGTACACGATCGAGGAGGCCGACCCGCTGTCCGCCCGCGCCCTCGCCGAGTGGACGGTGCGGCTGCACCGGCCGCAGGAGGCGTGGGACGTCCACGTGTGGACACGCTCGGAGATCGGCCGGGAGGCGGCGGGTTTCCTCACCTCCGACGAGGTGGTGTGCCGGAGCGGCGACGAGATCGTCTTCCACCGCACCTGGAAGAGACGCATCGGCCCGCCCTCCGCCTGAACCGGGCACCGGGCACCGGGCACGGGGCACGGGGCACCGGGCACCGGGCACCGGCCGCCGGGAACACGGAACCGGCCGCCGGGAACACGGAACCGGCCGCCGGGAACACGGAACCGGGGCACCGGGCGCACTCCCGGGGCCGCCGGACCGCCACGTAACGTGTCCCCTACATCCGTGGAAAGCGAGGCAAGCACCGATGCCCGAGCAGAGCCCGCTCGATCTCGCCGAGGGCGACCCCTTCGGCCCGCACAACCTTCCGTACGGCGTCTTCACCACGGCCGGCGAACCCGAGCGCCGCAGGCTCGGTGTCCGGATCGGGAACCACGTGCTCGATGCCGGGGCCGCCGCCCACGCACTCGGCTCGCCCTACGCCGGCCTGCTGGCGCAGCCGAGCCTCAACCCGCTGCTGGCCGCCGGGCGTACGGCGTGGCGCGATGTGCGCCGGGCGCTCACGGCATGGGTGACGGTGCCGGCACACCGGCCCGACATAGAGCCTCTGCTGCACCCGTTGGACGCCGTGACGATGCACCTCCCGTACGAGGTCGCGGACTACGTCGACTTCTACGCGAGCGAGCACCACGCCACCAACGTGGGCCGGATCTTCCGCCCGGACGGTGACGCGCTCACCCCCAACTGGAAGCACCTGCCGATCGGTTACCACGGCCGGGCCGGCACGGTCGTGGTAACCGGCACCGACGTCGTACGCCCCTCGGGGCAGCGGAAGGCACCCGCCGACGCCGCGCCGGTGTTCGGCCCTTCGGTGAAGCTCGACATCGAGGCGGAGGTCGGCTTCCTCGTCGGCACCCCCTCCGAGCACGGGAGTCCGGTGGCCCTCGGGGACTTCCGCGACCACGTCTTCGGGATGTTCCTGCTCAACGACTGGTCCGCACGCGACATCCAGGCGTGGGAGTACGTGCCGCTCGGCCCGTTCCTCGGCAAGTCCTTCGCCACCTCGGTCGCCGCCTGGGTCACCCCGCTGGAGGCGCTGGACGCGGCCAGGACCGCGCCGCCCGCCCGTGACGTCCCCCTGCTGCCCTACCTCGACGACTCCGAGGCGGAGGAGCCCGACGGTTTCGACGTACGGATCTCGGTGGCGATCAACGGCCGGCTCGTCGCGGAGCCGCCGTTCGCCACGATGTACTGGACGGCCGCCCAGCAGCTGGCCCACATGACGGTGAACGGCGCCTCGCTCCGTACGGGCGACATCTACGGCTCCGGCACCGTCAGCGGCCCCGAGGTGAACCAGCGGGGCTCACTGCTGGAGCTCACCTGGAACGGCCGCGACGCCTTCGAACTCCCCGAGGGCAAGCGGACCTTCCTGGAGGACGGTGACGAGGTGACCATGACCGCGTGGGCGCCCGGACCCGACGGCGTACGGGTCGGCCTCGGCGAAGTCACCGGCCGGATCGTCCCCGCCCGCTGACCCGCCCCGTCCGGGGCCCGCTTCTCGTCGGACGGGCCCCGGACGGCGGCCGGCGTCGCGCACGGCCCGCCGTCAGCCCTCCGCGAGCCTGGCCACGAGCGCGAACGACCCGCAGGCCAGCACGACCAGCGCGAACGCCGCCTTCCACGGACGGCGCCTTCGCACCAGGTCACGGGCCGCCCCGGCGACCGGGACCACCGCGCAGACCACGCCCAGCCCACCGACCACCGCCGCGGTCCAGTAGGCCCAGGCATGCTCCCCCAGGAAGCGGAGCAACAACAGTGCGGGGACCAGAAGACCGAGGGGCCAGGTGTGGTCACCGCCGGGCTCCTTCGCCGGCTCACCGCCGGGCTCCTTCGTCCCCTCGGCCCGGATCTCCTGCTCGGTCATGGCTCCCCCTCGTCGACGGCTGTTGGTTCCGCCCCGGTAGGACGCCCCGTCGCGTGGGTGGGTTGCCCGGACACGGCAGAGGCCCGGCGCCCCCGGCTCAGGGGTGCCGGGCCTTCGCGCGGCCCCCTCAGCCGCGCCCCGCCGTGGTCACTCGGTCCGCCAGAGCGCCGGGACCGACGGCGGCTCCCAGCCCGGCTGTGCCACATGTGCCTGGAGGCACACATACGCGCTGCCTCCATAGGTGACGCGGGCTCCGGTCGCGTAGGTCGTGCCGACGGCCCATGTGCCGCCCGGTGGCGGTGTGGTGGGACCGTCGGTCGGCCCCGGTCCCGGGTCCTGCGGCACGTCGAGGACGAAGTCGAAGGCCGCCTCCTTGGCGCCGCCGCTGTCGCGCACGGCCATCAGCAGGCACGGATGGAACAGCGCGTCGGTGTTGTTGCGGGGCTCGTTCGGGAAGTAGAGCTGGGTGGTGAGCACGGGCCGGCCGGGCGCCTGTGCCTTGACGTGGAGGTGCCGCGTGCGGCCCGGGTAGAGGCCCGGGACGATCGTGGTGAGCGAGAACGCGCCCCGGGCGTCGGTGAACTGGTGGCCGCGGAAACGGAAGCCCGCGTTGTCGTAGGCGCCGTTGACGTCCGCCTGCCAGAAGTCGAGCAGCACACCGCTCAGGGGAAGACAGGCCAGTCCGAAGACATGACCGCTGACGGTCAGGCGCGTGCCCGGGGTGCCCGGATCCCGCAGCGAGGTGCGCCGTGGGGAGTTCGGTTTGAAGTAGGGGCCCTCCATCTGCGGCGGCGTCGGGTCGTCGCCGTCGTCGCACTCGGGCGTGAGGGCCGGGACCGCACCGGTCACCGAGGCGGTCCGAGCGGGCGCGGGCACGCCCATCAGGGCGATCGGGGCCGCAGCGGTCGCTGCGAGTGCCGCCCGCAGCACCGCCTTGCGGCTCGGGTGCCGGGCCGGTTCGCACTGCGTCCCGATCTCCTCGGGGTGTTCCCCGGTCGTGCCGGTGGCGCCGTCCATGCCTGCTCCTTCGTGGGGGCGTCGGGGATCGGCACCGAAGCTACGCGGACGGCCGCGGCAGGACGATGGACTGGAGCCGGTGGTCATGGTGCTTTTCTCCTCCGACGTCCCTGCCGCGCCGGAAGTCACCGGGGCTCACCCCGGTCTCCCGCCGGAAGAAGCGGCAGAAGTACGCCGGATCGGCGAGGCCCACCCGGCCGGCCACCTGCCGCACGGTGAGATCCGTCCTGGCCAGGAGCCTCTTGGCCTCGTGGGTGCGGGCTTCGCGGATCAGCCGGCCGGGGGTCCGGCCGGTGGCCGCCTTGACCGCCTCCGTGAGGTATCCGCCGCTCACCCCGATCCGTTCCGCGCAGCCGCTCACCGACCACAGCGCGGGCTCGTTGCGGGTGATCAGCCGGAGGAACTCCTCCGCGACCGCCGCCGGCCGGGTGAGCGGCGGCACGGGCGCGGGACCCGGCAACCGGGCGGCCCGCACGACGAGGATGTGCAGCAGCGCCCGCAGCACGGTCGCGAACCCGTCGGCACCGGTGCGGTACTCGTCGTCGAGATCGGCGATCAGCCGGGCGGTCCGCTCGTGGGTCGGCCCGTCGAGATCCCGCCAGGGCCGCTCGCCCAGGCGCCGGAGCAGCTCGCGGTCGCCGGGGTGGTCGAGCAGGAAGTCCTCGGTGAACAGGACGACGGAACCGGCCAGCCCTCTGACCCCTTCCCAGTGGTGCACCTGGCCCGGCGCGATCACTCCGAGGTGGGGTGGTCGCAGTTCGCAGCGGGCGAGGTCGATGACGTGGGCGCCGGTGCCGGCGGTGACGTGGACGATCTCGTAGAAGGTGTGGCGGTGCGGGAAGTCGGCCCGGGACATCGGGCCGATGGTGTCGAAGGTGCCGATGGCGAAGGGCACGGCGTTGGGCATCGGAACCTCCAGGCGGTGCATGGGCAGCACGCCCTCCCTTGGCGCCCGGCAGGGCGTCGCCCCGGGTAAGACCGTCGTACCGCGCATCGCTGCCGCTCCTCGTCGTCCGTACACCACATCAGGTCCAGACCAATTGGTGCCGTTCAGGCGGCTCAGGTCAACACGCACGCACGGTGAACACGCACGCCCGGTCAACACGCGGCTCCGGCCCAGGCAGGTCCGGCCCAGGCAGGTCCGGCCCAGGCAGGTCCGGTCAACACAGCGTGACTCGTTCACACGTGCGCAGGGTGTTGATCCGTTTGTGCCCGATACGCTGGATGTGCCCGCGAGACTCCGCTGCATGGGAGCACTGATGAGCGTGGAACCGACGGCAAGGCAGGCCGACTGGCCGGTCCCGCCCGTGGGCGGCTGGATCGCCGACGACCTGGACAGGCTTCCCCATCTGCCTCCGCACACGGAGCTGATCGACGGGAGTCTTGTCTTCGTGAGTCCGCAGACCCTTTTCCACTCGCGAGCGGTGAGCTTCTTCGAGTGGCAGCTGCAGTCGCTGGCACCGGAGGACTTCGAGGTCGTCCGGGAATTCACCATCGACGTGGACCGGCAGAACCGCCCGGAGCCCGATGTGATCGTCGTGCCGGAGCATGTGATCCAGGACGCGGAGCAGACCCGCTTCCCGGCCCAGACGGTGCTGCTGGCCGTCGAGGTCGTCTCCGCGGAGTCGCTGACCCGGGACCGGGAGACCAAGCCCGTGAAGTACGCGCGAGCCAAGATCCCCCACTACTGGCGGGTGGAGAACGTCGAGGGAAAGACGGTCGTCTACACCTTCGAGCTGGAGCCGAACACCGGCCAGTACCGGTCCACTGGCATCCACCGCGGCCGGATGACGGTGGACGCCCCGTTCCCCGTCGATCTGGACCTCACCGCGATCGCCCCCAAGCGCAGGCG
Organism: Streptomyces sp. NPDC048389; assembly: GCF_040706335.1. Classification (NCBI taxonomy): domain Bacteria; kingdom Bacillati; phylum Actinomycetota; class Actinomycetes; order Kitasatosporales; family Streptomycetaceae; genus Streptomyces; species Streptomyces sp. NPDC048389. The sequence goes on along the minus strand of NZ_JBEZKP010000005.1, from coordinate 56,361 downwards.
GTCCCGCGAGCAGTAGGTACATGCCGAAGGTCCGGCCTCTCCCCCGAGGAGACGCCGGACCTTCCCGGTGTGCGGGCCGTCCGTCAGCGCACGAACACGCCCGCCTGGCTCGCCAGGTCCAGGAAGTACTGGGGGGCGAGGCCGAGCACCAGCGTCACCGCGACGCCGACGCCGATGGTCGTCATCGTCAGCGGCGAGGGGACGGCGACCGTGGGGCCCTCCGGCTTCGGCTCGCTGAAGAACATCAGCACGATGACCCGGACGTAGAAGAACGCCGCGATGGCGGACGAGATCACACCCACCACGACCAGCGCCCCCGCGCCACCCTCCGCGGCCGCCTTGAAGACGGCGAACTTGCCGGAGAAACCGGAGGTCAGCGGAATACCGGCGAAGGCCAGCAAGAACACCGCGAAGACCGCCGCCACCAGCGGTGAACGCCGCCCGAGCCCCGCCCACTTGGACAGGTGCGTCGCCTCGCCGCCCGCGTCGCGCACCAGGGTGACGACGGCGAACGCGCCGATGGTCACGAAGGAGTAGGCGAGCAGGTAGAAGAGGACGGAGGAGATGCCCTCGGGTGTCGTGGCGATCACACCGGCGAGAATGAAGCCGGCGTGCGCGATCGAGGAGTACGCCAGCAGCCGCTTGATGTCGGTCTGGGTGATGGCGACGATCGCACCGCCCAGCATGGTGACGATCGCGACCGCCCACATGACCGGCCGCCAGTCCCAGGCGAGGCCCGGCAGCACCACGTACAGCAGCCGCAGCAGCGCGCCGAACGCGGCGACCTTGGTGGCCGCGGCCATGAAGCCGGTGAGCGGGGTCGGCGCACCCTGGTAGACGTCCGGAGTCCACATGTGGAACGGCACCGCGCCGACCTTGAACAGCAGGCCCATGAGGATCAGCGCGCCGCCGATCAGCAGCAGTGCGTCGTTGCCCATGGTGTCGGCGAGCGCCGGGTCGATGGTGCGGACGCTGCCCTCGACGACCTCGGCGATCCGGGCGTACGAGACGGAGCCCGCGTAGCCGTACATCAGGGCGATGCCGAAGAGCAGGAACGCGGAGGAGAACGCGCCCAGGAGGAAGTACTTCACCGCGGCCTCCTGCGAAAGGAGCCGCTTGCGGCGGGCCAGCGCGCACAGGAGGTAGAGCGGGAGGGAGAAGACCTCGAGCGCGATGAACAGCGTCAACAGGTCGTTGGCCGCCGGGAAGACCAGCATGCCGGCGATCGCGAAGAGAAGGAGCGGGAACACCTCCGTGGTGGTGAACCCGGCCTTGACCGCGGCCTTCTCGTGCTCGCTGCCGGGCACGGCGGCGGCCTCCGCGGCGAAGGAGTCGACGCGGTTGCCGTGTGCGGTCGGGTCCAGCCGGCGCTCGGCGAAGGTGAAGACCGCGACCAGCGAGGCCAGCAGGATGGTGCCCTGCAAGAACAGCGCCGGGCCGTCGACCGCGATGGCGCCCATCGCCGCGATCTGCTTCTCGGTCGTGGCGTACCCGTTGACGGCGAGCCCGACGATCGCCGCGAAGGCGGCCGCGAGCGCGACGACGGCGAGGAACACCTGCGTGTGGTAGCGGGCCCTGCGCGGGACCGTCGCCTCCACGAGGATGCCGATGACGGCCGCACCGACGACGATCAGCACGGGCGCCAGTTGTGCGTACTCGATGTGGGGCGCGGGGATCCGGACCAGCGGCTCGACATCCGCAGCGGTCGTCCACAGGCTGTGGACAGCTGTAGCGCTCACTTGGCCGCCTCCACATCGGGCCGGGGGTCCTGCTTCTGAACGTCGGACATCGTGTGCTCCACGGCCGGGTCGATGATCTCCGTCAGCGGCTTCGGGAAGACGCCGAGGAAGAGCAGCAGTGCGATCAGCGGGGTGACGACCGCCAGTTCACGTGCCCTGAGGTCCGGCATCTTGCGCACCTCGGGATTCACCGGCCCGGTCATCGTCCGCTGGTAGAGGACGAGGACGTAGAGCGCGGCGAGCACGATGCCGACGGTGGCGACGATCCCGACGACGGGATAGGCGGCGAACGTGCCCACCAGGACCAGGAATTCGCTGACGAAGGGCGCGAGCCCGGGCAGCGAGAGCGTGGCCAGACCGCCGATCAGGAAGGTGCCGGCGAGCACCGGGGCGACCTTCTGCACCCCGCCGTAGTCGGCGATGAGCCGTGAACCGCGCCGCGAGATCAGGAAGCCGGCCACCAGCATCAGCGCCGCCGTGGACAGTCCGTGGTTGACCATGTAGAGCGTCGCGCCGGACTGGCCCTGGCTGGTCATCGCGAAGATGCCCATGATGATGAAGCCGAAGTGGGAGACCGACGCGTAGGCGATCAGGCGCTTGATGTCGCGCTGGCCGACGGCGAGCAGCGCGCCGTAGACGATGCTGACCAGCGCCAGCACCAGGATCGCCGGGGTGGCCCACTTCGACGCCTCCGGGAAGAGCTGGAGGCAGAAGCGCAGCATCGCGAACGTACCCACCTTGTCGACCACCGCCGTGATCAGCACCGCGACCGGGGCGGTCGCCTCGCCCATGGCGTTGGGCAGCCAGGTGTGCAGCGGCCACAGCGGCGCCTTGATCGCGAAGGCGAAGAAGAAGCCGAGGAACAGCAGCCGCTCGGTGTTGGTGGCCATCTCCAGTTCGCCGCTCGCCCGCGCCTGGGCGATCTCGGAGAGCGAGAAGCTGCCCGCGACCACGTACAGACCGATGACGGCGGCCAGCATGATCAGTCCGCCGGCCAGGTTGTAGAGCAGGAACTTCACGGCCGCGTAGGACCGCTGGGCCGCCGCGTTCTCGTCGGTGCCCGCGTGGGCGCGGTCGCCGAAGCCGCCGATGAGGAAGTACATCGGGATCAGCATGGCTTCGAACAGGATGTAGAAGAGGAAGACGTCGGTGGCCTCGAAGGAGAGGATCACCATCGCCTCGACCATCAGGATCAGGGCGAAGAAGCCCTGGGTCGGCCGCCAGCGCGACGACTTCGTCTCGAGGGGGTCGGCGTCGTGCCAGCCGGCGAGGATGACGAACGGGATCAGCAGCGCGGTCAGCGCCACCATCACGACCCCGATGCCGTCCACACCGAGTTCGTAGCGGACGCCGAAGTCGGCGATCCAGGCGTGGGACTCGGTGAGCTGGTACCGGTCACCGCCCGGCTCGAACCGTACGAGCACGATCGCGGCGAGCACCAGCGTGCCCAGCGAGACCAGCAGCGCCAGCCACTTGGACGCGTTCCGCTTGCCGGCCGGTACGGCGGCGGTGGCGATGGCCCCGAGGGCCGGGAGCACCGCCGTGGCCGTCAGAATCGGAAAGGACATTGTCAGACCGCCCTCATCAGCAGGGTGGCGGCGATCAGGATCGCCGTACCGCCGAACATCGAGACCGCATAGCTGCGGGCGTAGCCGTTCTGCAGCTTGCGCAGTCGGCCGGAGAGCCCGCCGAACGTGGCGGCCGTCCCGTTCACCACGCCGTCGACCAGGCTGTGGTCCACGTAGACCAGGGACCTTGTGAGGTGCTCGCCGCCTCGGACCAGGACCACGTGGTTGAAGTCGTCCTGGAGGAGGTCGCGGCGGGCGGCCCGGGTGAGCAGCGAGCCGCGCGGTGCGGTGACCGGCACCGGCCGGCGCCCGTACATCCAATAGGCGATCACGGCGCCGGTCAGCAGGACCACCATCGTGGCGGTGGTGATGGCCGGGACGCTGATCACCGGGTGCGGGTGCTCGAACCGGGTGACCGGGGCGAGCCAGTTGACGAACCGGTCGCCGATCGAGAAGAACGCTCCCGCGAAGACGGATCCGAAGGCGAGCACGATCATCGGGATGGTCATCGACTTCGGCGACTCGTGCGGGTGCGGCATCTCGCCGGGCGTCACATCGACACCCGGTTCGACGCTCGCGGCCTTGTCCGGGTCGGGCGCGGGCTGCCAGCGCTTCTCGCCGAAGAAAGTCATGATCATCACGCGCGTCATGTAGAACGCGGTGATCCCGGCGCCGAGCAGGGCCACGCCGCCGAAGATCCAGCCGCGGACGCCGTCGTCGTAGGCGAACGCCGCCTCGATGATCTTGTCCTTGGACCAGAAGCCGGACAGGCCCGGGAAGCCGATGATGGCCAGATAGCCGAGGCCGAAGGTGACGAAGGTGACCGGCATGTACGTGCGCAGGCCCCCGTACTTCCTCATGTCCACCTCGTCGTTCATGCCGTGCATGACCGAACCGGCGCCGAGGAAGAGCCCGGCCTTGAAGAAGCCGTGCGTTACCAGGTGCATGATCGCGAAGGCGTATCCGATCGGACCGAGGCCGGCCGCGAGGATCATGTAGCCGATCTGCGACATCGTCGAACCGGCCAGTGCCTTCTTGATGTCGTCCTTCGCGCAACCGACGATCGCACCGAAGAGGAGCGTGACGGCGCCGACGATGACGACCGCGAGCTGCGCGTCCGGAGCGGCGTTGAAGATCGCGCCGGAACGGACGATGAGGTAGACACCCGCGGTGACCATGGTGGCGGCGTGGATGAGGGCGGAGACCGGGGTCGGGCCCTCCATCGCGTCACCGAGCCAGGACTGCAGCGGCACCTGGGCGGACTTGCCGCAGGCGGCGAGCAGCAGCATCAGGCCGATGGCCGTCAGCATGCCCTCCGAGGTCTCACCCGTGGCCTCCAGCACCGGCCCGAAGGCGAAGGTGCCGAAGGTGGTGAACATCAGCATGATCGCGATCGACAGGCCCACGTCGCCGACCCGGTTGACGAGGAACGCCTTCTTCGCCGCCGTCGCCGCGCTGGGCTTGTGCTGCCAGAAACCGATGAGCAGGTAGGACGCGAGACCGACGCCCTCCCAGCCCATGTACAGCAGCAGGTAGTTGTCGGCGAGGACCAGCAGGAGCATCGCCGCGAGGAAGAGGTTCAGGTAGCCGAAGAAGCGGCGGCGCCGCTCGTCGTGCTCCATGTAGCCGATCGAATAGATGTGGATCAGGGTGCCCACACCGGTGATCAGCAGGACGAAGGTCATCGACAGCTGGTCGAGCTGGAAGGCGATGTCCGCCTGGAAGCCCTCGACGGGGACCCAGCTGAACAGGCTCTGGTACAGGGCGCGTTCCTCCCCGCCCTTGCCGAGCATGTCCACGAACAGCACGGCACCGATGACGAACGAGGCCGCGGCGAGCAGCGTGCCCAGCCAGTGGCCCGTCTTGTCGAGGCGGCGTCCGCCGCAGAGCAGGACCGCCGCCCCGAGCAGTGGCGCCGCGACGAGCAGCGCAATCAGGTTCTCCACGATTCTTCCGACCCCTTACAGCTTCATCAGGCTGGCGTCGTCGACCGAGGCCGAGTGGCGGGAGCGGAACACCGACACGATGATCGCGAGACCCACCACGACCTCGGCGGCGGCGACGACCATCGTGAAGAACGCGATGATCTGGCCGTCGAGGTTGCCGTGCATACGGGAGAAGGCGACGAACGCGAGGTTGCAGGCGTTGAGCATCAGCTCGACGCACATGAACACCACGATCGCGTTCCGCCGGATCAGGACTCCTGCCGCACCGATGGTGAACAGCAGGGCGGCCAGATACAGGTAGTTGACCGGATTCACCGATTGGCCTCCTGTCCGTCCCGGTCGCGCTCGTCCCGGTCGCGCTCGCCCCGGTCGTGCTCGTCCCGGTCGTGCTCGTCCCGGTCGTCCGGGCTCCGGTCACGCCCCAGGCGCTCCTCCGAGCGCTGCTCCAGCGCCTTGAGGTCGTTCAGCGCCTCTGTGGAGACGTCCCGGATCTGACCGCGCTCGCGCAGCGTCCGGCTGACCGTCAGCTCGGACGTGGTGCCGTCCGGGAGCAGACCGGCGATGTCCACCGCGTTGTGCCGGGCGTAGACACCCGGGGCGGGCAGCGGCGGGAGGTGCTTGCCTTCACGTACGCGCTGCTCGGACAGCTCGCGCTGGGTCATGGCGCGCTCGGTGCGCTCCCGGTGGGTGAGCACCATCGCGCCGACGGCCGCGGTGATCAGCAGTGCGCCGGTGATCTCGAAGGCGAAGACGTACCTGGTGAAGATGAGCGCGGCGAGGCCCTCGACGTTCCCGCCGTGCGCCGAGTTGGCGGCGGCCAGGCCGTTGAAGTTCCGCAGTGACGCGTTGCCGATGCCGGCGATCAGCAGAATGCCGAAGCCGAGCCCGCAGGCCACCGCCAGCCAGCGCTGGCCCTTCAGCGTCTCCTTGAGGGAGTCGGCGGCGGTGACACCGACGAGCATGACGACGAAGAGGAACAGCATCATGATCGCGCCGGTGTAGACGATGATCTGGACGACACCGAGGAAGTACGCGCCGTTGGCCAGGTAGAACACCGCCAGGATGATCATGGTCCCGGCCAGGCAGAGGGCGCTGTGCACCGCCCGCTTCATCAGGATGGTGCACAGCGCCCCGACCACGGCGACGGTGCCGAGCACCCAGAACTGGACTGCCTCGCCGGTGGAGGTGACGGAGGCGGCGAACGTGTTCATGCCCCGATCACCTTCTTCGACGCGGGCTCGTCCTCGCCGAAGGTCGACTCGCCCTCCTGGACCTTCCCGTCCTTGGAGGCCGCGGTCTGGCGGACCGTGCCCGGGGCTGCCTCCGTGACCAGGCCCCGGTAGTAGTCCTGCTCGTCCATGCCGGGGTGGATCGCGTGCGGCGAGTCGACCATGCCCTCTTCCAGACCGGCGAGCAGCTGCTCCTTGGTGTAGATGAGGTTCTCCCGGCTGCTGTCGGCCAGTTCGAACTCGTTGGTCATCGTGAGCGCGCGCGTCGGGCACGCCTCGATGCACAGGCCGCACAGGATGCAGCGGGCGTAGTTGATCTGGTAGACGCGGCCGTACCGCTCACCCGGGGAGTACCGCTCCTCCTCGGTGTTGTCCGCGCCCTCCACATAGATCGCGTCCGCCGGGCAGGCCCAGGCGCACAGCTCGCAACCGACGCACTTCTCGAGCCCGTCCGGATGGCGGTTGAGCTGGTGCCGGCCGTGGAAGCGCGGCGCCGTGACCTTTTCCTGCTCCGGGTACTGCTCGGTCAGCCGCTTCTTGAACATGGCCTTGAAGGTCACGCCGAAGCCGGCAACCGGATTCAGGAACTTGCTCTCGGATTCCTGGCTCTGGGATTCCTCAGACACCGTCAGCCTCCTTTCCGTCCCGAGGATCATCACTGTCAGTATCGGGTCCACCACTGACAATCAGTGCGCGCTCCTGCCGGGACCGCCTGCGCGGGACCGGTGGCAACTCCTGTCCGGGCAGCGGCGGTACGGGGAAGCCGCCCGCCATCGGGTCGAAGGCGGGAGGCGCCGGCCTGGCGGCCTCATCGGCCTTCTCCTTCTTGCCGCGGAAGACGTCGGCGACGAACGAGAGGAGCAGCACCGCGATCACCGCGCCGCCGACGTACAGCACGATCTGCTGGAAGTCGTAGTTCTCGTTGCGCAGCGCCCGCACGGTCGCCACGAGCATCAGCCAGACCACGGAGACCGGGATGAGGACCTTCCAGCCGAGCTTCATCAGCTGGTCGTAGCGGACGCGGGGCAGGGTGCCGCGCAGCCAGATGAAGAAGAAGATCAGCACCTGGAGCTTGAGGAAGAACCACAGCAGCGGCCACCAGCCGTGGTTGGCGCCCTCCCAGAACGCGGAGACCGGGTAGGGGGCACGCCAGCCGCCGAGGAACAAGGTCACCGCGATCATCGAGACGGTGATCATGTGGATGTACTCGGCCAGCATGAACATCGCGAACTTGATGGAGCTGTACTCGGTGTTGAAGCCGCCGACCAGGTCGCCCTCGGACTCGGGCATGTCGAAGGGCGCCCGGCTCGACTCACCGATCATCGTCACCATGTAGATCAGGAACGACACCGGTAGCAGCACGACGAACCAGCGGTCCTGCTGCGCCCCGACGATCGCCGAGGTCGACATGGAGCCGGAGTAGAGGAAGACCGAGGCGAACGCGACGCCCATGGCGATCTCGTACGAGATGACCTGGGCGGAGGCGCGGACGCCGCCGAGGAGCGGGTACGTCGAGCCGGAGGACCAGCCGCCGAGGACGAAGCCGTACACGCCGAGCGAGCCGATCGCCAGGACGTACAGCATCGCCACCGGCAGGTCGGTGAGCTGCATCGTCGTCCGCGTGCCGAAGATCGAGACCTCGTTGCCCGCCGGGCCGAAGGGGATCACGGCGACCGCCAAGAAGGCGGGGATGGCGGCGAGGACCGGCGCGATGACGAACACGGCCTTGTCGGCCCGCTTGACGACGATGTCCTCCTTCAGCATCAGCTTGACGCCGTCGGCGAGCGACTGCAGCAGGCCCCACGGGCCGTGCCGGTTGGGTCCGATGCGCAACTGCATCCAGGCGACGACCTTGCGCTCCCACACGATGGAGAAGAGCACGGTCACCATCAGGAAGGCGAAGCAGAACACGGCCTTGATGACGACGAGCCACCACGGGTCGCGTCCGAACATCGACAGGTCCTCGAGCGCGAGAACGCTGCGCTGGGCTTCTGCGACATGTGCCAGCGTGGTCATGCGCGCACCTCCGATGCGGGGGCGGCCGGAACGGTGCCCGGCAGGCCGGCGGGGGTCGGGGACCCGGCCGGTGGCAGGGCGGCGCGCGAGCGCGCGGCCACCGGCCGGCCGGGGTCACGGGGGGTCATGACTGCACCTCCGGGGCGGCCGCTGCGGCGGGCGCGATACGGACGAGCTCGCCGGGGCGGGCGCCCGTGTCGGCGGTGACGCCGCCGCCCACCGAGTTCAGCGGCAGCCACACGACCCGGTCGGGCATCTCGCTGACCTGGAGCGGCAGCCGTACGGAGCCGGCCGGTCCGGTGACCTCCAGTTCGTCGCCGTCCTTGACGCCCGTCTCCGCCGCGGTGGCAGCCGAGAGCCGGGCGACCGCCGCGTGCCGGGTGCCGGCCAGCGCCTCGTCGCCCTGCTGGAGCACACCGTTGTCGAGCAGGAGCCGGTGACCGGCGAGGACCGCCTCGCCCTCACCGGCCCGGGGCAGCGGGTGCGCGCCCTCCAGCGGTTCGGTGGCCCGCGGGCCGTCCCAGCGGCCGAGCCGGTCCAGTTCGGTGCGTACGGACTTGAGGTCCGGGAGACCGAAGTGCACGTCGAGGGTGTCGGCGAGCATGTGCAGCACCCGTGCGTCCGTGGGAGCGAGGCGGCGGGTCATGTGGTCGGGCTTCAGCGCGGCCTCGAACATCCGGGCCCGTCCCTCCCAGTTGAGGAACGTCCCCGGCTTCTCCGCGACGGCCGCGACCGGGAAGACGACGTCCGCCCGGTCGGTGACCTCACTCGGCCGCAGTTCCAGGGAGACCAGGAAGCCGACCGCGTCGAGCGCCTCACGCGCCCGCGCCGGGTCGGGCAGGTCCGCGACCTCGACACCGGCGACGAGCAGCGCGCCCAGTTCCCCGGTGGCCGCCGCCTCGACGATCTGCCCGGTGTCGCGGCCGTAGCGGTGCGGGAGTTCGCGTACGCGCCACACCGCCGCGGTCTCCTCACGGGCCCGCGGGTCGGTGGCCGGCCGGCCGCCGGGCAGCAGCGACGGCAGCGCGCCGGCCTCCACGGCGCCGCGCTCACCGGCGCGGCGCGGGATCCACACCAGCCGGGCGCCGGTGGCGGTCGCCGCTCGTACGGCCGCGGTGAGGCCGCCGGGTACGGCGGCGAGCCGCTCCCCGACCACGATCACCGCCCCGTCGGCGCGCAGCGCCTGGGCCGCCCGCGCGCCGTCCCCGTCGAGGCCGGTGCCGGAGGCGAGGCCCTCTTGAGACAACGCAGTCAGCCACTCGGCCTCGGTGCCGGGCGCGGCGGGGAGCAGCGTGCCGCCGCACTTGGCGAGGCCGCGGGTGGCGTGCGTGGCGAGGGAGAAGGTGCGCTGGCCGTGCTTGCGGTGGGCCTTGCGCAGCCGCAGGAAGACGCCGGGGGCCTCCTCCTCGGACTCGAACCCGGCGAGCAGCACCGCCGGGGCCTTCTCCAGCGCCGCGTAGGTGACTCCGGTGCCGGACAGGTCCCTGCCCTGCCCCGCGACGCGCGCCGCGAGGAAGTCGGCCTCCTCCGCGGAGTGGATCCGGGCGCGGAAGTCGATGTCGTTGGTGTCGAGTGCGACGCGGGCGAACTTGGCGTACGCGTAGGCGTCCTCCACGGTCAGCCGGCCGCCGGTCAGGACACCGGTGCGGCCCTTGACGAGACCGCGAGCGGCTGCCTCCAGCGCCTCCGGCCAGCTCGCCGGCTCCAGCACACCCTGCTCGTTGCGGACCAGGGGCGTGGTGAGCCGGTCGCGCTGCTGGGAGTAGCGGAAGGCGAAGCGCCCCTTGTCGCACAGCCACTCCTCGTTGACCTCCGGGTCCTCCGCGGCCAGACGCCGCATGACCTTGCCGCGGCGGTGATCGGTCCGGGTCGCGCAGCCGCCCGCGCAGTGCTCGCAGACGGACGGTGAGGAGATGAGGTCGAACGGGCGGGAGCGGAACCGGTAGGCGGCGGAGGTCAGCGCCCCGACCGGGCAGATCTGGATGGTGTTGCCGGAGAAGTACGACTCGAACGGGTCGCCCTCGCCGGTGCCGACCTGCTGCAGCGCACCGCGCTCCAGCAGCTCGATCATCGGGTCGCCCGCGATCTGGTTGGAGAAGCGGGTGCAGCGCGCGCACAGCACGCACCGCTCGCGGTCGAGCAGCACCTGGGTGGAGACCGGGACCGGCTTCTCGAAGGTCCGCTTCTTGCCCTCGAAGCGGGAGTCGGCCTGGCCGTGGGAGACCGCCTGGTTCTGCAGCGGGCACTCACCGCCCTTGTCGCAGACCGGGCAGTCCAGCGGATGGTTGATCAGCAGCAGCTCCATCACGCCCTTCTGCGCCTTCTCGGCGACGGGCGAGGTGAGCTGCGACTTGACGACCATGCCGTCGGTGCAGGTGATGGTGCAGGAGGCCATCGGCTTGCGCTGCCCCTCCACCTCCACGATGCACTGGCGGCAGGCGCCGACCGGGTCGAGGAGCGGGTGGTCGCAGAAGCGCGGGATCTCGATCCCGAGCATCTCGGCGGCCCGGATGACCAGCGTCCCCTTGGGGACGGAGATCTCCACACCGTCGATCGTCAGCGAGACGAGATCCTCCGGCGGCACGGCGCCGCCGCCCGCGGCGGTGGAACCGGTCGTGGTGACGGTCATGCCCGCACCTCCCCGTGGTGCCGGGCGGTCTGCGCGGCTTCGTCCGCGCAGCGGCCTGCGGCGGGGCCGCGGCCGGGATTCGGCGCGTGCGCCACAGTCATGCGGACACCTCCGTGGTGTGTCGGTCGGCCCAGGCCGTCGACCGTGCGGGGTCGAAGGGGCAGCCCTTGCCGGTGATGTGCTGCTCGTACTCGTCGCGGAAGTACTTGAGCGAGGAGAAGATCGGCGACGCGGCGCCGTCGCCGAGGGCGCAGAAGGACTTGCCGTTGATGTTGTCGGCGATGTCGTTCAGCTTGTCCAGATCGGCAAGGGTGCCGGCCCCGTTTTCGATGGAGCGGAGCAACTGCACCAGCCAGTAGGTGCCTTCGCGGCACGGTGTGCACTTGCCGCAGGACTCGTGCGCGTAGAACTCGGTCCAGCGGGTGACGGCCCGCACCACGCACGTCGTCTCGTCGAAGCACTGGAGCGCCTTGGTGCCGAGCATCGAACCGGCCGCGCCGACGCCTTCGTAGTCCAGCGGGACGTCGAGGTGCTCTTCGGTGAACATCGGGGTCGAGGAGCCGCCGGGCGTCCAGAACTTCAGCCGGTGACCCGGGCGCATGCCGCCGCTCATGTCGAGCAGCTGGCGCAGGGTGATGCCGAGCGGCGCCTCGTACTGGCCGGGGCTCGCGACGTGGCCGCTGAGCGAGTACAGCGTGAAGCCCGGGGACTTCTCGCTGCCCATGGACCTGAACCAGTCCTTGCCCTTGTGGAGGATCGCGGGAACCGAGGCGATGGACTCGACGTTGTTCACCACGGTGGGGCAGGCGTAGAGGCCGGCGACCGCGGGGAAGGGGGGCCGCAGCCGGGGCTGGCCGCGGCGGCCCTCCAGGGAGTCCAGCAGCGCGGTCTCCTCACCGCAGATGTACGCGCCGGCGCCCGCGTGCACGATGAGTTCGAGGTCGAGTCCGCTGCCGAGGATGTCCTTGCCGAGGTAGCCCGCCGCGTACGCCTCGCGCACGGCCTCGTGCAGCCGCCGCAGTACGGGGACGACCTCACCGCGCAGGTAGATGAAGGCGTGACTGGAGCGGATCGCGTAGCAGGCGATCACGATTCCCTCGATGAGGGAGTGCGGATTGGCGAACAGAAGGGGGATGTCCTTGCAGGTGCCCGGCTCCGACTCGTCCGCGTTGACGACGAGGTAGTGCGGCTTGCCGTCGCCCTGCGGAATGAACTGCCACTTCATACCGGTGGGGAAGCCCGCGCCGCCGCGGCCGCGCAGACCGGCGTCCTTGACGTAGGCGATCAGGTCGTCCGGTGACATGGCGAGCGCCTTGCGCAGGCCCTCGTAGCCGTCGTGCCTGCGGTAGGTCTCGAGCGTCCATGACCGCGGTTCGTCCCAGAAGGCCGACAGGACCGGGGAGAGGAGCTTCTCCGGGCTGCCCTCCGACGTGATCTCCGGCCGCGAATCGCCGCCGTATTCGGTGGACACGGTCATCACTCCCCCTCCGCGGCCACAGGTCCGGCCGGGTTGTCCGGGTCGGACGCCGAAGTCCTCTGCGGTGCGTCGTGCGAGCTCAGGTGCTGGGAACCGGGCTGCGGTGGCTCGTGCGGCGCCTCGCCGCGCGGATGGACCACCCGCGCCGGTGCCGTCTCGCCCTTGGCGAGCCGCAGACCGATCAGCGACGCCGGGCCCGCGCCGCCGGTCGCCTCGACCGCGCCGGGGCGCTCGTCGGGGAAGCCGGCCAGGATGCGGGCGGTCTCCTTGTACGTGCACAGGGGCGCGCCGCGGGTGGGGCTGACCTGCTCGCCGGCGCGCAGGTCGTCGACGAGCCTCTTCGCCGACTCGGGGGTCTGGTTGTCGAAGAACTCCCAGTTGACCATCACCACGGGCGCGAAGTCGCAGGCGGCGTTGCACTCGATGTGCTCGAGGGTGACCTTGCCGTCCTCGGTCGTCTCGTTGTTCCCGACGCCGAGGTGCTCCTTGAGTTCCTCGAAGATCGCGTCGCCGCCCATCACCGCGCAGAGCGTGTTGGTGCAGACGCCGACCTGGTAGTCGCCGGACGGCTTGCGCCGGTACATGGAGTAGAAGGTGGCGACCGCGGTGACCTCCGCCGTGGTGAGGTCGAGCGTCTCGGCGCAGAACCGCATGCCCGTGCGGGTCACATGGCCCTCTTCCGACTGCACGAGGTGCAGCAGGGGCAGCAGGGCGGACCGGCTGCCGGGATAGCGGGCGATGATCTCCTTCGCGTCCGCCTCCAGCCTCGCGCGCACATCGGCCGGGTAGTCGGGCGCGGGCGGTTGCGGCATGCCCAGCGATACGTCCGTCATCGGTCGACGCCTCCCATCACGGGGTCGATGGACGCGACGGCGACGATGACGTCGGCGACCTGGCCGCCCTCGCACATGGCCGCCATGGCCTGCAGATTGGTGAACGACGGGTCGCGGAAGTGGACCCGGAAGGGCCGGGTGCCGCCGTCGGAGACGACGTGGACGCCGAGTTCGCCCTTGGGCGACTCGACCGCGGCGTACACCTGCCCGGCCGGGACCCGGAATCCCTCCGTGACCAGCTTGAAGTGGTGGATCAGGGCCTCCATGGAGGTGCCCATGATCTTCTTGATGTGGTCGAGGGAGTTGCCGAGGCCGTCGGGGCCGAGGGCCAGCTGCGCGGGCCAGGCGATCTTCTTGTCGTCGACCATCACCGGGCCCGGCTCCAGCCGGTCCAGGCACTGCTCGACGATCCGCAGCGACTGCCGCATCTCCTCGAGCCGGATGAGGAATCGGCCGTAGGAGTCGCAGGTGTCGGCGGTCGGGACGTCGAAGTCGTAGGTCTCGTAGCCGCAGTACGGGTCGGTCTTGCGCAGGTCGTGGGCGAGGCCCGTGGAGCGCAGGATCGGTCCGGTCGCGCCGAGCGCCATGCAGCCGGCCAGGTCCAGGTACCCGACGTCCTGAAGACGGGACTTGAAGATCGGGTTGCCGGTGGCGAGCTTGTCGTACTCCGGCAGGTTCTTCTTCAGGGCCTTCACGAGCTCGCGAAGCTGGTCGATCGCGCCGGGCGGCAGGTCCTGGGCGAGTCCGCCGGGCCTGATGTACGCGTGGTTCATGCGCAGCCCGGTGATCAGCTCGTAGACATCGAGAATGAGTTCACGATCACGGAATCCGTAGATCATGATCGTGGTGGCGCCCAGTTCCATACCGCCGGTGGCGATGGCGACCAGGTGCGAGGAGAGCCGGTTGAGCTCCATCAGCAGGACCCGTACGACCGACGCCCGGTCCGGGATCCGGTCATCGATGCCGAGCAGCCGCTCCACGCCCAGGCAGTACGCCGTCTCGTTGAAGAACGGCGTCAGGTAGTCCATGCGCGTGACGAAGGTGGTGCCCTGCGTCCAGGTCCGGTACTCGAGGTTCTTCTCGATGCCGGTGTGGAGGTAGCCGATGCCGCAGCGGGCCTCGGTGACGGTCTCGCCGTCGATCTCCAGGATCAGCCGGAGCACACCGTGCGTGGAGGGGTGCTGCGGCCCCATGTTGACGACGATCCGCTCGTCGTCGGTCCTGGCCGCGGACTGGACGACCTCGTCCCAGTCACCACCGGTGACCGTGTAGACCGGACCCTCGGTGGTTTCGCGTGCGCTTGCAGTGGTCATCGCAGCCTCCCGAAGGGAGTCGTTGAGGGGCGGTGGTCGGGTGACGGGTGAACAGTCACGAGTACGACCTCCGCTGGTCCGGAGCCGGGATCTGGGCGCCCTTGTACTCGACGGCGATGCCGCCGAGGGGATAGTCCTTGCGCTGCGGGAAGCCCTGCCAGTCGTCCGGCATCATGATCCGGGTGAGAGCGGGGTGGCCGTCGAAGACGAGCCCGAAGAAGTCGTAGGTCTCGCGCTCGTGCCAGTCGTTGGTGGGATAGACCGGCACCAGGGACGGGATGTGCGGGTCGCTGTCCGGGGCGGAGACCTCCAGCCGGAGGATCCGGCCGTGGGTGAGCGAGCGCAGGTGGTAGACGGCGTGCAGCTCGCGGCCCTTGTCCTCGAGGTAGTGCACCCCGCTCACGCCGGTGCAGAGCTCGAAGCGCAGTGCCGGGTCGTCCCGCAGGGTCCTCGCCACCCGCGGCAGGTGCTCGCGCGCGATGTGGAAGGTGAGTTCGCCGCGGTCGACGACGGTCTTCTCGATGGCGTTCTCGGGCACCAGGCCCTGCTCCTCGAGCGCGCCCTCGAGTTCGTCGGCGACCTCGTCGAAGTAGCCGCCGTACGGGCGGGAGGCCGGACCCGGCAGCCGTACGGAGCGTACGAGCCCTCCGTAACCGGACGTGTCGCCTCCGTCGTTGGCGCCGAACATGCCGCGCTGGACGCGGATCTCCTCGCCGTGCTCACCGCGTTGTCCCGGAAGGTTCTGCTCGGAGAGCTCCTTCTCCGGGTTCGGCTGGTCACTCATCGTGTCCCCCTCGTACTTCTCCGTCCGCACCGGGGGCCCCGCCCGCCGAAGGCAGGGGGAGTGGAGGCGCGGCTTTCGTGTCCGCCCGCGGCCCGGCGGCCGCCCCGCCGCGGCAGCGGCTGGTGTAACGGCCGTCGCTCACCGCAGCAGCCCCTTCATCTCGATCGTCGGGAGGGCCTTGAGGGCGGCCTCCTCCGCCTCGCGGGCGGCTTCCTCCGCGTTCACGCCGAGCTTGGAGCTCTGGATCTTCTGGTGGAGCTTGAGAATCGCGTCCAGCAGCATCTCGGGGCGGGGCGGGCAGCCCGGCAGATAGATGTCGACAGGGACCACATGATCAACGCCCTGCACAATCGCGTAATTATTGAACATTCCGCCAGAAGACGCGCAAACCCCCATGGAAATGACCCACTTGGGATTGGGCATCTGGTCGTACACCTGGCGCAGGACGGGCGCCATCTTCTGGCTCACCCGGCCGGCCACGATCATCAGGTCGGCCTGGCGCGGCGAACCGCGGAAGACCTCCATGCCGAAGCGGGCGAGGTCGTAACGGCCGGCGCCGGTCGTCATCATCTCGATGGCGCAGCAGGCCAGGCCGAAGGTCGCGGGGAAGACGGATGACTTGCGCACCCAGCCCGCGGCCTGTTCGACGGTGGTGAGCAGGAAACCGCTCGGCAGCTTCTCTTCGAGTCCCATGGTGTGCCCCTCAGCTCCTCAGTCCCATTCCAGGCCGCCGCGCCGCCATACATACGCGTAGGCGACGAAGACGGTGAGCACGAAGAGCAGCATCTCCACGAGCCCGAAGATCCCCAGGGCGTCGAAGCTGACGGCCCAGGGATAGAGGAAGACGATCTCGATGTCGAAAATGATGAAGAGCATCGCCGTCAGGTAGTACTTGATCGGGAAGCGACCACCTCCGGCAGGTGTGGGGGTGGGTTCGATGCCGCACTCGTACGCATCGAGCTTTGCCCGGTTGTACCGCTTGGGGCCGATAAGCGTGGCCATGACCACGGAGAAGATCGCAAACCCTGCCCCGAGGGCGCCGAGCACAAGGATGGGCACGTAGGCATTCACCCTCCTCGCTCCTTCCAGTCGTCCTTGACCGTTGGACCGCACCGGGCAACCGCCTCACCATCCCGCAGGTGACACCCACTTCCGAAGATCGCGACCGAGGGTCGCGCCGGAAGATCGTGCACATGTGAGGCAGTTCACAAGCCCGACTGCCTCGCATCCTATGCCCGTCGGTCTGTGATCTGCGACACGGGGTCGGTCACGGAGTTTGTGATCTCCACCACCCGACGAAGGATCATGAAGTCGGATGAGCGGCGATCTTCGCACATGAAGCGCCCGACCGATCACGAGCCGTGACATCGGAACTCGTCACCGCTGGTCGGGGCGGGGGTGACCTATCAAGCGGAGATGACCGCACGCAAATTGGAGATGGACCGCATCGGGTGATATTGGACGACGGGTCACCCGACAGGGGCATCGGACGGATCACGGTGGACGCGCCCGCCTCTTCACGAGTTCACGAGCAGCCTCGGCGTTGACCATTCTGTGACCTGCGCCACTCACTCAAGAGTTCAACAAAGGCGGGCTTGGCCATGGATGTAAAGCGGTGGTAAGCCACCGGCAATTCGGACCTTTTACGGAAAGCCCATGATCACAGCCCTGATCATGCTTGCCCGTTTTGCCCGTTACGGCGCCAATAAGGGTCCATGCAAAGCGGATTCAGAGGTTCCGGTCGTAACTGTGGCGCAACACACGTTTCTTGAAGGGAACCGGGAAGCCCTGATAGCGGTTGTACTCATGTCCCACACCGCTCACATACCCAGCCACCGGAAGCCCCGCCGCAGCGCCTCGAAAATGGCGATACGGGCCGGAGTTGCCGGTGGCTTCCTCAGCACCATCGCGATGGCCGGTGCCGCCGGGCCGGCGAACGCCGTGCCGGTGACCGAGACCATCGAGATGCCCCTTCTCACCGCGGACGCGGTCACCGCCGTGACCCAGGCCGCCGAAGCCACCGAGCAGGTCGCCCTGGACCTCGAACTCCAGGCGCAGCTGCAGGCCCAGGAGGACGCCGCCGCCGCCAAGGCCGCGAAGGCCGCGGAGACGGCCAAGGCCGAGGCGGACCGCAAGGCCGAGGCCGAGAAGAAGAAGGCGGAGGAGGAAGCGCGGAAGCGCGCGGAGGCCGCCGCCGAGGAGCGCGCGTCCCGCGACTCCGAGCGCACCTCCCTCTCCACCTACAGCTCCGCCGGCAGCTCCGCCGGCAGCACCGCCACGGGCACCGCCACGGGCAGCGCCGCGACAGTGGTCGCCTTCCTCAAGGCGCAGCTCGGCGACGCCTACATCATGGGCGCCACCGGCCCCAACGCCTGGGACTGCTCCAGCCTGGTCCAGGCCGCCTACCGCACGGTCGGCATCGACCTCCCGCGGGTCTCGCAGGACCAGTCCCTCGCCGGCACCCAGGTCGGCACGTCCAACCTGCAGATCGGCGACATCCTCTACTGGGGCGGCGCCGGCTCGGCGTACCACACGGGCGTCTACATCGGCGACGGCAAGTACCTGGACGCCGCGAACCCGAGCAAGGGCGTCGTCATCCAGGACCTGTCGGGCTACCCGGCGAGCGGCGCGGTCCGCGTCCTCTGACGTCCCCTCAGCACGTGGGGCGCCCGAAGTGCGCCCGCACACCGCGCGAAGTGTGAAGCGACAGGCGTGAAGCGTACGGAAGGCCGTCGCTCCCTCGGGGGAGCGGCGGCCTTCGCGCATCCGGCGGGCAGCCGGCCCGGATGCCCGGGGCATGGCCTCGCGGTGGAAGACGTACCTCGCCCCCGGACAGCCCGCCAGGACCGGCCCGACCCGCCGGACGAGAAGACGGCCCGCCGTGCCGACCCCCGTACCGGTCAGCGGTCCGCGCGTGGCGTCGACGACCGGCGTGAGGGGTCGGTACGCGGCGAGCCGGCGCGGCCCGGCCGACAGGTGCGGCCACTCGGCCCAGCCCGGGCGCAGGGGCGGTCGGCGACCGGCCGGCCTTCGCGCCCTGGCTCCCCGAAGATCCGCCGTGCCGCATCCGGGCCGCCCGTGCCGTCGATGGTTAGCATCCTCCAGGGGCGGCCCACCAACGGCACAGGAGGCGTCATGCAGCACGGACCCGGATCCCGGCTGTCGACGAACCGTTCACGGCTCGGCCACAAGGCGCGGTACGCGCTGCGGCATCCCGGGCGGGTGCTGCCCTATCTGCGCCGCGCGGGCCGGGACACGTGGCTGCGGCTGCGCCATCGCGGCGGGCACGTCGCGTACTACCGGGCGGTGATGGCGTCGGACACCGCGAGGAGCCCCGAGGCGGCGGTGGGCGGAGGGCCGTCCCGCGAGCGCTGGCTCGCCATCGGGCAGATGCAGTTCGACTACCTGAAGGAGCACGGGCTGCGGCCGCAGGACCGGCTGCTCGAGATCGGCTGCGGCAACCTGCGGGCCGGGTGGCGGTTCATCGACCATCTGGAGCCGGGCCACTACTACGGGATCGACATCTCGCCGGACATCCTCATCGAGGCCAAGAAGACCCTCGTCCGGTACGGCCTCCAGCACAAGATGCCGTATCTCACCCCCGTCGAGGACCTGAAGCTCGACTTCCTCCCCGACGCGTCGTTCACGGTCGTGCACGCGCACAGCGTCTTCTCGCACTCGCCGCTGGAGGTCATCGACGAATGCCTCGCCCACATCGGACGGGTGCTGGCACCCGGTGGCTTCTTCGACTTCACCTACGACCGCACCGAGGCGCATGAGCACCAGGTCCTGGGCGAGGACTTCTACTACCGCACGGAGACGCTGACCCGGCTGGCCGCGGGGCACGGTCTCGCCGCCCGCTTCATGGACGACTGGGAGCAACTGCCGCACGGGCAGTCGAAACTCCGCGTGACCCACACCGTCTGATCCGACCGGCGCCGAGCCGTGCCGGGGCGGGCCCGTCGACGGCGACCGGGCCGTCATTTGCGTGTCCTGACCGCGCGGTCAAGGGGTCACGCTTACGCGGTCACGCCGGTCCTCCGGTCACGTCCCGCGCTCCCGCAGCCAGTCCTGGAACGTCTGTGTGTCCCGCGGACCGGGCCGGTGGGGAGCTGGCCTCCGGACGCCATCGCGCGGGCCGCACGGCCGGGGATGCGGACGGGGGCCACGAAGCGGCGTTCACCACGCAGCGGGAGGACGCGGCGGATCATGTCGAGGAGCAGTTCCTCGCGCGGGCCGGCCAGTTCGGGAGCCAGGCCCAGGGGTGGGCCCTCCGTGGGGGCGCCTTCGTCGTTCTGCCACCACGGAAGACGCTCACCGCTCCTCATGGGTACCGTTCTTGAGAGAGCCCGAACGGATGGAGCCCCGCGCATGCTGGAAGAAGCCGAGGAGATCGGCCGCCGTGTTCGCCGCGCGCGCCTGCGCCTGGGCATGCCACAGGGGACCTCGCCGCCGCCCTGGGAAAGTCTCAGGGGTGGGTGTCCAAGATGGAACGCGGACGAATCGAGATCGACCGCGTCGGCCTGCTCAACGCCATCGCGGCCGAGCTGCACGTTCATCCCAACGACCTGATCGGGCGCCCATACACCAGCAGCCCGGCTGACAATCAGTGGCAGGTCGCCGCCGCGTCCATCTTGCGTGAACTACGCCGCTACGACCTCACGCCGGTGTTCGAGGGCACCCCCCGGCCGTCGAGCGAACTATCGCGTGACATGACCAGGCTGCACCGTCTACGAGACGCCGCCGCCAACGTGGCCGTCCTGCGTGTGCTGCCGGACCTGCTACGCGAGGCGCGGGCGCTCGCCGAGGTTTCCAGCGGCCACGAACGCGAAGAGGCGTACGCCATCTACGCCGTCGCCTGCAAGTTCGCCCACACGGCCGCCCACGCCCTCGGACACGCGGAACTGATCACCATGGCCGCCGAGCGTGCGGCCTGGTCCGCCCGCCTGTCCGGTGACCCCGTCATGCCCGCACTCGCCGACTGGATGCGCGTATGGGACATGTGGGCGACCGCCGATTGGGACGACGCCCTGTCACTGTCCGACAAGGCCCTCGGCAGCATCCAGGACGACTACGACCTCGGCGATCCCCTCGCCGTTCGGATGTGGGGATCTCTGCACCTCCGCGCCGCCGTGTCGGCCGCACGTGCGGGCCGGCCGTCGGAGTCCGAGGACCGCATCGCGCATGCCCGCGCCGCGGCAGAACGCATGACGAACCACCAGGGCCCACCGGTCTACGACCGCCATTCAGTGACGTTCTCACCGGGCAACGTGCAGATTCACGCGATCAGCGTGGCGCTGGAATCCGGCGACCAGACACGAGCGCTCGCGATAAACCGCCGCACGGACGCTGATCAGCACGGAACTCCGCGAGACCCTGGTCGACAACATGCGCGCCAAGTTCCCGCGGCTGACCGAGGAGAAGGCCGACCGTGGCGTCGGGCAGATGCTCGCCTTCCTCGCCGCGTGCGACTACAGCGACAAGCCGCTCAGCCCGTCGCCCCTCGTGGACGACTTCTGGCACGCCATCCTGCTCCACACCAAGGCGTATCGGGAGTTCTGCGAGGAGAAGTTCGGCCGGTTCCTGGACCACCAGCCCGGATACCTCGACCCGGAGGAGCACGGGGGCGGCAAGGCCCTCCGTGCCCGGACGGTCGACGCGATCACACTCGCCGGGTACGAGATCGACATGGAGTTCTGGCCCGAGCTGGACCTCGCCGAGTGCTCGCAGTGCCACGCGAACTGCTCGGACAGCCCGTTCCATCCCTGACGATGCCCCCGTCGGCCTCTGGTCTGTGCCACGCTGTGGCCAGACCGGGGGCCGGCCCCCTTTTGTCCGACCGATGCAGGGAGACCGGCGGTGGACCGCATCGAATGGCACGACCTACCAGCCGCAACCCAGGCCGCCGTCGAGCACCAGACGGGCCCGGTCGAGGAGGCCGCGACCGCACCGTACGGCGTCATGTCTCGACTCGCCTGCACCGTCGACACACGAGCGGGCCGAATGTTCGTCAAGGGCACCCGCCGCGACGACCCGCAGGCTTGGGTGTACCGCCACGAGGCACAAGTCACCCGGAACGCACTTCGTGCGCCCCACGTCCTTTGGAACGTCGACGCCGGCGGGTGGCTGCTGTACGGGTACGAGTACGTCGAGGGACGCTACCCGGACATGACACCGGAGTCCGACGATCTCGCCCGCCTTGTCCAGACGCTCAGCGTCGTGTCCGAGGCGCCATGGCCTGAGGCGCTGCGTAAGAAGCCGCTTCACACACGGTGGGCCGACTTCCTTCCCGATGATGTTCCCGCCGGGCTGCAAGGTCGAGGGCTCGCTCACACAGACATGTCGCCGCACAACATGCTGGTAACCCCTGTCGGCAAGCTGCTGCTGCTTGATTGGGCTCTAGCCTGCCCCGCCCCCGCATGGGCGGACACCGCGTTGACCATCCCGCGGCTCATCTCCGCCGGACACACCGCAGAGCAGGCCGAGGCAATCGCCCGGCAGGTGCCCGCGTACAGCGCCGCCGCCCCTGCCACAGTGACCACGTTCGCGCGCACCGTCTTCCGCGCGTGGGAAGACTGGGAGCGGACTCGACCACTGCCGCACCGTGCCGCCCTCACCGCCGCCGCACGAGAGTGGGCTGCCCATCGCGAGAGGGTGCCGTTTCCATAGATCGCCTTTCACCGGTGCACCGGACGGTTCTGTGCTAATCGGAAACTGTGCTGCGCACGGGACACCACGTGCGGACGATTTACGTATGACCAAACGAGAACACAACGTCACCAAGCCAGGCGGACATGGACAGAGCTCCCCATGGAGAAGATGTCCCGCCACCTACGGCTCGCCCGCCGATCCGGCTTCGTAGTGCTGGGAAGTCACGGCTTCAGCCACCTGGGTTCATGAGCATGCCAGGGCTCGGACGCGGCCTCGTACTGCGCGGTCGCAGCCTGGGTTACCCACATCTCGAATCGGCTAACCGGTCATGCCTACGGCGTGAACGGGCTCGCACCGTAGGCCACAACTGCCCCACGCCATCCGGCTTGGATGATCACGAACGCGGAGCGACCTTGGACAGGCCGTTGATGATGCGGTCCATCGCGTCACCGCCCGTCGGGTCGGTCAGGTTGGCCAGCATCTTCAGCGTGAACTTCATCAGCACGGGGTGCGTCAGGCCGCGTTGGGTCGCGATCTTCATGACCTTCGGGTTGCCGATGAGCTTCACGAAGGCGCGGCCCAGGGTGTAGTAGCCGCCGTAGGTGTCCTTGAGGACCTTCGGGTAGCGGTGCAGGGCCGTTTCACGCTGGGCCGGAGTCTGCCGGGCCTGGGCCTGGACGATGACGTCGGCCGCGATCTGGCCGGACTCCATCGCGTAGGCGATGCCCTCACCGTTGAACGGGTTGACCAGTCCGCCCGCGTCACCGACCAGCAGCAGACCGCGGGTGTAGTGCGGCTGGCGGTTGAAGGCCATCGGCAGGGCCGCCCCGCGAATTGGGCCGGTCATGTTCTCCTCGGTGTAGCCCCAGTCCTCCGGCATGGACGCACACCACGCCTTGAGGACCTCGCGCCAGTCCAGCTCCTTGAAGGACGCGGAGGTGTTGAGGACGCCGAGGCCGACGTTGGACGTGCCGTCGCCCATGCCGAAGATCCAGCCGTAGCCGGGCAGCAGCCGGTCCTCGCCCGGTCCGCGGCGGTCCCACAGCTCCAGCCAGGACTCGAGGTAGTCGTCCTCGTGGCGCGGTGAGGTGAAGTACGTGCGGACCGCGACGCCCATCGGGCGGTCCTCACGGCGGTGCAGGCCCATGGCGAGCGAGATCCGGGAGGAGTTGCCGTCGGCGGCGACGACGAGCGGGGCGCGGAAGGTGACCGGGGTCTTCTCCTCGCCGAGTTTGGCGTGCACACCGGTGATCCGGCCGGTGCGGTCGTCGATGAGCGGCGCACCGACGTTGCACCGTTCGTACAGCCGCGCGCCCGCCTTCTGCGCCTGCCGGGCCAGTTGCTCGTCGAAGTCGTCGCGCTTGCGGACCAGACCGTAGTCCGGGTACGAGGCGAGATCCGGCCAGTCGAGCTGGAGCCGCACACCGCCGCCGATGATCCGCAGGCCCTTGTTCCGGAGCCAGCCGGCCTCTTCCGAGATGTCGATGCCCATGGCGACCAGTTGTTTGGTCGCGCGCGGCGTGAGGCCGTCGCCGCAGACCTTCTCACGCGGGAAGGCGGTCTTCTCCAGCAGCAGCACGTCCAGTCCGGCCTTCGCCAGGTGGTACGCGGTCGTGGAGCCGGCCGGGCCCGCGCCGACGACGATCACATCGGCAGAGTGCTCGGTGAGGGCTTCGGTCACGGCGGCTTCTCCCGAAGATTCGATGGGGCTGTCGATATCGCGTACCGAACGGCACAGGACAGGTGCAGTCTTGTGCAGTCTAAGGTGGCGTACCGATCAACCGACCGAAGGGCTCCGTCCATGACCAGCAGGCCGCTCCCCGTCATACGGCTCCGGGTGCCCACGGACGAGGACGCCGTCGCCTGGCACCGTGTCTTCGACGACCCGGAGGTCATGGAGTTCCACGGCGGGAAGGCGGCCGGACTGTCCGTCTACGAGGAGCTCACCGCGCGGCAGCGCAGACACGACGCCGAGCGCGGATTCTGCCTCTGGACGATGCTCGACGAGAACGGCGAGGTCATCGGCTTCACCGGCGCCCAGCCGTGGCCGCACGAGGACTTCGGCCCCGTCGGCGAGATCGAGATCGGCTGGCGGCTGGCACGTGCCGCCTGGGGCAAGGGGTACGCGACCGTGGCCGCCCGCACCACGCTGGAGCGGGTACGGGCGGCGGGGGTGGAGCGGGTCGTGGCGATGGTCGACTCCCGCAACGAGCGTTCCATCGCCGTGACCCGGCGGCTCGGCATGGAACTCGTGGAGACGTTCACGGCTCCGGTGTCCCGGAAGCAGGGCTTCTGCTTCCGGCTGGAGCTGGCGGCCGCCCGGCCCTGAGTCCGGGACCGGCCGGCCTCCGGACTCAGCCGGCCTTGAACGTGTTGACCGCGGTGGAGAACACCGTGTCCGTGACCGGGTCCCAGGCGTCGGCGCGACCGGCGGCGAGGATCGCGTACTCGGTGCCGTCGGCGGCGACGAACGCCTGGTCGATCACGTGACGCCGCAAGGAGCTCTCGTCGGGCTCGGGGATGTGCGTGAACTCCCAGATCGCACCCGGCCGTCCTTGGTAGGTGTTCTCCTCCAGCCGGACCCGTTCGTACGCGCTCTCGGTGTTCGCCAGGTACTTGCGTTCCAGGCCGGTGAAGTTCTCGTGGCTGCTCATCGGGGTGTCCCTGACGATCCCGACCTGGATGTACGCGCCGCCGGTGGGGGCCTCGTAGAAGACCTGGCTGCCGGCCTGACGACGGGCCCAGCCCTCCATCACGCCGATGGTGAACCCGGCCGGGTCCCGCTTCAGGACGAATCCGGGCGGGAGCACGGAGTCGGCGCCGGGAGGGGATACGGACGCGCGGGGGGACGGCTCGGTGGACGGCGTGACGGAGGGCGCGGCGGACGACGCCGTGGGCGGCGGGGTGGGCGAGGGGGATGCGGACGCCTTGGCATCGGCACCGGGCGTCCCGACGGTCTCGACCGACGGGCCGGCCCGGTCGTCGCCCCGGTCCTGAAGCATCAGCACACCGGCTGTCGCGCCACCGCCGACGACGAACGCGGCGGTGAGCGTGGCCGTCCACACCATGACGCGCCGCTTGCGGCCCCCGTCGGCGGCGGGCTCGTCGTACGCCCCGGGGAGCAGCGGTGGCTGCGGCGCGTACGGCCCCGGTGTGTACGCCGCGGCGCCGCCGCCCACGGCGGTGGGCGTCGGTACGGGAGCGGCCGGGCCCTGCTCGGGCAGCGCACCGGCCACGGGGGCGGGCTCATCGACCGGGGCGGCCGGCGCGGTCCCGGCCGGGAAGGGCGCGGGCGAAGGCGGGGGCGCGGCCGGGAAAGGCGCGGGCGAAGACGGAGGCACGGCCGGGAAAGGCGCGGACAGGGGCGGGGCCACCGGCATCACGGCCGCCGGGCCGGACGGAATCGCGAAGGCGGGCGGAGCCACAGCCGGTGGCGATGGCACGGACGGCACGGACGGCACAGACGGCACTTCGGGCAGCCGCTCCTTCCCGCATTCCATGCAGAAGCGCGCCTCATCCGGGGACGGGGTGCCGCAGTGCTGGCAGTACGACGCCATGGGGAGACTCCGAAACAGCAGGCGGGTACGGGGAGATGAGGCTCAGGAGGGGAGTGGAGAAGGGAGCGGGCGGACAAGTACGGTCTTTGCAGTCGTAGACCACTGACTCATCTTCACCACCGGCCGGTTCCCGTCAGCTCGGCGCCGGGGCAACGGAAATGGCCGGCCTGCTCAGAACACGGAGAGGCCGGTCAGCGTCGTGAAGCGGTCCAGTGCCGCCATGCCCGCCACCGAGTTGCCGCGCGCGTCCAGTCCGGGACTCCAGACGCACAGGGTGCACCGCCCCGGTACGACCGCCACGATCCCGCCGCCCACCCCGCTCTTGCCGGGCAGCCCGACCCGGTACGCGAACTCGCCCGCCGCGTCGTACGTCCCGCAGGTCAGCATCACGGCGTTGATCTGCTTGGCCTCGCTGCGGGTCAGCAGCCGCGAGCCGTCGGCGCGCAGCCCGTGGCGGGCCAGGAAGCGTGCCGCCAGGGTCAGATCGGCGCAGCTCATCTCGATCGAGCACTGCCAGAAGTAGTGGTCGAGCAGCGTCGGTACCGGGTTCGCGATGTTGCCGTACGCGGCCATGAAGTGGGCGAGCGCGGCATTGCGGTCGCCGTGCGCGGACTCCGACTCGGCGACCTCGGGGTCGAAGGCCAGGTCCGGGTTGCCGCTCTCCTGGCGCAGGAACTCCAGCAGTTCGCTGCTCGCGTCACCGGTGAGCGTCTGCAGCCGGTCGGTGACGACGAGGGCGCCCGCGTTGATGAACGGATTGCGCGGGACACCGTTCTCGTACTCCAGCTGCACCAGCGAGTTGAACGGGTTGCCGGAGGGCTCACGGCCGACCCGCTCCCACAGGGTGTCGTCACCCTCGGCCAGGGCGAGCGCGAGGGCGAACACCTTGGTGATCGACTGCGCGGAGAAGGGTCGCTCCCAGTCCCCCACCCCGTACACCTTGCCGCTCACGTCGGCGACGGCCATGCCGAAGCACCGCGGGTCGACACCCGCGAGTGCGGGAATGTACTCGGCGGGGGTGCCGCTGCCGACCAGCGGGGCGACGTCCTCGGCGATCTGCTCCAGGACCGCCTGGTAGTCCACGGCGATTCCGTGAAGCTCCATGCCCGCTGCCTACTGGGGCTTGGCGCCGCGGTGCAGCGCCACGATGCCACCGGACAGGTTGCGCCAAGCGACCTTGGACCAGCCGGCCTGCTGGAGGCGGCGCGCCAGGGCGGGCTGGTCGGGCCAGCTCCGGATCGACTCGGCGAGATAGACGTACGCGTCCGGGTTCGAGGAGACCGCGCGGGCCACGGGCGGCAGGGCCCGCATCAGGTACTCCTCGTAGACGGTCCGCAGCGGCGCCCACGTCGGGTGCGAGAACTCGCAGATCACCACGCGTCCACCCGGCTTGGTGACCCGGTGCAGCTCACGCAGGGCCGCGTCCGTGTCCTGGACGTTGCGCAGCCCGAAGGAGATCGTCACGGCGTCGAAGACGTCGTCGGCGAACGGCAGTTTCGTCGCGTCGCCCGCGGTGAGCGGCAGCCACGGATTACGCCGCTTGCCCTCGCGCAGCATGCCGAGGGAGAAGTCGCAGGGCACGACATACGCGCCGGTGGCGGTGAAGGGCAGAGACGAGGTCCCGGTGCCCGCGGCCAGGTCGAGGACCTTCTCCGCGGGACGGGCGTCGACAGCCTTCGCCACCTCCCTGCGCCAGCGGCGGTCCTGTCCGAGCGAGAGCACGTCGTTGGTGAGGTCGTAGTTCGCCGCCACGTCGTCGAACATCGAGGCGACTTCGTGCGGCTGCTTTTCCAGGGAGGCTCGGGTCACGGACCCATTGTGCAACCCGCCCCGTCCCCGCACGGACCAGGGTGCGGCCGCGCGCTCCGGAATCCGTACTCGCCCGCCGCCGCCGATTCCGGACGGCTGCGGTGGCAGAGGCCCGAACGGGCGGGGTGGCTGAGACCGGACGGGCGCGACTGAGCCGGGACGGGGCCGCTGAGGCCGGGAGGGCACGGCTATCTGCGCCGGTGGACCAGGCGGCCGCCGATGACGGTGGCCACGCAGGTCGAGGCCCCGGACCGGACCAGTGCGGCCCGGTCCGGCACGTCGAACACGGCGAACCGGGCGGGGCCGCCCGGAACCGGGCCGGGCAGCAGGACGAGGGGCACCGGCGAGAACGACGGCGGTCCCGGCAGTCTCGGAGGACGCCCGCCCACGACGAGCCCGGCGCGGCGCACGGCGTCCAGGGCGGGCCGGCTGCGCAGTTCGCCCGCGATCGCGACCGTCCCGTGCGCCAGCATCCGCTGGACCCCGCGCCGCGCGCTCGCGCCCCGGCGTGACTCGTCGGCACGGAAGACGGCCTGCGCGCGCTCGCCGGTGATCGGCTCGGTGCCCAGCTCGTCGGCCTCGCGCGGGTCCGGATGGTAGGTGGCCTCCAGCAGCTCGGGCCCGTACGGGTTGAGCAGCCCCGGGGTGAGGATGCCGGGCCACCGCCGTACCCGCGCCTGCGGACGGACGGCGGCCAGGTCCTCGTACGGGCCGACGGCGGCGATGTGCGCGCCGTCGACGAGAACGGCGAGTTCCGGCGACGCCTCGGCGACGTGGATCGTCAGCACGGCCGCGTCAGTTCGCGGGGAGCAGCTTCAGCTCCGGGTGGGCCGTGCCCCCCTCGATGGCGGTGGAGGAGATGTGCGAGACGACGCGCTCGTCGACCGGGTCGTCCGCCGGGTCCTCGTGCACCACGATGTGCTCGTACGTCGTGGTCCGCTGCGCGGGCACGCGGCCCGCCTTGCGGATCAGGTCGATGATCTCCATGCGGTTGGAGCGGTGCTTGGCACCGGCCGATGAGACGACGTTCTCCTCGAGCATGATCGAGCCGAGGTCGTCCGCGCCGTAGTGCAGCGACAGCTGGCCGACCTCCTTGCCGGTGGTGAGCCAGGAGCCCTGGATGTGGGCGATGTTGTCCATGAAGAGCCGCGCGATGGCGATCATGCGCAGGTACTCGAAGAGCGTGGCCTGCGTCCGGCCCTTGAGGTGGTTGTTCTCCGGCTGGTACGTGTACGGGATGAAGGCGCGGAAGCCGCCCGTGCGGTCCTGCACGTCGCGGATCATCCGCAGGTGCTCGATGCGCTCGGCGTTCGTCTCGCCCGTGCCCATCAGCATGGTGGAAGTGGACTCGACACCCAGGCCGTGCGCGATCTCCATGATCTCCAGCCACCGCTCGCCCGACTCCTTGAGCGGGGCGATCGCCTTGCGCGGCCGCGCGGGCAGCAGTTCGGCGCCCGCACCGGCGAAGGAGTCGAGACCGGCGGCGTGGATGCGGGAGATCGCCTCCTCCACGGACACCCCGGAGATCCGGGCCATGTGCTCCACCTCGGAGGCGCCGAGCGAGTGGATCACCAGCTCCGGGAACTCCTTCTTGATGGCCGCGAAGTGCTCCTCGTAGTACTCCACCCCGTAGTCGGGGTGGTGGCCGCCCTGGAACATGATCTGGGTGCCGCCGAGCTCGACGGTCTCCGCGCAGCGGCGCAGGATGTCGTCGAGGTCGCGGGTCCAGCCCTTGGCGGTGTCCTTCGGCGCTGCGTAGAAGGCGCAGAACTTGCACGCCGTGACACACACGTTGGTGTAGTTGATGTTGCGCTCGATGATGTACGTCGCGATGTGCTCGCTGCCCGCGTACCGCCGCCGGCGCACGGCGTCCGCCGCCGCGCCGAGGGCGTGCAGCGGAGCGGAGCGGTAGAGCTCGAGCGCTTCCTCTGCCGTGATCCGGCCGCCTTCGGCGGCACGGTCCAGGACGGGCTGAAGATCGGCCTTCTCGGTCACCGGGCGTCACCCTTCGGCGGTTTTCTGCTGGTTCCACGGACCGATCCAGGCTACGCCACCGCTCGGGCCGGGCCGTCGGCCGGTCTTCTTCGTGACCGTCGCGGTCAGGTGGCCCGCGGCCTCCTCGCGCGA
Organism: Streptomyces sp. NPDC048389; assembly: GCF_040706335.1. NCBI lineage: Bacteria > Bacillati > Actinomycetota > Actinomycetes > Kitasatosporales > Streptomycetaceae > Streptomyces > Streptomyces sp. NPDC048389. Next base: position 26,683 of record NZ_JBEZKP010000005.1, on the reverse strand, counting down.
CCGGTCTCGCGGCGTCCCGTCACCGGTGATCGTCAGCTCCACAAGCGCGTCGCCTCCGGTGCACCGGCCCTGCGAGGGCCGTTCGGTGCCCGTGCGACCAGGCACCCTCAGCCGTCGGTCCTGGCGAGCGTTCCCCCGTGGCGTCCCGGTGCGGCGCCTTCCGGCTCGTAACGGAGGGTGCCGTCCTTCTGGAGCGTGAACCGCCACACGACGTTGCTCGTCTGGCACTGGCCGGGCGGGTTCGGTCGGTAGGGGTCGACACGCTCCTCGATGCGCACGGACGTGTCGGTGGCCGAGAGGAGTTCGCCGAGGGCGTGGCACTTGAATTCGGCGACATTCGTCAGGACGAGGTGGTCGGAGGCACGGGCGACCTCCTCGTTCTGCTTCCCGGCCGTGAACTCGACGGTGAGGACGTGCTCCGAATACGCGCTCGGCGCCTCCACGTCACCGGTCCAGGTGCCGATGAAGGCCGGCGGTACCGTGTCGGCCCGGTCGGCGGAGCCGGTCGGTGTCGCGGTGGCGTCGGTGCCGGACGCGGGCGGCTGCGCCTCGGAGCCGCCCTTCTCCTCGCCGCCCGACGGCGACCGCGCCACGTCGGAGCTGCCCCTGCCGCCGTCGCCCTTGTCCGGCCACCAGTCGAGGAGGAACCCGCCGGCCACCGTCACCGCGGCGACCGCGACGGCCACCGCCATCGCGGCGGTGCAGCTGATCTGGCGGCCGCGCCTGAGCGCGCCGGCCGGGGGCGATACGCCGTTCACCGGCGGACCGGCCGGAGCGAACGGACCGTGAGCGGCATACGAACCCGACGCCGGACCGTGAGCGGCATACGAACCCGACGCCGGACTGGCCGAGGCGCCGGGCCGCGGGTCGGGCGCCGCCGAGGGCCCCCACCCGGCGCCCGCGCCCGGCACGGCGCGCACGTGACCCGTGCCGTCCTGCGTGAACGCCCCCTCCGCCCCCGGGCCCCGCGGGTCCCCGGCGTACCCGGACTGTCCCGGGACGGACGCTCCCGCCCCTGCGGGCGGCCGGCCCGGCGGCTCATGGAGGGGAGTGCCCGGCGCGCCGGAGCTCTCGGACGGCGGCGGACCGAAGACGCCGACGGCGGAGCTGCCGAACGCCACAGGACCCGACGGTCCGGGAGCCGGTACGTCCACCGCGGGCGAGGACTCCAGGTGCAGCAGCTCGACGGCAGCCCGGCTGATCCGCTCGACCATGGGTGTCGGCAGCCATCCGTCACCGGTCTCCGCACCGGTCTGCAGCAGCGCCGATATCTCGGTGGGAGCAGGTCGCGCGGCCGGGTCCTTGGCCAGGCAGCCGGCCACCAGATCCCGCAGATCGCCGTCGAGCAGGCCCAGTTCCGGCTCGTCGTGCACGACCTTGTAGAGCAGCGCGGCGGAGGAGTCACCCGGGAACGGCGCCTCGCCGGTCGCGGCGTACGCCAGGGTCGCCCCGAGGGAGAAGACGTCCGCGGAACCGGTGACGCGCCTGCCGAGAATCTGCTCCGGCGCCATGTAGCCGGGAGAGCCGACCGACGCTCCGGTCGAGGTCAGGGAGGCGGTGCCGTCGGTGGCCCGTACGATGCCGAAGTCGATCAGCCGGGGCCCTTCGAGGGTCAGCAGCACGTTGGACGGCTTCACGTCCCGGTGCACGAGCCCCTCGGTGTGCACGGCCGTCAGCGCCTGTGCGAGCCCCCGGCCCAGCAGTCGTACCGAGCGGCCGGGCAGCGGGCCGTGCCCGGCGACCGCGTCGGCCAGTGAGGGCCCCGCGACATAACCGGTCGCGACCCATGGCTGCGAGGCGTCCGGATCGGCGTCCAGGACGGGTGCGGTCCACTCACCGCCGACCCGCCGCGCCGCCTCCACCTCGCGCCGGAACCGGGCCCGGAACTCGCCGTCGAGCGCGAAGTGCGGATGGACGACCTTGACCGCGACGGTCCGCCCACCCGCGCTGCGACCCAGATAGACCCGGCCCATGCCGCCGGCGCCGAGTCTGCCCAGCAGCCGGTACGCGCCGATGCTGCGCGGCTCGTCCGGTTCCAGTGCCTGCAAGTGGATCCCCCCGTTTCGGCCGTCCCACCGTCCGGCCCAAGACTAGGACGCCGAGGAGGCGTGGGGACCGAGAAGTTCGACTGTCACGTCCGCCGGGAAGCCGGTCGTCGGGCCGGTCCTGCGGGCGAACTCCTTCACACCCTCCAGCTGGTCCGGGCCGAAACGGAAGTCCAGCGTCGTGAAGTACCGTTCCAGCAGTTCCGCGTCGAACGCCTCCCAGCGCGCGGCCTGCTCCGCGACCTTGCCGACCTCCTCGAGGGACAGGTCCCGTGAGGCGAGGAACGCCTCGTGCACCGTGCGGACCATGGCCGGCTCGCGGGCCAGGTACTCCTTGCGTGCCGCCCACACGGCGAAGACGAACGGCAGCCCGGTCCACTCCTTCCACATCTGCCCGAGGTCGTGCACCCGCAGACCGAGCCGAGGGGCGTCGTGGAGGGACGCCCGGAGCGCGGCGTCGCCGATCAGGACGGCGGCGTCGGCCTCCTGCATCATCACACCGAGGTCGGGCGGACACGTGTAGTAGTCGGGGGCGACCTTGTACTGCTCGGCGAGCAGCAGCTGGGCCAGCCGTACGGAGGTGCGGGATGTGGAGCCGAGTGCGACGCGCGCCCCGTCGAGCTGCTCCAGCGGCAGCTGCGACACGATTACGCAGGACATGACCGGGCCGTCGCAGCCGACGGCAAGGTCGGGAAAGGCGACGAGTTCATCGGCGTTTCGCAGGAATTCCACCAGTGTGACGGGCGCGATGTCGAGTTCTCCGCGCACCAGCCGCTCGCTGAGCTTCTCCGGTGTGTCCTTCGTCAGTTCGAGATCGAGGAGAGTTCCGGTCCTGGCGAGCCCCCAGTAAAGGGGGAGGCAGTTCAGGAACTGGATGTGACCGACACGCGGCCGGCTGCGACGGAGGTCTGTTGCTGTGCTTTCTCCAGGACTGTCCACATCGTGAGGCTAGACCCGCGCCCGTCCCCCTCCGGCGCCGGGTGACCGCGACGCTCCGGCACGCCCCGTCCGAGCTGGGCTTCGTCAGCCCGGACGGGTGTGATCAAACGTTCGGGTGACGTGATCTTTCCCTCTACCGCTGCGCACACGCTGCGTGCTAGGCTCGACGCAAGTTGCAGTTTGGTTTCCCTTGCAGTACAGAGCCTGCGGAGCATGTAACCCGCAGGCTTTTGTAGTTTTCAGACTTCTTGCAGGTTCTGGAGCAGGGCAACCCTTTGGCCCATAGGAGGGCTCATGGCTACCGGAACCGTCAAGTGGTTCAACGCTGAAAAGGGCTTCGGCTTCATCGCCCAGGACGGCGGCGGCCCGGATGTCTTCGTCCACTACTCCGCGATCAACGCGTCCGGGTTCCGCTCCCTCGAGGAGAACCAGGTCGTGAACTTCGACGTCACCCAGGGCCCGAAGGGCCCGCAGGCGGAGAACGTCACCCCGGCCTAGTCAGCCAGGGTCGGCGATCGCGCACGACTGAGCAGTACCCAAGGAGCCCCGCCCCGTACGGCCGTACGGGGCGGGGCTTCTGCCTTTCGGGCACCCGCTCCCGCCGACGCCGGCACCCCCACCTCTCGGCACGCCCCCGCGACGCCGGGCACCCGCCCGTGCCCCCCGGCCGCGCTAGCCGCGCCGGCCGTCGTAGAGGGACTCGATCTCCGCCTCGAAGTCACGGGCGATCGCCGCACGCTTCAGTTTCAGCGAAGGCGTCAGATGGCCGCTCTCCTCGGTGAAGTCCGCCGCCAGCACCCGGAAGCGGCGGATGGACTCGGCCCGCGAGACCAGCCGGTTCGCCTCGTCCACCGCGCGCTGCAGCGCGTCGAGCAGTTCCTCGTCCCGCACCAGGTCGGCCAGGGGCAGATCCGCCTTCTTCTTCATCCGCCTCCAGTGGTCGAGCCCGTCCGCGTCGAGGGTGAGCAGAGCCGTGACGTACGAGCGGTTGTCGCCGACGACCATGCACTGGGCGACCAGCGGGTGGGCGCGCAGCCAGTCCTCCAGGGGCGCGGGGGTGACGTTCTTGCCGCCGGAGGTGATGATGAGGTCCTTCTTGCGGCCGGTGATCGTCAGGTAGCCGTCGTCGTCGAGCGCCCCCAGGTCACCGGTCGGCAGCCAGCCCTCCGCGTCCGTCAGCGGGACGGCCGAACCGCTCCCGGCGTCCCAGTAGCCGCCGCAGACCTGGCCGCCGCGCAGCATCACCTCGCCGTCGTCGGCGATCCGGACCGCGGTGCCCGGCATCGGCCAGCCGACGGTTCCCAGCCGGGGCCGCAGCGGCGGGGTGACCGTGGAGGCCGCGGTGGTCTCGGTGAGGCCGTAGCCCTCGAAGACCTGGATGCCCGCGCCCGCGTAGAAGGAGGCGAGCCGGCGGCCGAGTGGTGAGCCGCCGCAGATCGCGTACCGCACCTTGCCGCCGAGCGCCGCGCGGATCCGGCGGTAGACCAGCGGGTCGTACAGGGCACGGGCCGCCCTCAGACCGAGCGAAGGTCCCGGCCCGGTGCCGTGCTCCGCGGCCTCGACCGCCTGCCCGTACCGCTGCGCGATCTTCGCGGCGCGGTCGAAGGACGCGGCCCTGCCCATCTTCTCCGCGGTGGCCCGGCCGGTGTTGAAGACCTTCTCCAGTACGTACGGGATGGCCAGCAGGAACGTCGGCCGGAAGCCCGCCAGGTCCGCGAGCAGGTCCTCCGCCTGGATGGAGGGGGCGTGCCCGAGCCGGACCCGGGCCCGCAGGCAGCCGATCGCGACCATGCGCCCGAAGACGTGCGACAGCGGCAGGAAGAGGAGGGTGGAGGCGGGCTCCTTGCTGACCGACTTGAAGACGGGGTGCAGAAGTTCGATCGCGTTGTCGACCTCGGCGAAGAAGTTGGCGTGGGTGAGCACGCAGCCCTTGGGGCGGCCGGTGGTGCCCGAGGTGTAGATCAGCGTCGCGATCGAGTCGGGGGAGAGGGAGGCCCTGCGGGCGGTGACGACCGCGTCGGGGACACGGGCCTCCTCGCCGGCCTTGCGGAGCCGCGCGATGCCCCCGGTGTCGAATGCCCACAGATGGTCGAGGCCGGGCAGTTGCCTGCGTTCACGGCTGATCAGCCTGGCCTGTTCGGCGCTCTCGACGGCGCAGGCCACGGCGCCCGAGTTCTCGAGGATCCAGCGCGCCTGGAAGGCGGAGGACGTCGGATAGACGGGGACGGTGACCAGTCCGGCGGCCCATGCGGCGAAGTCGAGGAGCGTCCACTCGTACGTCGTACGGGACATGATCGCGATCCGGTCGCCCGCTTCGAGCCCCTCGGCGATCAGGCCCTTCGCGACGGCGAGGACCTCCGCCGCGAACTGCGCCGCGGTGACGTCCTGCCAGGCCCCGTCGGCGTCCTTGCGGCTGAGGACCGCGTCGCCGGGGGCCTCACGGGCGTTGCGGAAGGGGATGTCGGCGAGGGACCCGGTGGTGACGGGCGGCACCAGCGCCGGCACGGACACCTCCCGGACGACGCCGTTCACCTGCTTCTTGTGCGGCTCCACCGGCGCGGGCGCCCCGGCGGGGAGAACCAGATCGACTGACACGTGCGGCTCCTCGTGATGGGTCCGGTGCGGCGGGCCTGTGGTGCGGGGGCGCGCTCAGGCGTGTTCGAGGATCGCGATCCTCCGAGGCGCCGCCCGGCAACATCTCGACCAGCTCCTGACTCCTAAGTAACCTTACTGAGTAGTAAATCTACGACCGAGCAGGAGTCAGGACAATGGCCGATCGCTATCTGCACTTCACCGGCACGGCCCCCGGCCGTTTCCTCACCCGCCGGCTCGGTCTGCCCCGGCCCGCCCCGCTGCACCGCTGGAGCCCCGAACGCCCTGCCCTCGAGGGCCCCTTGCTCGTCCTGACCGCCGCCGGCTCCGGGCTCGACGGCCCGCTGCCCGGCATCGGCCTGAAAACGGTGACCGCGGCGGACCGCCCGGCCGGGGTCCTCCTCGACGCCACCGGCGTCGCCGGAGCCGCCGATCTGGCGTCGGTGCACGCCGCGCTGCACCCCGTCGTGCGCACCGTCGCCGACAGCGGCCGCGTCGTCGTGCTCGGCGCCCGGCCCTGTGCCGACGACCACCACCAGGCAGCCGCCCAGGAGGCGCTCGCGGGCCTCGTCCGCTCCCTCGGCAAGGAGATCGGCCGCGGTCGCACCGTCAACCTTGTCCGGCTGGCGGCCCCTTCTCCCACTGCGGCCGAGTCCACGCTGCGTTTCCTGTTCTCCCCCAAGTCCGCGTATGTCAGCGGCCAGGTCGTCGAGCTGACCGACACCGTCCCCCGGCAGCCGGCCGACCCCGCCCGTCCGCTCACCGGGCGCACCGCGCTCGTCACCGGCGCGGCCCGTGGCATCGGCGCGTCCGTCGCCGAGGTCCTCGCCCGCGACGGCGCCCACGTCATCTGCGTGGACGTGCCCCGGGCCCAGGCGGACCTGGTCCGCACCGCGGACCGGCTGGGGGCGACCGCGCTCCCGCTCGACATCACCGCGGACGACGCCGCCTACCGCATCGCCTCCACGCTCCCCGACAGCCATCTGGACGTCCTCGTCCACAACGCGGGCATCACCCGTGACCGCAGGCTCGCCAACATGCCGGCGGACCGGTGGAGCCAGGTCGTCGACGTCAACCTCTCCTCGGTCCTCGACACCACGGACGCCCTGCTGAAGACGGGCGCCGTCCGCCGCGGCGGACGGATCGTCGCCACCGCCTCGATCGCCGGCATCGCGGGCAACACCGGCCAGACCAACTACGCGGCGAGCAAGGCGGGAATCATCGGCCTGGTCCGCTCCCTCGCCCCGCGCGCCGCCGCCGCGCACGGCGTGACCGTCAACGCCGTCGCGCCCGGCTTCATCGAGACGATGATGACCGCCGCCGTCCCCCTGCTCATCCGCGAGGCCGGGCGCCGGATGAACTCCCACGGCCAGGGCGGCCTCCCCGTCGATGTCGCCGAGGCGACCGCCTACCTCGCCCACCCGTCCTCGGGGCCCGTCAACGGCCAGGTCCTGCGCGTCTGCGGCCAGAGCCTGCTGGGTGCGTGACCATGGACACCGTCACGCTGACGACCATGCCCCCGCTCGCTCCTCTGCTCGCGAAAGGCGCGGCGCTCTCCGTGCTGAAGCGCCGGGTAGACGCGGGGGCGGCGCTCCCCCGTACCCGGCTGGTGCTGCCCGAGGCGCGTATCGACGCCGCGCGCCTCGCCGCGTACGCCGACATCTGCGGCTTCCCCGTGGGTGAGGCGCTGCCGCTCCCGTATCCCCACGTCCTCGGATTCCCGCTCGCCGTACGGCTGATGGCCGACCGCGCCTTCCCGCTCCCGCTTCTCGGCCTGGTCCACACCCGCATCGAGATCAAGCGGCACGGCCACCGGCTGGTACGGCAGCACCGCCCCGAACTCGCCGTGCACGCGGGGGAACTGACGCCCCACCGGCGCGGCACCGAGGTGGTGCTGGTCACCGAGGCCCGGCTCGACGGCGCGCTGGTCTGGCAGTCGCGCAGCTCCTACCTGGCCCGGCACCGCACCGCGTACGACGACCCCCGCGACAGCGGCCCCGCGGACGCCGCGCCGCCGCCCGCCGTCACCGGGTGGCGGGCGCCCGGCGACCTCGGCCGCCGCTACGGCGCGGCCTCCGGCGACCGCAACCCCATCCATCTGCATCCGCTCACGGCACGGCTGTTCGGCTTCCCGCGCGCCATCGCCCACGGCATGTGGACCTTCGCGCGCTGTGTGGCCGAGGCCGAGCGGAGCGGCGGGCCGGCGGCCGAGGCACGGGCCGAGTTCAAGGCTCCCGTCCTGCTCCCGGCCGACGTCACCTACGCGGCGCGCACCACCGGCCGGGGCACCGACTTCGAACTGCGCGGGGGACAACGGGTGCACCTGGCCGGCGGGACCGTCAGCGATGGGACCAGCGCTCGCCCCGCATGAGGCCGCCGAGGCCGGTCCACGCGAAGTTCATCAGCAGGCCGGCGGCCTCCTTCGCCGAGATCCCGGCGTCGTTCGCCCACCCCGCGAGCGACTCGGCGGCCCCCACCAGCGCCTGCGCGAGCCCTTCCACGTCCCGGTGCGCCAGCTCGTCGCCCCGGTGCGAGCCCGCCGCGCCCGGCGCCGGAGGCACGCCCTGGCGGGCGGCGGCGCCGATCAGTACGGTCACGAAGTCGGCGATCTCCTGCCGCATCTTCGAGACCTCCGCCGCGAACGGCTCACCGTGCGTGCGGGCCTGGCGGTGCAGCACGGACCAGCCGTCCGGGTTCTCCCGGGTGTGCCGGAAGAACGCCTCCAGCCCGGCCCACATCTGCTCGTCCGCCGGCAGGCGCGGCTCGATCGCCGCCTGCACGGCCTCGGTGAGCCGCTGCGCCTCCCGCCGGATGCAAGCGGTGAACAGCTCCTCCTTGGAGTTCAGATACAGGTACACCAGGGGCTTGGAGACACCCGCGAGCTCCGCGATCTCGTCCATCGACGCGGCACGGTAGCCGCGCTGCGCGAACGTCTGCACGGCGGCGTCCATCATCTGCTGCTCGCGCACGGCGCGCGGCATGCGCTTGGACCTCGCGCTCTTCACAGCACTCATGTCAGTGTTCCTCCCGCCCCGTGCCCCTACTCAGCAGTAAGACTACGACTCCGGCAGTTGACAGCGTCATGGCGGCGTTCATGGCCCGCATTAAGGTCCACCGCGAGCGAGGAGGTCAACCGCGGGTGGCGTGTCTCGGCCGTATCCGGGTGGGCCCGGACGTCCGTGTGCTCTGCCCGCGGCGAGGCGGACACCGGTGCGACCCGGGTTCGACCGCCGGCAGGCCGTCGCCGACCGGGCGCTCCGCGCCGGGGCGTGTTCCGCCGCGTCGAAGGGCCGCGGGCCCCGCCCGCTGAAACGGGAGAGGCCCACGGCCCTGCTTCTGACGGTTCGCGACCGGGGGTTACGCGGGAACCGGCACGGCCGCCTTCCGCCCGGTCTCCCCCGCGTCGTCGCCGGCATCCACCGCGCCGGTGTCGATGTCGTCGATCGGCGAGAACGTCGCGGAGTTGTACGCGTCCCGGTCGAGGATCCGCTCGCGGGCCGCGACGATGACCGGAACGAGCGCTTGGCCGGTGACGTTCGTGGCGGTGCGCATCATGTCGAGGATCGGGTCGATCGCCATCAGCAGGCCGACGCCCTCCAGCGGGAGGCCCAGCGTCGACAGGGTCAGCGTCAGCATGACGGTGGCGCCGGTCAGACCGGCCGTCGCGGCGGAGCCGACGACGGAGACGAAGGCGATCAGCAGGTAGTCCTGGATGCCGAGCTGCACGTCGAAGATCTGCGCGATGAAGATGGCGGCGAGCGCCGGGTAGATGGCGGCGCAGCCGTCCATCTTGGTGGTCGCGCCGAACGGGACCGCGAAACTCGTGTAGTCCTTCGGCACACCGAGACGCTCGGTGACCTTCTGGGTGACCGGCATGGTGCCGACCGAGGAGCGGGACACGAAGGCAAGCTGGATGGCGGGCCAGGCGCCCTTGTAGAACTGGAGCGGGTTGACCTTGGCCACGGTCGCCAGCAGCAGCGGGTAGACGCCGAACATGACCAGGGCGCAGCCGATGTAGACGTCGGCGGTGAAGGTGGCGTACTTGCCGATCAGGTCCCAGCCGTAGTCGGCGATCGCGAAGCCGATGAGGCCGACGGTGCCGACGGGGGCGAGGCGGATGACCCACCACAGGGCCTTCTGCAGCAGTTCGAGGACCGACTCGCTCAGCACGAGGACCGGCTTGGCGCGGTCACCGAGCCCCAGCGCGGCGATACCGGCGACGACGGCCATGAAGACGATCTGGAGCACTTCGAGTTCGGTGAACGGCGTGATGACGTCCGTCGGGACGATGCCGGTGAGGAAGTCGATCCAGGATCCGGCGTTCTCCGGCTTCTGCCCGTCCTTGGGGGTGAGGCCGGTGCCCGCCCCGGGATTGGTGAGCAGGCCGATGACCAGGCCGATGGCCACGGCGATCAGCGACGTGATCATGAACCAGAGCAGGGTGCGGGTGGCCAGCCGGGCGGCGTTGTTGACCTTCCGCAGGTTGGTGATGGACACCAGGATCGCGAAGAAGACGAGCGGCGCGACGGCCAGCTTCAGCAGCTGGACGAAGATCGAGCCGATCTGGTCGAGGGTGTCCTTCAGCCAGGCGACGTCCTGGCTGCGGGCGAGCCAGCCGAGCAGCACACCGAGCGCCAGACCGGCGACGATCTGGGCCCAGAAGGGGACCTTGGGTATACGGAAACCGGAGCCGGACCGATTTCCGGCAGGGGTGGACGCGGTGTTCGCGGACACGGACGCACTCCAGTGATGGCGTGGGGGAAGTACAGGGGGACGGGGTGCGGCGCCCGGGCGCGCGAAGGCGCGGTGCCGCAGTGTGGTGCCGGGTGGCGCGAAGCGGCTACCGGCAACAGACCGCGGACATACAGCGGCACAGGTCGACATGCAGGCGCGCCACGAGCGGAATGCTCGCGGCGTCGTGGTGGCGCACTGCTGTCTTCATGCCGAACACGTTAACACTTTGACTTTGAGAACCTCAAAGCTGTCCTTGGGGAGCGCCCGTCGGGCCCCCTGTCCCGCGCCTCGGCGGCGAGAGCTTCCCGCGCCTCAGCGGGCGAGGGTTCCCGCGACTCAGCGGGCGAGGCCGTCCTCCTGGTTGCGGTTGGCCTCAAGGCGTGCCTTGGCGCCGTCGACCCTGGTGACGATCTGCTCGGACATCGCGTCGCGCTGCTTGCGCAGCAGGACGAAGCTGAGCGGCGCGGAGAGCACCAGCGAGAGCAGGACGACCCAGACGAAGTTCGAGTCGCCGAGGCCCTTGGGCAGGGCCCCGATCTGGACCAGGCCGGCCACGACGACGAAGCATCCGACGAAGATCGCCAGACGCAGTGCGGTGTACCGGATCGCGGCGCTCGTCCTTGCAGCGGACACGGCGGGCCTTCTTCCTTGCGTACGACGTGGGTGCCGGTTCCAGTGAAGCACGCCGCCCGCGGTGGACCTGCCGGGAGGGCCTAGACAAGCGGCAGCAGCATGATGACGTCGTCCCGGTCGTCGCCGTCGGCGACCCTGATCGCGCCGGGCACCCGGCCGACCTCTTTGTACCCGCAGGCGGCGTAGAAGCGGTCGGCGCCGGTGCCGCCGCGGCAGGTGAGCCGTATCGCCTCGATGCCGTCGAAGCCGCGGGCGGCGTCCGCCGCGGCGGCCATCAGGTCACGTCCGCAGCCCTTGCCCTGGTGCCGGGGATGGACCATCACCGTGTAGAGCCAGACCCAGTGCGTCATCAGCCGGTGGCTGTTGTGGGCGAGGAAGGCGGTGGCCGCGATCCGGCCGTCCTCGTCGCGGCCGACGAGGAGACGCATCCGTCCCTCCGCGATGGCCGTCAGGTGTTTGCGCCACTCGGGCCGGATCTCCTCGGCCGTGACGGGTGGCACGAAGCCGACGGCTCCGCCCGCGTTGCTGACGTCCGTCCAGAGCGCGACGACGCCGTCGCGCAGGTCGTCCCCGCCGGGCGGGTCGAGCTCGAAGGTGAGGGCCATGGAAGCAGCGTAGACAAGGAAGCCCCGGCCGCGGCCGGGGCTTCCAGAGGACGAGACGGCACTCACAGGCGCATGGGCTGCGGCGACTCACGGCGGTCCGCGTCCGGTCCCGGGTACTCGCGGATGATCTCGTAGCGGGTGTTGCGCTCCACGGGGCGGAAGCCCGCGTCGCGGATCAGGTCGAGCAGGTCGTCGCGGGTCAGCTTGTTCGGCGTGCCGTAGTTGTCCGCGTCGTGCGTGATCTTGTACTCGACGACCGAGCCGTCCATGTCGTCGGCGCCGTGCTGGAGAGCCAGCTGGGCGGTCTGCACGCCGTGCATCACCCAGAAGACCTTGACGTGCGGGACGTTGTCGAAGAGGAGGCGCGAGACCGCGAAGGTCTTCAGCGCCTCCGCGCCGGTCGCCATGGTGGTGCGGGCCTGGAGCCTGTTGCGGACCTTGCCGTCCTGCATGTCCACGAAGTCGTGCTGGTAGCGCAGCGGGATGAAGACCTGGAAGCCGCCGGTCTCGTCCTGCAGTTCACGCAGCCGCAGCACGTGGTCGACCCGGTGGCGGGGCTCCTCGATGTGCCCGTACAGCATCGTGGACGGGGTCTTGAGGCCCTTTTCGTGCGCCAGGCGGTGGATCCGCGACCAGTCCTCCCAGTGGGTGCGGTGGTCGACGATGTGCTGCCGGACCTCCCAGTCGAAGATCTCGGCGCCGCCGCCGGTCAGCGACTCCAGACCGGCCTCGATCAGCTCGTCGAGGATCTCGGAGGCGGACATCCCGGAGATCGTCTCGAAGTGGTGGATCTCCGTGGCGGTGAATGCCTTCAGCGATACGCCGGGCAGCGCCTTCTTCAGCTCGGAGAGCGAGCGCGGGTAGTAGCGCCACGGGAGGTTGGGGTGGAGCCCGTTGACGATGTGCAGCTCGGTGAGGTTCTCGCCCTCCATCGCCTTGGCGAGGCGGACGGCCTCCTCGATGCGCATGGTGTACGCGTCCTTCTCGCCCGGCTTGCGCTGGAACGAGCAGTACGCGCACGACGCGGTGCACACGTTCGTCATGTTGAGGTGGCGGTTGACGTTGAAGTGGACGACGTCGCCGTTCTTGCGGGTGCGCACCTCGTGCGCCAGCCCGCCGAGCCACGCCAGGTCGTCCGACTCGTAGAGGGCGATACCGTCCTCACGCGTCAGCCGCTCACCGGCCCGGACCTTCTCCTCGAGCTCGCGCTTGAGTCCTGCGTCCACTTGGGGCCGCCTCCCATACATGTACCGATCGGGCTCCACCAACGGTATCCCTAGCTCTCCTCGGGAAGGTCGCCGACCCGGTTCTCCCACTTGGTGGAGAGCACGATCGTGGTACGCGTACGGGAGACGCCGCGCGTCCCGGAGAGCCGGCGGATCGTCTTCTCCAGACCGTCCACGTTGTCGGACCGGACCTTGAGCATGAACGAGTCGTCGCCCGCGATGAACCAGCAGTCCTCGATCTCTGCGAGGTCCTTCAGCCGGCGGGCCACGTCGTCGTGGTCGGCGGCGTCGGAGAGCGAGATACCGATCAGGGCGGTGACGCCGAGGCCGAGCGAGGCGGCGTCGACGGTCGCCCGGTACCCGGTGATGACGCCTGCCGCCTCCAGGCGGTTGATGCGGTCGGTGACGGAGGGGCCGGAGAGCCCCACGAGCCGGCCGAGTTCGGCGTACGAAGCCCTGCCGTTCTCGCGCAGGGCCTGGATGAGCTGCCTGTCCACGGCGTCCATTAGACTCAAGCCTTCCATTATTCGGCGATACCGCAAGTTTACGTGTAGAATCTAAGGCATGCAGGGTCGACACCCTGCGAATTATTCAAACGATCACAGCTGATCCCATCGGATCACGATCCATACAGGAGTTGACACTCACCGTGTACACGATCGAGATGGCCTACGCCCACATGCGACAGCTGCAGGAGCTGGCCAACCGCTCGCGTGCCCATCAGCCCGCCGCCGCGCACCGGGTCGACCGGACCCGCACACCGCGTACCGGCAAGAAGCGCTAACCACCCGCGGAGCCACCACCCAGCTCCCCCTCCCAACGGCGGTACAGCCGATGCGGCACTCCTGCCGCGTCGAGCACCCGCCCGGCGACGAAGTCCACCAGATCCTGGATGTGCGTCGCCCCCGCGTAGAACGCCGGAGAGGCGGGCAGCACCACTGCACCCGCCTCGTCCAGCGTGACCAGATGCTTCAGCGTCTGCCCGTTCAGGGGGGTCTCCCGCACGGCGACCACCAGAGCGCGCCGCTCCTTGAGCGTCACACTCGCCGCGCGCTGCAGCAGGTCCTTCGAGAGCCCGAGCGCCACACCCGCCACACAGGCCGTCGACGCCGGCACGATCAGCATGCCCTTGACCGGGTACGACCCGGACGACGGGCCGGCGGCGAGGTCTCCGGCAGACCAGTGCCGCACGTCCGAGACATCGGCGTCGAACCGGTCCGGTTTCCCGTCGGCTCCCCGGGCCAGCCACTGCCGCAGATCATCGCGCCAGTGGGCGTCACGGAAGGCGATACCGGTCTCGTCGAGCAGCGTCAGCCGCGAGGCCCGGCTGACCACCAGGTCCACGCTCTCGCCCGCGGCCAGCAATCCACGCAGCACGGCTGCCGCGTACGGCGTACCGGAAGCACCGGACACCCCCACGACCCACGGCCGACGACCCTTCATTTCTTGCTGCTCCACACCGTTGAGCCTATCCGGCGCCGCGGACGCGGAACTGAGCACGGTGGGCGGCACGTTTCCCGAGCAGGGCGTACCCACGGCAGAGGGGCAGCTATGACGTACACGGAACCCACCCGGTGGACCGGTTCGGGCCGGGCGAAGGCCGCGGCCCTGCTCATGCTGGCCTGGGTGGCGCTGCTGTGGGTGCTCGAAGCGATCGACGTGGCCTCGGGCCACGCGCTGGACGCCTACGGCATCACCGCCCGGCAGCCCGACGAGCTGGCCGACGTGGTCCCCGCCGCGTTCATGCACTTCGGCTTCGACCACGTGGCGGCCAACAGCGTTCCGCTGCTGATCTTCGGCTTCCTCGCCGCGCTCGGCGGCATCCGCCGCTTCCTCGTCGTGTCACTGGTGATCATCCTGGTGTCCGGCCTGGGGGTGTGGCTGTTCTCCCCGTCCGGTGCCAACACGGCGGGCGCCTCCGGCCTCGTCTTCGGCCTCTTCGGCTACCTGGTGGTGCGCGGGTTCGTGGAGCGCAGCCTGTGGCAGGTCGCCGTCGGCCTGGTGGTCGGCGCGGTCTGGGGCAGCTCGATCGGGCTCGGCATAGCGCCGAGCGACACCGGCGTGAGCTGGCAGGGCCACCTCTTCGGGCTTCTGGCGGGCGTCGCGGCGGCGTTCCTCTTCCACCGTCGCGGCACGAAAGACCCTGGTTAAGCGCTGGGGTCCACCGGCAGGTTCGTCGTGTCGACGGTCAGCTTGCCGATCCCGGTCTCCACAGACATCTTCTTCCCGTAGGGAAAGGTGTCCCGCCCGAGGTATCCGTCCGGGCCCGGATTCCAGAGGGTCACGCAGTGCGCCTTGTAGGGATCGAAGATCAGGTAGTTCGGGATGCCACGCCGCGCGTAAGCCCGGTTCTTGACCTCGTAGTCATTGCGGACGCTACTCGGTGAGACGACCTCGACAGCGATCTCGATGAGTTCCGGGGAGTACACACTGAGATTCTTCCGCCTTTCGGCGTCGGGGATCACGGCCAGGTCGGGACAGAACTCGTTGTCCTGGTCGAAGAGCACGGCCACGTCGCTGATGAACCCCCACTCTTCAGCGAGCTGGGACTTCAAGACGTCGCGCACGCCCCAGATCGTCTCGTTGTGGTGCGGCTTGACCGGACTCATCACGATATTGCCCTCGACAATCTCCGTCCGGTACCCGGGGAACATGTCCTCGAACCGGCTGAGCTGTGAGTGCAGGCGGTCGCTCTCCGAGACGGTCACGTCGGCCTCCCTGTCCATGCACTCGATGGTAGGCCGAAGGCTATTCAGACGGTCAGACCACGCACCGCGAGATCGAGGAGCGCGCACACGAAAAGGGCAATGCCGATGAACCCGTTGACGGTGAAGAACGCCCTGTTCAGGCGGGACAGGTCGTGCGGGCGGACGATCGTGTGCTCGTAGAGGAACGCCACCGCGACGATCACCAGGCCCGCCCAGAAGAAGACGCCCGCGTCCGTCGCCAGTGCGTACCAGACCAGCAGGCCGGTCGTCACGACGTGCGAGGCGCGGGCGCCGTGGAGCGCGGCCGGGATGCCGAAGCGGGCCGGGACCGACTTCACGCCGTGGGCGCGGTCGGCCTGGACGTCCTGGCAGGCGAAGATCAGGTCGAAGCCGCCGATCCAGACGCCGACCGCCAGACCCAGGATCACCGCGTCCCACGACCACGCGCCGGTGACCGCGATCCACGCGCCGACCGGGCCCATCGCCTGGGCCAGACCGAGAATGGCGTGCGGGAAGTTCGTGAACCGCTTGCCGTACGGATAGACCACCATCGGCACCACCGCGACCGGCGCGAGCGCCAGACACAGCGGGTTGAGCAGCGCCGCCGCACCGAGGAAGACGACCAGCGCGACGAGCGCGCCCGTCCACGCCGAACGGACGGACACCGCGCCGGTGACCAGCTCGCGCCCCGCCGTACGCGGGTTACTGGCGTCGATCTCGCGGTCGATGATCCGGTTGCAGGCCATCGCGAAGGTCCGCAGGCCCACCATCGCGACGGTGACGAGCAGCAGCTCCACCCAGTGGACGCTCCGGTCCGCCCGGAACATCGCGGTGAGCGCGGCGATGTAGGCGAAGGGCAGCGCGAAGACCGAGTGCTCGATCATCACCAGCCGCAGGAAAGCCTTGACCTTCCCGGCCGGCTGCGGCGCCTGCCCCTGACCCACGACCCCGTCGGCGGTGGTCATCATGCGAGGCTCCCGAGAAACGCGTCGAGGTCGGCCAACAGTTCGGCGACGGGCAGCGGACCCGTCCGGACGGTCAGCCGCGTGCCCTCGTCCTCGGGCGGGGTGACGTGGGCCGTGAAGGCGAACGCGTCCGCGCCGGCGGGACGGGCGTCCAGGCTCAGCACGGCGCCGCCGTCGACGGTGAAGGGCCCGGACGCCGCGGCGAGCTCGGCGCGCAGCCGCTCCGCGAAACCGGCCGGCTCCGCGTCGCGCACACCGGGCAGCTCGAAGCCGCCGCCCTCGCCGTCGTTCTCGAACAGGACCGTCCAGGTGTCACCGGCCCCGGCGAACTCCTCGGGCGCCACGCCCGCCTGCTCGGCGGCGAGCCGGACACTCGGGTCGGCCGGGTCGAGCTCGGGGCGCACCAGGGCCACGTAGTCGGTGTCGGTGCCGATGAAGAGGGCCGGGCCGCCCACGGGTGCGGGGCTCACAGGCCGTACTCCTTCCAGCGGCGGTCGACGAGCGCCGCCGTCGCGGGATCGGACTCCACCATGGCGGGCCAGCCGCCGTCCCGGGTGTAGCCCTCCTCCGGGAGCTTCCTCGTCGCGTCGATGCCCGCCTTGCCACCCCAGAACTGCTGGTAGGAGGCGTGGTCGAGATGGTCGACCGGGCCCTCGACGACCGTGAGGTCACGGGCGTAGTCGGTGTTGCCGAGCGCCCGCCACGAGACCTCGTGCAGGTCGTGGACGTCACAGTCCTTGTCCACGACCACGATCAGCTTCGTCAGGGACATCATGTGCGCGCCCCAGATGGCGTGCATCACCTTCTGTGCGTGCTTCGGGTACTTCTTGTCGATCGAGACGATCGCGCAGTTGTGGAAGCCGCCCGACTCCGGCAGGTGGTAGTCCACGATGTCCGGCACGATGATCTTGAGCAGCGGGAGGAAGAACCGCTCGGTGGCCCGGCCCAGCGGCCCGTCCTCCGTCGGCGGCCGTCCCACCACGATCGACTGGAGCAGCGGCCGCTCGCGCATCGTGACGCAGTCGATCGTCAGCGCCGGGAACGGCTCCTGCGGCGTGTAGAAGCCGGTGTGGTCGCCGAACGGGCCCTCGGGCAGCATCTCCCCCGGCTCCAGCCAGCCCTCCAGTACGACCTCGGCGTTCGCGGGGACCTGAAGCGGCACGGTCTTGCAGTCGACCATCTCGGTCCGCCGGCCCGCGACGAAGCCTGCGAACAGGTACTCGTCGATGTCGCCGGGAAGCGGCGCGGTGGAGGCGTACGTCACGGCCGGCGGGCAGCCGAAGGCGATGGCGACCGGCAGCCGCTCGCCGCGCCGCTCGGCGACGGCATAGTGGTTGCGGCTGTCCTTGTGGATCTGCCAGTGCATGCCGATGGTCCGGCGGTCGTGCCGCTGGAGCCGGTACAGGCCGAGGTTCCGCACGCCCGTCTCGGGGTGCTTGGTGTGGGTGAGTCCCAGGTTGAAGAAGGAGCCGCCGTCCTCGGGCCAGGTGAACAGCGCGGGCAGCATGTCCAGGTCGACGTCGTCGCCGCGCAGGACGACCTCCTGCACGGGCGCGTCCTTCACCTTCTTCGGTGGCACGTGCATCATCGAGCCGAGCTTGCCGAACGCCTCGCGGACCCCGATGAAGCCGTGCGGCAGCTCCGGCTTGAGCAGCCCGCCGATCTTCTCGCTGATCTCCGCGTACGACTTCAGGCCGAGCGCCTTGAGGAGGCGGCGGTCGGTGCCGAAGACGTTCATCGCGAGCGGCATCGAGGAGCCGCGCACGTTCTCGAAGAGCAGCGCCGGGCCGCCGGCCTTGTTCACCCGGTCGACGATCTCCCCGACCTCGAGATGCGGGTCGACTTCGGCCTTGATGCGCTTGAGGTCGCCCTCGCGCTCCAGCGCCCGGAGCAGGGAGCGAAGATCGTCGTAAGCCATGGGGTCAAGTATCGGGCACCCGCTACCCTGGCCCCGTCACCGGGGCCGGGGAAACGCCGCCCCGCCTATGTCTCCAGGGAGCTGTCCCACATGCTCAGGGCACTGATGTACATCCTGCCGCTGGCGCTGACGATCTACGCTTTCGTCGACTGCCTGAACACGCCTGAGGACGAGGCCAAGCATCTCCCCAAGCTGGCCTGGGTGTTCATCATCCTGCTCTTCTGGATCGTCGGCCCGATCGTCTGGTTCGCCGCAGGCAAGACGCGACACGCCCCGGCCGGCGGCCGCACCCCGTCCGCGTGGCACCGCAACCACCGCACCCAGTGGGTCGCACCCGACGACAACCCCGACTTCCTGAAGTCCCTCAAGGACGACGAGACCAAGAAGGACGAGACGGTCCTCAAGGACTGGGAGGCGGACCTGCGCCGCCGCGAGGAGGAGCTGAAGAAGCGCGAGCAGGACGGTGACAAGGGCCAGTGACGGAGCCGCGGCTCCCGGTTGCCTCCGCGTCGCCTTCCCCCGGAGAGCCGCCGGGCCGCCGTACACCCGGTCCGGCGTGACCGAACCGGACTGCCCGTACCGGGCTGCCGTACCGCGGTCTGTTGTCGAGGCGGCCCCACCGTCGGCCGGACGGCGTGGCGAACGGGCTCAGAGCTGACCAGGAGCAGGTGGACGGCGGGCTCAGAGCGCAGGAGCAGGTGGACGGCAGGCTCAGACCGCAGGAGCCGCAGGAGCGTCACGCCGTAGACCGCGCGTGACGCGCCCGCTTCGCCGGGGAAGAGTCCCGGCATGGATCAGGAACTGGCGCGACAGTGGCTCGCCACCGCGGTCGACGAAGCGCGGGCCGGTCTCGCGGAAGGCGGCATCCCCATCGGGGCCGCGCTGTACGGCGCGGACGGCACGCTGCTGGGCCGGGGCCGCAACCGGCGGGTCCAGGACGGCGATCCGTCGGCACACGCCGAGACGGCGGCCTTCCGTGCCGCCGGGCGGCAGCGTTCGTACCGCGGGACGACGATGGTGACCACGCTCTCGCCCTGCTGGTACTGCAGTGGCCTGGTGCGTCAGTTCGGCATCCCGCGGGTGGTGATCGGCGAGGCGGCGACCTTCCGCGGCGGCCGCGACTGGCTCGCCGGAAACGGCGTGGAGATCGTCCTGCTGGACGACTCCGGGTGCCGGGCGACGATGCGCGACTTCGTCGCCGCCAGGCCCGAGCTGTGGCACGAGGACATCGGGGCCTGAGCGCCGGCGCTACGCCGCCGCGTAGGCGTCCCGCAGCTGCTGCCGCCGCTTCGGCGTCCAGAGGGCCCAGTCGGTCATGGGCCTGCCCTCGAGGGCGTCCACGAGCAGCTCGAAGTGGTTGTGCCAGCCGGCCAGGCGGTCGAGGAGCACGTCGTCGTCGCAGCGCAGTTCGTTGGTGAAGCGCAGCACGGTCCCGCTGTCGCCGTGCGGCTCGAGGTGGAAGCGGATACGGCCGTGGCCGGAGACCGTGTACTCGGCGACCCGCTCCACGTCCCATGCCGTGACATGGCCCTCGGCGACGGTGTGACGGCCCTGCGCGTCAGCGTTCAGCCACCGGAGCGTGACGGCGCCGCCGACTCTCGGTTGGAGTACGTCGGCGGCGCAGAGCCAGGTCGGCAGTGCTTCGGGGGTGGCCACGGCGGCCCATACCCGGATCACCGGATGCGGCAGACGCAGTTCGTACCGCAGCAGGTGAGTGCCGGCGTCCCGGTTCTCGACGGTGCCGTGGGGGATCACGTCACTCATGCATCCAGCGTCACCCTTCGGCGGTGCGGGCGCTACTTCACTCGACGCCGGCGTACGAGTGCAGGCTGTTCACGAACATGTTCACGCCGTAGTAGTTGAACAGCCAGCAGGCGAAGGCGATCAGCGCCAGGTACGCGGCCTTGCGTCCCTTCCAGCCGGCGGTGGCGCGGGCGTGGAGATAGGCGGCGTAGGCGACCCAGGTGATGAAGGACCAGACCTCTTTGGCGTCCCAGCCCCAGTAGCGGCCCCACGCGTCGCCGGCCCAGATCGCGCCCGCGATGATCGTGAACGTCCACAGCGGGAAGACGGCGGCGTTGACGCGGTAGGCGAACTTGTCGAGAGAGGCGGAGGCGGGCAGCCGTTCCAGCACCGAGGTGGCGAAGCGGCCCGGCTTGCCGCCGTTCACCAGCTTGTTCTCGTAGGAGTCACGGAACAGGTACAGCACCGTGCCGACGGCGCCCAGGTAGAAGACCGCGCCGCAGAAGATCGCGGTGGAGACGTGGATCCACAGCCAGTACGAGTCCAGCGCCGGGACCAGCTGGTCGCTCTCCGTGTAGAGCCAGGTGACGGCGATGCCGAGGTCGAGCAGCACGGTGGTGACCAGCGGCAGACCGGCCCAGCGGACGTTCTTCTTGGCGAGGAGCAGCGCCAGGTACACACCGACGACGACGGTCGAGAACGTCGTGGAGAACTCGTACATGTTGCCCCACGGCGCGCGCTGCACCGACAGGGCGCGCGCGGTGACACCGGCCGCCTGGAGCAGGAAGGCGAGAGCGGTGAGCGAGACCGCGATCCTGCCGTACAGGTCCCCGCTCTCGGTGCCGCCGTGCGCGCCGGGGCCGTCGGGGACGTCACGGGCGCCGTTGGCGGCCCGGGTGACGACCTTGGGCTTCTCCAGGACGGCGGTACCGCCGCCCTTGACCTGGACCTTCGGCGCCTCGTCCGCCTTCTCCCCGGCGGGGGCGGTCAACGCGGCGGCGGTACGGGCCACCTTGCTGCGGCTGCCGAGCGTCCACTCGACGATGTGCGCGAAGAAGGCCAGCGTGTAGACGGCCATCGACGAGTAGATCAGGTAGTTGCTGATCTCGGCCAGGTTCGCGTTGGTTGCGGCGGCGAGAGTCACTTCTCAGACCCTTCGGCAGGAACTTCTACGGGTTCAGGCGCGGTCGGCGCCTGCGCATGGAGGGTGGCGGCGAGTTCGGCCAGCTCTTCGGGGAGCTTCGCCGACTCGCTGCGGCCGAGTCCGGCCATCTCGACGACGGTCACACCGTCCGCGCCGCGCACGGCCCGCACCCAGATCCGGCGGCGCTGGATGAACAGCGAGCCGGCGAGGCCGGCGATGGCCGCGATCGCGCCGGTCAGCGCCCAGCCGTTGCCGGGCTGCTGCGAGATCTGGAAGCTGGCCCACTCCTTCACTTCCTTCTCGAAGGTGATGGACCCTGCGCCGTCGGGGAGCTCCATGGTCTCGCCGGGCAGCAGGCGCTCGGTGAGCCTGTTCCCGTCGGCGTCCTTGAACTGCTCCATCTTGCTGGTGTCGAGCTGGTACACGTTCTGCGGCAGGCCGGCGTCGACACCGAGGCTGCCGCGGAAGGCGCCGAGGCTGAGCGCGGGATACTCGAGCCCCGGGAACTGGGAGAACATCTGGCCGCTGTTCTCGCCCCCGTAGGTGGGTACGAAGAACGCGGCGAAGCCGAGCTGGTCCTTCTTGCCGTTCTTGTCGCGGTAGCCGTCCATCACCTTGATGGCACCGGTCGAGGAGACGTTGGCGTCGATCGGCAGCAGCGGCACGGCCTCGCTGCTGACGACCTTGCCCCTGCCGTCGCGGATGGTGACGACGGGCGCGTAGCCGTGCTCCAGCAGGTAGACCTTGGTGCCCTCGACGTCCAGCGGCTTGTTGACCTCGATGACCGACTTCCGCTCGCGCCCGTCGCCCTGGGACCAGGTCACGGCGGCCTCGAAGGTGCGGGGCGTGCCGCGCTGCGGACCGCTCTTCTCGTACGTGCCGGTGAAGCTGTCGAGGGTGAAACTGAACGGCACGAGTTCGTCGGGGCTGAACAGCGAACCGGACT
The DNA here is from genome assembly GCF_040706335.1 of Streptomyces sp. NPDC048389. Classification (NCBI taxonomy): domain Bacteria; kingdom Bacillati; phylum Actinomycetota; class Actinomycetes; order Kitasatosporales; family Streptomycetaceae; genus Streptomyces; species Streptomyces sp. NPDC048389. The sequence continues at coordinate 4,485 of NZ_JBEZKP010000005.1, read as the reverse complement.
TGAAGTCGTCGTACTGGGTGAGGGTGTTGGAGAAACCGTCACCCTCGACGACGAGTTTGCCGCCCTCCGACTTGAAGAGGACCCCCACCGCGAACGCCACGAGGATCACGATCAGCGACACGTGGAAGACGAGGTTCCCCGCCTCGCGGAGGTAGCCCTTCTCCGCGGCGACCGCGTCTTCGGCGGTACGGGCCCGGAAGCGGCGCTTCTTCAGCAGCGCGAGCGCAGCCTCACGCACCTCTTCCGGCTCGGCCCGAGTGCGCCAGGTGGTGTGGGCGGGCAGGCGGGTGAGCCGCCTGGGAGCGCCCGGCGGCAGGCCGCGGAGCTGTCCGACGAACTGCCGGCTGCGCGGCACGATGCAGCCGATGAGCGAGATGAAGAGCAGGATGTAGATCGCGGAGAACCACACCGAGCTGTAGACGTCGAACAGCTGCAGCTTCTCGTAGACGGGTGTCAGGACCTCGTGCCGCTCCTTGAAGGCGTCCACCTTCATGGTGTCCACGCTGTTCTGCGGGATCAGCGAGCCCGGGATGGAGCCCAGCGACAGCAGAAACAGCAGGATCAGCGCGACGCGCATGGAGGTCAGCTGCCGCCAGAACCAGCGCAGCCAGCCGATCACTCCTATCGCGGGACCGCCGGCGGAATCCGGGGCCCCCTCCTCCACGGGGGCGGTGGACAGCCGCGCCTCGGCCTCGCCGACTTCGCGCTCTTCGGTCTTGCTCATGCTCAGATCCCCACCGTGAAGCCGTCGGACCATCCCTGCATCTCCTGCACCAGGGTGTCCCATGCACCTGTGAGCAGCAGCAGACCGGTCGCGATCATCATGCCGCCGCCGATCCGCATCACCCACGTGTAGTGACGCTTGACCCATCCGAACGCGCCGAGGGCCCTGCGGAAGGCGACCGCGGCGAGTACGAAGGGCAGGCCGAGGCCGAGGCAGTACGCGACCATCAGTACGGCCCCACGGCCGGCGGTCGCCTCCTGGAACGCAAGGACGTTCACCGACGCGATCGTCGGCCCGAGGCAGGGGGTCCAGCCGATGCCGAACAGCCCGCCGAGCAGCGGGGCACCGGCGAGGCCGGCCGCCGGGCGCTTGTGGAAGCGGAACTCCCGCTGGGTGAGCCAGGGCATGAGCCCCATGAAGAACACGCCCAAGAGGATCATCAGGCCGCCGAGGACCTTGGACAGGACCTCGCGCTGTTCCTGGAGAGTGCTGCCGAAGTAGCCGAACAGCGCGCCGCCGGAAACGAAGACGACCGTGAAGCCCAGGACGAAGAGGGACGCGCCGGTGACCATCCGCCCGCGTCGCGCCTCCGCCAGGTCGGTGCCGCCCATGCCGGTGACGTACGAGATGTAGCCGGGCACGAGGGGCAGTACGCAGGGCGAGAAGAAGGAGACGAGCCCGGCGAGTACGGCGAGGGGCAGGGCGAGCGGCAGTGCGCCTTCGCTGATCGTCTCGGTCACGCCGGACGCCGCGGCCAGAGCCAGAGCCTCCACGGGATCACTTCTCCGCGATCAGCGGGTCGATCATCTTGCGGAGTTCCTTGTCGTCCAGCGCTTTGAGGGAACGAGCCGCGATCCTGCCCTCACGGTCGAGGACGATCGTGGTGGGAATGGCCTGCGGGTTCAAAGTGCCCTTGGGGAAGCCGTTGACGATCAGTTTCCCGATCGGGTCGTACAGGCTCGGGTACTCGACGCCGTAGTCCTTCTCGAAGTTGATCGCCTTCTGCTTCTTGGCGTCACGGGTATTGATCCCGACGAACTCCACGCCCTGCGCCTTGGTCTCCTTGGCCACCTCGGAGAAATAGCGCGCCTCGGCACGGCACGGTCCGCACCACGATCCCCATACGTTCAGTACGACGACCTTGCCCTTGAGGTCGGCGACGTCGAGGTGCTCGCCGTGGAGGGTTTCGCCGGCGAGCTTGCCGGTCGACCGGCGCTCGCCCTTGGGGACGGTGTCGACACCACCGGTGCCGGTGACGAAGTTGGTGTCGCCGCCACCGCCGGACTTTCCACCGTCGCCGCAGGCCGACAGGGTGAGCGCCCCTGCGGCGACCAGTGCGGTCAGCAGGACGGCGCGGGGGGCACGGCTAGGACTCATGTGAAAAGTTTCGCATGGCTCCTGAGCCGATCTTCCGCACCCCCCTGCGTGCCCGATTGCGACCGTTGTCAAGCCGCCTTAAGGAATGTGCTCCAACCGCCCGCCGGCGCCTGTCCGACTTCGAGTGTCCGCAGCCTGGCGAGCACCTGCGGGTCCTGCGCGTCGAGCCAGTCGCAGAACTGACGGAAGGACACCAGCCGTACGCCCTTCTTCCCGGCCATGACCTTGAGCGATTCCTCGACGGCGTCCATGTATATGCCGCCGTTCCACTGCTCGAAGTGGTTGCCGATGAAGAAGGGCGCGCGATTGCTCTCGTAGGCCCGGTTGAATCCCGCGAGATAGGCGTCGGTTGCCTGCTTCTTCCAGCCCGGATAACGGGAGGGCATGCCCTGGGTCGAATTCTTCGACTGGTTGGCGAGCATGTTGTAGTCCATGGAGAGGACTTCGAAGGAGTGGCCTGGGAACGGGACGGCCTGCAGCGGCAGGTCCCAGATGCCGAGCTTCTTGTCCGGCCAGGTCTGGCGGCCGCCGGGCGAGCTGGCGTCGTAGCGCCAGCCGAGCTGCTTGGCCGTCGGCAGCAGTTTGTCCTGGCCGAGCAGGCAGGGAGTGCGTGCGCCGACGAGTTCCTTGCGGTAGTCGAAGGGCAGTGGGTCGATGTCGTGCCAGCCGCTGTTCGTGCGCCATTCGGTGACGAACTTCACAGCCTGTTCGATCTCGCTTCGCCAGTCAGCGGGAGTCCAGTTGGCGACCGATCCGCTGCCGCCGCAGAAATGGCCGTTGAAGTGGGTGCCTATCTCATGGCCGTCGAGCCATGCCTGGCGTATGTACTTCAGCGTGTCCTTGATGTGGTCGTCGGTGAGATAACCGATGTCGGAAGCGCCGACCGGGTTGTTGGGCGGCCGGTAGAACGACTTCTTCGATTCGGGCAGCAGGTAGTTCCCCGAGAGGAAGAAGGTCATGCCCGCCCCGTGATTCCTGGCGAGTTCGAGGAATCGGGGGAAGAGGCCGTTGCCGACTTCACCCGCCCCGTCCCAGGAGAAGATCACGAATTGCGGCGGCGTCTGCCCCGGTTCGAGGGGGACGGGTTTCTGCGGCTGGTGCGGCTGCCTGCCCGTGTCGGAGGTGGAACCGTCACCGATCGGCCGGCCGGGGGTCTTCGACGGAGAGGGCTTGGCGCTGCCCTTCCCCGGCCCGCCCCCCTTGGCCGGATCGTCGTGCCCGCGTCCGCCCGATCCGCCGGAGCTGCAGCCGGCCGCCCCGATCGCCGCCGCAGCCCCAAGCCCCGCTCCGAGCAAACCCCTTCGGCTGATGTCCCGCATATCGTCCCCATCCGCGCTCTCTTGGTGCGGAGAGCTGTCTGAAACCGGCCCGGCAAACCGGCACGGCAAACCGGCACAAGCTGAGATGCGCGTCGGAACATGAGGGTTCCGGGGACGTCTGATTATTTTTCTTTCATACCAGCGAATGATCTTGACTGATCGCGGACCGGGTGATCGACGATCAGCGGCGTCGGCTACGCGCCGAATGCCTTGCTCTTGCCCTTCACCGGCCGGGCCCCCGCGAGGAGATGCGCCGGAACAAGATCCCGGGCGGGTTCCGTATAACCCACGGACACAATCCGGTCGCCCTCGTACATGAACGTGGTCAGGGAGGCCAGAGTGCACTGACGGCGGCGCGGATCGTGCCACAGCCGGCGGCGCTCCACGAAACTGCGCACGGTCCAGATCGGCAACTGATGGCTGACGCACACGGCCTCGTGGCCGCGCGCCGCGTCCCGTGCCGCGTCCAGCGCCGCCAGCATCCGCCGGGCCTGCTCCACGTACGGCTCGCCCCAGGACGGGCGGAACGGGTTGGTCAGATGCTTCCAGTTGCCCGGCTTGCGCAGCGCGCCGTCGCCGACGCCGAAGGTCTTGCCCTCGAAGACGTTGGCAGCCTCGATCAGCCGCTCATCCGTGTCGAGCGTCAGACCGTGCGTCTTCGCGATCGGCATGGCCGTCTCCTGCGCCCGCTCCAGCGGAGACGCCACGACATGGGTGATGTCACGTGCCGAGACGTGCTCGGCGACCCGGTCGGCCATCCGCCGGCCGAGATCGGAGAGGTGGTAGCCGCTGCGGCGCCCGTAGAGGACACCGTCGGGGTTGTGCACCTCACCGTGGCGCACCAGATGCACGACGGTGATCTCACCGCCGCCGGCGACGCGCCGGACCTCGGCGCTCTTGGCGGCGGCGCGGTCCAGTGCGTCGTCCAGCGCGTGGTGCTCGGAGCCGCTGCTCTGCCCGGCGCTCATGCGGTCCTACCTTGTTCGTGGGTTGGACGGGCCGTCGTAAGGTCCAGAGACCCAGAGACTCCGGGCATGGCTTTCATGCGGTTGCCCTCGATGGTTC